>NZ_JBBHZL010000004.1:0-448633 GCF_049843575.1 Cupriavidus sp. Met-2
ATGTGATCAAAAGCCGCCTTGATATCAAACTCCACCACCCAGTCGTATCGCCAGCAGCGCTCGCGTGTGATCGCTATGGCCTGTTTGGCTGAACGCCCTGGTCGGTATCCATATGAGTCCGGATGGAAAAGCGCATCCAGCTTCGGCTCGATGAGGAGTTTGACTACAGTTTGTGCGATACGGTCGCTGACCGTAGGCACTCCCAGCCTGCGTATACCCCCCGATGCCTTCGGTATCTCAACAACCTTGACCGGCGGCGGGAAATAAGACCCCGACGACATTCGATTCCATAGCTTGTAAAGATTCTTCGGCAGGTTCCGCTCAAAATCGGCAATGGTCTCATCGTCGATTCCAGCAGCTCCCCGGTTGGTTCTGACCTGCTGATAGGCCTCCCATATCACGCGCTATGTTGTAAGGTTTGTTCGAACTCACGCCACTCATCCCCTGAGGTTGACAGCGTTCGTTGACAGGATAACGCCTCCCCTTCGCTCCGCCTTCATTACAAAGGCTTCATCACTACTACAGGAGGCTCCGCCCCTCATTCCAGCATTGGTATTCTTCCTCATGGTTTTAGCCATTTGTCATTTTCCTTTGCATCTGGAACAAGGTTCTCACGTTCCGTACCCAAGCCTGTATGGAGATCATGCCGCCTTTACACCGGCTGCCACTGGGGCCGTAAGCAGGTAACGCCCCAACTCGTCCTGAAGCCAGTACTCAACCTCAGTTTCGACAGCACTTTAGGGAATAACGATGCGTCATCGGACGGTTTGCTTTCGCTCATCTTCTCCATACTCACCTGCCATCATCATGGGATGACTTTTCCTCGGTTGCTCACCACCGCACCTTTTGGATGCAGCAGCACCGGGTGGTTTGAAGCCTGCTCCTGCAAGCCGACTTCGGAAGGCCTACTTCCATCTTCGGTACAGCATCACAGGTCATACGACCTGTGTTCGTGACACACAGTACTGGTTACCCTTCTTGGTCTGATGCATTTCCGGGTCGCGCTTACCGTCCTTGTTCTTGGTCGAACTCGGCGCATTGATCAGCGTGGCATCGACGATCGTGCCTTGGCGCAGCGACAGCCCTCGGTCGCCCAGATAGCCATTGATGACAGCCAAGATGCCGGCGGCTAGTTCGTGCTTCTCCAGCAAACGACGGAAGTTGAGGATGGTGGTTTCATCGGGGATACGCTCCAAGCTCAGCCCCGCGAACTGGCGCAAGATGGTGGTCTCGTACAGCGCCTCTTCCATCGCTGGATCGCTGTAACCGAACCAGTTTTGCATCAGGTGCACGCGCAGCATCGCCATCAGCGGATAGGCCGGACGACCGCCTTCACCCTTGGGATAATGCGGCTCGATCAAGGCAATCAAACCCTTCCACGGCACCACCCGATCCATCTCGATCAGGAACAACTCTTTGCGGGTTTGTTTGCGCTTACCGGCGTACTCGGCGTCAGCGAAGGTCATCTGCTTCATGGGGAAACTCAGCGGGTGGAATCCGGGTATTTTGCCAAAATCTGGAAGTCTTCTTCAGATGGTATGGACGCCTCCCCCCGGCAGCGGGCCGACCGCCGCACTGTGCACGACAAGCGGATCTCGCGGCCCCGATATACAAGTGTCAAAGTAACGCGTGTGAACAGCAAGAACACCTCTAACAGGAGGATCCACCATGAAACAGAGTGTGATTGGTATGGACATCGCCAAGAAGGTTTTCCAACTGCATACCGTCGATCAGCGCTCCGGAAAAATCGAACGTTTCAAGCTGCGGCGTGAAGAGGTTTTGGCGTTTTTCGCCGAGCGTCAGCCCTACTTGGTAGCGATGGAGGCTTGTGGCAGTGCGCACTGGTGGGCGCGCCAGCTTCAGCAGTTGGGGCATGAGGTGCGCTTACTGGCTCCTCGCTCGGTACGCCCATTCGTACTCAGGAACAAGACCGATGCGGCTGATGCCCAAGCGATATGGACAGCAGTGCAGCAGCCCGACGCCCACCAAGTCGCAATCAAACAAGCTGATCAGCAGGCCATCCTCTCGCTGCACCGCATCCGCGCTCAACTGCTGAAATTTCGCATTATGCAAAGCAATGCATTGCGCGGCTTGTTCTATGAGTTCGGGATTGTGTTGCCGGAAGGCTACACCCCGCTGACCAAGGCGGTGCCTAACGCCTTCGTCGATGCGGAAAATCAAGTACCCCATGTGCTGTTGGAAAGTCTGCGCGAGCAGTGGGCACGGGTAATCCGGCTGGACGAAGAAATCCAAGCGATTGAACTCCGTTTGAAACACTGCATGCGTGAGCGTCTCGATTGTCAAAAAATTGCAGAAATCCCCGGAGTAGGCTTGTTGACGGCCACAGCCGCAGTTGCCTCGCTGGGCGATGCCAAAACCTTTCGCTCCGGTCGGCAGTTTGCCGCTTGGGTGGGACTGGTTCCTCGACAGACAGGCACAGGTGGTCGAGTTCGGCAACTGGGGCTGAGCAAGCGCGGTGACACCTATCTGCGAACACTGTTTATGCATGGTGCCCGCTCAATCATTGCCAGGGGGCAGAAGTCTGAGTGGGTTGAGCGCTTGCTTGCCAGGCGACCGTATAACGTGGTGGTGGCCGCAGTTGCCAATAAACTCGCGAGAACCGTTTGGGCTGTGCTGGTCAAAGGCTCCCGATATCGCGCAGAACTCTTTACGGCATGCCCTGTAGGGCATTGAAAAAGCTTATAGACAAAAGGCTTCACAAGGAGCGCACGCGGTAGATACGTGATGGCGAAATAGGTCAGACCGTGACGAGGTAAACCTGGTAGGGAATATGAGCTATGGGCACACCATCAGCTCGATTTTCAGATGAGGGCCTCGTCAGCGGATTCCATCAGGGCCAGTAGGCTTGTCGGCCTGCACAAACAGGCCGGATATAAGACTGCTCCTACCTATACGTCAGCATGACTACCCCATTGAGCTTCGGGAGGCGTCCATATAAGTTTCCCTAAGCTACATGAGGACGACTCGCCCACAGCGCAAAGCACCTGTGTTCGCGCTATTGGCTGTCCCGTGCGTTGTGGTGCTGACCGTCGATGACGAGTCGAACCTACTGTATGGACACTGCGCGCGGCAGCCTTTCATGCGTGCCAGCTACGTGCCCAAGGTTGGACGCGGATCGAAGCGTGCGCAGGGTTTTTCGTGAAAGTATAAAATCCAATCAACTTTATCAGAAGAAAATATATGATCGTAAGAAACTTTGAATACTTGCTTGCTTTGCACCGTGAAGGCCATTTTGGCAACGCGGCCAAAAGCTGCAATGTTTCTCAGCCGACACTCTCCGCGGGCATTAAGCAATTGGAGGAAGACATGGGTGTCGAGATCGTGCGTCATGGCCGACGCTATGACGGCCTCACTTCTGAAGGGATGCGCGTACTGTCTTGGGCTCAGCAGATGTATGACGACTGCAAAGGGCTGGAGCGAGAACTCTCCGCACTACGGCGAGGTATAGAGGGGCAATTCCGGCTAGGGATACTCCCAGGAACTGCCGGTGTAGCGCCCACATTAAGCATCGCCCTTGCTGAAAAAACACCCTTACTTCAACAATCAGTTCTGGTTTCCGGCGCTTCTTCCCTGCTACAGGCGATTCGAGAAAACAATTTGGATATCGCACTCATGCATTTGGAGGATATCCCAGGGGAAGACTTCGATACTCACCTTCTGTACCGTGAACGCATTTTCCTTTTTCACGCCGCGAGAACACAGCAACCCCGAAGCACAACGTGGGACCATGTTCTCAATAGACAACTCTGCGTGCTGAACTCGGCAGTACCTGAACCCATTCAAGATAGGCTGATGCAATGTACCGCGCAGACTATTCGCACTGATTCAATTGACGTGCTATCGGCACACGTGGCGACAGGAAAATATTCGGCAGTTCTTCCGCAATCTCTCGCCGGCCAACTCGCGCACATTCCAAATCTCCACGCAATCGCAATCAATGGACCAATGTCGCACTCAAATGTCGGATTCGTTGCTGGGAAAAATGCGTTCGAGGCACCGTCATCGCGTGCATTGCTCGAAATGGTGCACACCCCCGAACTCGCCACCACTCTTCAATCCGTTATATCGATCCATCGTCGGTTCCAGCCCAAAGCAGACTCATCTCAAAGCCCCCTGAAATAGCGAGTCTTGAAGAGCAACTCTGTATTGCTTCAACCAGGCGAAGATTGCAGGCATGCCGTGTGCGCCGCTAACAGGCGCCACGTGCTGAGCAACCCATCGAAGGCCACTAGGTCCAGGGGCAACTCGGGGGGGCAGGAGTACCTGCTGCATGCGGCCTCCTCATGTCTCGCTGGGTCGAGCTGACTGTTCCTAGATCAAGCTAGGAGGCGCGATGTAGCGATGATCGTTGCCCTCTCCCGGCTAGGAGACGAGCACGGCTCGACGATCCCGCGTAGATAGATCGTGCCTATCTGCACATAGATTATTCCAGTTTGACCACTTCTGAGCTTGATCCGATGCTGTCAAGACCGCAGAAGGAGACGCGGCCAACGGCTAGGCAATACCACGATCGTTCTTCTTGACAGCGGTAAATTTCGTTTCCCACTTCGATTTAGAAGATGGAAACATTAACGCACAGAGGTGACGAAATGACTCCGACCGGTAACCGAATCGTGACTTTCGAGAAGCCCTTGGAAATGAAGGTCAACACCTTCAAATTTCCAGAGCTGATAACCCCTCAAGGGAAAAGCGCACCCCATGGCGCTATCCTCAAAATAGTTACCACAAATATCTGTGGCAGCGACCTTCACATTTATCGCGGTTCGTTTGCTGTTCCCAAGGGAATGACCATGGGCCATGAAATGACCGGCGAAGTGATCGAAGTGGGATCAGACGTCGAAGTCGTGAAGAAGGGCGACATCGTTTCCGTTCCCTTCAATGTGGGGTGTGGGCGTTGCTACAACTGCAAGCATATGCGCTCCGATGTATGCGAGAACACCAACCCCGAAATCGACTGCGGAGCCTACGGGTTCAACCTCGGTGGCTGGACGGGGGGGCAAGGTGATTATCTCTTCGTACCGTATGCGGATTTCAATCTCCTTCGCTTCTCTGACAAGGATGCCGCCATGGAAAAAATCCGCGACCTGACCCTTCTCTCTGACGTATTACCCACAGCTTTCCATGGGTTCGCTGGCCCAGACTGGCCAGCCGCGCCGGCCTACGTCGTCGGCGAAAACATCCTGATCTTCGGTGCCGGGCCGGTCGGCAGAGCGGGTGCCGCCTGCGCCAGACTTCTGGGTGCAGGCGCCATCATCGTTGCCGATTACATTCAAGAGCGGCTGGACCTTCTCAAGCCACACGGCGTGGAAACCATCAACCTTTCCGACGGCGTGCCGATCGAGGAGCATCTCGAACGCATTACCGGGCACAGGGAGGTGGATCGCGTCATCGACTATGTTGGTGTGGACTGCCGCGGGTTTGGCGCGGAGGCTGACAAGATCGTGGAGAGCGCTGTTACCAACGCAATGCTCAAATATGTCCGCTTCGGCGGAATGACCAGTACGGTCGGTGTGTACTGCGCAAACCCGATCTCGAAAGACCCGAAAGCCAAGAAAGGCCATATGGATCTGGAATGGTCCAACGCCTGGATCAAGTCGCCGCGAATGTCGGCTGGTCAATCTCCGACGGCCAACTACAACCACGCGTTAATGCGGGCGATACTGAACGATCGCATGCCTTACCTTTCGCCGATGATGAACACTAAGTTCATCAAGCTCGAAGACGCGCCCGCCGCGTACAAAGAGTTCGACGCGGGTTCTGCATACAAGTACGTCATCGACCCGCATGGTTCAGTGCGGCATTAAGCATCCGGCGCGGGCTAAGCATCAGGATGTCTCACACTTTCTGGTGAGAGGCATTCTGGTCCCGCCAGTCTCCGGGCAGCAACTGGAGCCGGCGAATATTTTCGCCGGCATTTGCCGTCTGCCCCAGGGTACTTGCCTTGGCTCGGACCAGGAGCAGAGCCTCAGCAATCCGCAGGTGATGATCAACCGCAAGCGTGTTCAAGCGCTTGGTTCGCAATCGGCCAAGGGTCAGACGGGGACGATGCACGGCATCCATTGACGTGCGTGGCTGGAGATAGCCTTCGTCTGATCCTTATCACCCCACGGACTTGATCAGGCTCGCCTGGTGTTGTGCCTGCCTCGGGCCATCGCACGGTCAACCCAGCCCTGGCTCATTCAGCCAGAAGTTTCCAATGATGTGGCCGAACTCGCCGCCGCCAGAATGGCAGTCACTTCTATAGGGAGATAGCACAGTGTTGGATAAGTCGGAACGGGAGGGTGGCCTATGGAGCTGCGCCATCTTCGCTGCTTCGTAGTTCTTGCTGAGGAGCTACATTTCACGCGGGCGGCTGAGCGCCTGCATATCGAACAACCACCGCTATCACGAGCCATCAAGGAACTTGAGGACGAGTTGGGCGTAGTGCTCTTCGACCGAAACCGACGAGGAACAGTTCTAACGGCGGCGGGCGCGGTCTTCTTGCAAGATGTTCGCCGTCTATTCACAGTGCTGGAACAGGCTCGTGAAAATGCCAAGGCTGTGGCATCGGGCTTGCGCGGTAGCCTGCGCATCGCTGTATCAGATGGGGCTATCGATCCACGGCTGTCGGCATTTCTGGCTCGTTGCCGCGCCGAGGAGCCGGAGATCGAAATACGCTTGTCAGAAGTGCTTCTGGCAGAGCAAGTGCGTGGCTTGCGTTCGGGCGACTTCATGATCGGGTTCGCGCACACGGGCGATGTCGGCGACGGTATCGCTGCCGAACCAATCTGGCACGACCCGCTGGTGATTGCGGTGCCAGCTCGTCACTCATTGCTCACCTACAAGGAGGTGCCACTTCAAGAACTTCAAGGCCATCCACTTGTCCTGTGCGACCCGCAGGTATGCGAGGGCTATTGCCGCGAACTCAAGCGGCTGCTCAACACGTTGGAGCACAAGCTGAATGTTGTCGAGGAAGTGTCCTCGCTGGACATGATGCTCACGTTGGTCGGCGCCGGCTACGGCATCGGCTTCATGACGGCGACCAAGATTCCCATCTCCCAACGGCCGGATGTGGTGATCCGCCCCTTGGCGATGGATTCTGCCGTGATCACCACCTACCTGCTTCGGCCCGACGGCGGCAATTTATCGGCTTCGGTGGAGCGATTTATCGTTCGCCTTCGCGACTCTTCGGACGGTTGACGGAGCCTGGCAGGCTAGACACTCAGGGATCAGTGTCGGCACGCAGATTGCGTTCGGTCGCCGTCATCAGGTCAGCCGCGCTTATTCCAAGTGCCGTAGAAATTTTCAGTATGAGCGGAAGCGTGGGCACGTGCTCACCACGCTCGATCTTACCCATGTGAGAACGCGAAATGCTTGCCCGAGATGCGAACTCGTCTTGCGCGACTCCTTGAGCGACGCGCGCAGCGCGCACGGCCTGTCCGAAGGCTAACGCCGACTCGGATTCATACGTCGATGTGCCAGAAGGACGGCCTGGCTGAATTGTTGATTTCTGCATTAGCAGAAGCGTCAAACAATCTGCCACAATTAACCACGTTAAAGATAACGACGTTAAACTTCACTCTTTCCTGCAACGCTGGTTTGCCTTTCTGGACAGATCGCTTATTGGGGGCCCTCATGCATGACGCCACCAGCCAGTTTTCCCATTTCAGGCTTGCTATCGCGCCCGGAGTGCCATCCTCTTGCCTCACAACGCTTCTTGCCCTACAGCGCGCGGAGGAACCAGAAGTCACCATCACGTTCTTTGAGACCTCAGCCGATGATCTGTTGACGGGCCTTGAGGAAGGCCGCTACGACGCTGGAATGACGCTTCGGAACGCTGGTGCTCCGGCCGTGAAAAGCCAACCGCTCTGGGTGGAGAACGTGGCTGTTGCAGTGCCGCTGGGGTCCCCCTTAGTTGCCCAGGCGAAGATCACGCTTGCCGAGCTTCTGGACTATCCGGTGTTTCGCTGGCCGGCGGAGGCTTGCCTACTGCTGGATCAGCGACTGTCCTTTCTTCCGTTGAGCCAGCAGAGCATTCAGCACGTGACTTCGTTCGAGATGATGGCGCTTTGGGTGACCGCTGGCTACGGAGTGGGGCTCTCCGCGCAATCGCGCATTGAGCGTGCCCATGCGTGGGGGATCACTATGCGACCGCTTTCAGACGGCCCCTACGAGATCGTGACATATCTGCAGCGGCCCCACGGACGAGCCAATGTTGTTTCTGAGCGGTTCGAGCACAGGGCAATGTTGGTTGCCAGGGACAGGGCGGCTTGCTCGAATACCCCATAGCCCGCTCTCGCCGAGGCTGCGTGCGGGTAATTGCAGCGGCACGCGCCTGTTAGCGCGCCAGTGATAGCGCTTCCATCTCTGGCAATATGATGAATTAACATGGTCTTTGGAGGCACGAATGGTTGGAAGTGGTTGGGATCGAGTACCAATTGACTCGCAAAGCATCGATGCGCCGCTGTCGCGCGCGGCGGTGTTTCTCACGTTGACAGTCGCCGAGGGCCACGAGGCCCTTCAGGCGGTCGCCGGCGTCTTGGACGGGCTGGACGACCTGATCAAAACGGTGGGCTTCCGCGATCTCAACGGCCGGCTGTCGTGCATCACTGCACTGGGATCGGCGCTATGGGACCGTTTCCAGACCGGGAAGCGCCCGAAGGAACTACGGCCCTTCGTGCCCATCGAGGGTGCCAAGCACACCGCGCCTGCCACGCCCGGCGACCTGTTCTTTCACATCCGTGCCGAACGCGAGGACCTCTGTTTTGAATTCGAGCGCCTGCTGCTGGACCAACTGGGCAGCAGCGTGACGGTGGCCGACGAGGTGGTCGGTTTTCGCTACTTCGACTCCCGCGACCTGCTTGGCTTTGTCGATGGCACGGCCAACCCGACCGGGCACGACATCGGCGCCTCGACGCTGGTCGGCAGTGAAGATCAGGCGTTCGCCGGCGGCAGCTACTTGGTGGTGCAGAAGTATCTGCACCAAATGCAGCCGTGGGCTCGGCTCGCCAAGGACGAGCAAGAGCGGATCATCGGCCGGGAGATCGTCAGCAATGTCGAATTGCCCGACGCGACGAGCGGCCAGAAATCGCACAAGACCCTCGCCACGATCGTGGACGACGACGGCACCGAGCACGACATCCTGCGCGACAACATGCCCTTCGGCCGCCCCGGCCAGGGCGAATATGGCACCTACTTCATCGGCTACTCCAGGCATCTGTGGGTGACGCAGAAGATGCTGGAGCGCATGTTCCTCGGCGATCCGCCAGGCATGCACGACCGCCTGCTCGATTTCTCGACGGCGCACACCGGCGCCGTGTTCTTCGCTCCCGCACCGCGCACGCTGAGCGAACTCGTGGAGGCGGTGCAAGCGTAATGCAGGGGCCGCAAGGCCCCTGCAAGGTTTGAGAGCCCTATGCTCCGTCTAGAACTACTGCGCTATCCACCAGCCGACGAACGCTTTGCCGCACATCCTCGGGGATGGGGTACGGGGCAATGGCCTCGGGCATATCCGCATAGTGCTGGTAGTCGCCCATGATGACCTGGATGATCGCCGGCACGTTGGTCGGCGTGACCGCATCAATGGCCGCGCGGTCCCCCAGGTCAGGGTGCGGCTGGGTCAGCATGCGGTACAGATCCCACGAATCCGCGTGCGGGCACTGGTTCATGAGCACCTGGGCCAGCTTGTGCTTGAGCGGCACCAGTTGCCAATCGGGAACACGCTGCCCCCGATTGCCCAAACTGATGGACAGCAACTTGCCCGCTTTCAGTTCGCGGTTGATCTGGTCCTTGGACTTTCCGGCCAGCTTGCCGAACAGCGGGACCGGCAAGCTGCTTGGAGACTCGTAGATGGTCAGCATTTCCTCGCGCTCGCGCTGGATCGCGGACACTTCCGGCTCTGGGGCATGCGTCGGAGGCGGCGGTACCTGAGACAGCCGCTGGAACGTGATGCCGCCGTTGCTCGGGGTTACGACAATAGGCGTGGCCACGACGGGCGGGACGCCGGGAGGAGTGGGCTCGGCCATCGCGAGGGTCGCATCCACCGCTTCCTCCACTTCTGCCATCGCCGGCACCCCGTCGATACGGATGGTCAGATGCGCGCTCGCGGCTTCCACTTCGCCCTGTTCGAGCAGGTCGAGCCGATCGGCCCAGTCCTGCATCATCCGACGGCGCGGCTCAACGTACTTGGCGTGGTTGTAGGACGAACTCACCTTGTTGGGGTCGGAATGGGAAAGCTGCGCGTCCACCCAAATCTTCGGGTAGCCAATCTCGTTGAGCGCCGTCGAGATAGTGCCGCGGATGCCGTGGCCGGTCAGGCGCCCCTCATAGCCCATGAGCTGCACGGCCTTGTTGAGGGTGTTCTCGCTGATGCGCTTCTTGAGTTCGCTGCGGTGTGACAGCAAGTACTTCTGCGCCGGCCGCATCACCCCCAGGAGATAGCGCACGATCTCGATGGCCTGCAGGGATAGCGGCACGATATAGGGGGGCACATCCTGCGGCCGCTTCCCTGCCTTGCGCATTTCATCCTGGAGCTGCTTGACGATCTGCGGTGGGATGATCCACAAGCCCCTGTCGAGGTCGAACTGTTCGGGTTCGGCCAATCGCAGTTCGCCGGTGCGCACCCCGGTCAGGAACAGCAGCCGGACGCCAAGCTGGGTCTGCCAGCCACGGGGGTTGTAGAGCCGGAGCTTCTGGAGGAACTCGGGCATCTCGGGCAGGTGCAGGTAGGGATTGTGGGCTACGGGGGGCTTGGGCTCTGCCACCACGTCCAGGTCGGCGGCCGGGTTGACTTCCAACCCCTCGGCAATGACCAGGGCATAGCGGAACAACTGGTTGAACCAGGTGCGGACCTTCTCGGCGGTGGTGAACGCCTTGCGTTTCTCGATCGCCGCCAAGACGCCCAGGAGTTGGGGGCGGCGAATGTCGTAGATCGACATTCTTCCCAGGGTGGGCAACACGTCCTTGTTGAAGATGCGCAGGATCTGCGACAGCGTGCTTTGACGGCCTTCCTTGAGTTCCTTGCGGCGATGCTCGACCCAGGCATCGAAGACGGTCTTGAAGGTGTATTCGCCCGCCAGCTTGGCCGCGTGCCGTTTCTGGTCGCGCTCGACCTGAGGATCGATCCCCCTGGCGAGCAGGGCCTGGGCCTTGTCTCGCTCGATCCGGGCCTCGCGCAGGCTGAGAGCAGGATAGCCGCCCAGGCACAGGCGCTTTTGCTTGCCCAGCCAGTAGTAGCGGAATTGCCATGACTTGCCGCCTGCGGCTGAGACCATCAGGCCCAGGCAGTCGTTGTCGGAGAGGGTGTAGCGTTTTCCGGTGGTCTTCGCCTGCCGGACGGTCAGATCAGAGAGCGCCATTTCGAGACTCCTAAGTAATGACTTAGGCCCTATGCTCGTCATGGTCCCCGCTCAGCCCCAGCAACTATCCGGTAGCCGACCCACCCGTATTCTTGTGCCTTATTTGGTCACTCAAAAACGGTAGCTGTGGGTGGATTTCCGTGGCACTCGCTGGAATGAAAAAAGGAGCCGAAGCTCCTTTTTTCAATGACCTACAGACCCCAGTAGAAGTCTGTGGATCAAAATTTGGAGCGGGAGACGAGTCTCGAACTCGCGACCTCAACCTTGGCAAGGTTGCGCTCTACCAACTGAGCTACTCCCGCGTACAACTTTTACTGCTGTGGCAGCTTTGCTGCCATTCCGATGACTTGCACATGCTTCGTCATGTCACCGGATGCCATTAACCTGGAGCGGGAGACGAGTCTCGAACTCGCGACCTCAACCTTGGCAAGGTTGCGCTCTACCAACTGAGCTACTCCCGCAGGGCCCTGCATCTTACCGAAAAGCAGACTATCGCGCAACTTCTTTTAAACGCGCAGCTTTATGCTGCCATTTCGCGCTATGTACCGCTTATCTTGCTGCTTTCGTTTGCGTCGTCAGCAGCGAGAACGAGATTATTGCAAAGGACGATCCGGCTCGTCAACAACTTTTTGCAGCAAATCTCACTTTTGTGTCCGAGCCCCGCTGATGACCTCGCTGCGCTCGCGAATCTGCGGCCAGGCGAGCTTCATGTAATAGAACATCGACCACAACGTGAGCACGGCCGCCAGGTAGATCATCCAGCCACCAAGCAGCGATGCGTCCACACCGAACAGCGCGTCGTTGAACAGCAGCAACGGGATCGCGATCATCTGCACGGTGGTCTTCAGCTTACCAAGGAAATTTACCGCTACGCTCTTCGAAGCGCCGATCTGGGCCATCCATTCGCGCAGTGCCGAAATCGTGATCTCACGCCCGATGATGATCAGCGCGATCAGGTCGGCCACCCGCCCCAGCGCCAGCAACGACAGCAATGCGGCTGTCACCATAAGCTTGTCGGCCACCGGATCGAGGAAGGCGCCGAAGGCCGAGGTCTGATTCCAGCGCCGCGCCAGAAAGCCATCGAGCCAATCCGTCACTGCCGCGATGACGAAGAACGATGCCGCGGTGACGTTCTTGGTGTGCATCGGCAGCCAGGCCTCGGGCAGGTAATAAACCCCGACGACCAGCGGGATCATGGCCACGCGAAGCCAGGTCAGCAGAATGGGAATGTTAAGTGGCATGGGCGGTGCTAGGGCAGTGTGTTCCCGGGCAGACAACGCCGGATTGCGATGTCGATTGCCGCGATTGTCGCCGATTTCGGACCCGACACGTAGTTTCGGGCCGAAAACCGCCCAATTCGTGGGCACGCGAGGCTCAGTGCAACTGTCGGTAGATCTCCTCGGCCAGGGTGCGCGAAATGCCTTCAACGCTGGCCAGCTCGTCGATGCTGGCCGCCATCACACCCCGCAAACCACCGAAGCGCGTCAAAAGCTTCTGCCGGCGGCGCGCCCCCACGCCTTCGATTTCCTCGAGCCGCGAAGTGGTGCGTGCCTTGGCCCGGCGCGCGCGCATACCCGTGATCGCGAACCGGTGCGCCTCGTCGCGGATCTGCGCAACCAGCATCAGCGCCGCGCTGCCCTGCCCCAGTTCCAGCGACGGCCGGCCGTCGGCAAACACCAGCGTCTCGAGACCCACCTTGCGTCCCTCGCCCTTGGCCACGCCAACCAGCAGGCCGATATCGAGACCGAGTTCTTCGAACACCTGCCGCGCGACCTCGACCTGCCCCTTGCCACCGTCGATCAGCACCACGCGGGGCATGCGGGGCACACCGTCGCCGCCATCGCCAGCCGGATCGCCACCCGCCTCCTGCAGTTGCTCGACGAGCTTCTGGTACCGGCGCGTCAGCACCTGGCGCATCGCAGCGTAATCATCGCCCGGCGTGATATCGGCGATGTTGTAGCGTCGGTACTCGCTGTTCTGCATCTCGTGATGATGGAACACTACGCACGATGCCTGCGTGGCCTCGCCAGCGGTGTGACTGATATCGAAACACTCGATGCGCAATGTCGCCAGATCCTCCAGGTCGAGGCCAATGGTTTCGGCCAGCGCGCGCGTGCGCGCCTCCTGGCTGCCCTGCTCTGCCAGCCGACGAGCCAGCGCCAAGCCCGCACCCTGCGCTGCCATCTCCAGCCAGGTCTTGCGCTGACCCTGAGGCTGGCGCACCAGCGTGATCTTCCGGCCCGCCTGCATCGACAGCGCCTCGACCAAGGCGGAATCGGCCGGCCGATGACTCACCACCACGATGGGCGGCGGTGCCTGATCCAGATAGTGCTGCACCATGAAAGCGGACAGCACGCGAGCGGCGATGCGGTCGATGGGCAACTGATCCGTATCGGCAGCCGCTCCTTCATGCGCGCTACCTTCTACCTCATCTCCCTCCTCCACGATCATCGCCGCCTCGTCGACGTGGGCCGGAAAATACGCCTTGTCGCCGAGATGACGACCACCGCGCACCATTGCCAAGTTCACGCAGGCACGCCCACCCTGCACCGCCACGGCCAGGATGTCGATGTCGCGCGCCTGGCCGACTTCCTCCACGGCCTGCCGCTTGAGCACGGTCGACAGCGCGGCGATCTGGTCCCGAACCGCCGCAGCCTGCTCGAACTCCAGCTGCACCGCATGGGCTTCCATCTTGGATTGCAAACCCTCAAGCACCTCGGTCTCGCGGCCCTGCAGGAAGCGCGCCGCGTTCGACACGTCGCGCGCGTAGTCGTCCTCGCTGATCGCGCCGACGCACGGCCCGGTGCAGCGGTGGATCTGATGCAGCAGGCACGGCCGCGTGCGATTGTTGAAAACCGTATCCTCGCAGGTTCGCAACTGAAAGACCTTCTGCAAGATCTGCATGCTCTCGCGCACGGCGTGAGCGCTTGGGAACGGCCCGAAATACTGGTGCTTGCGATCGGTGGCGCCACGGTAGTACGCCATGCGCGGGAACTTGTGCCCAGTCAGCTTGAGGAATGGATAGGACTTGTCGTCGCGAAACAGAATGTTGTAACGCGGCGCCAGGGCCTTGATGAGGTTGTTCTCAAGCAGCAGCGCTTCCGCCTCGGTCCGCACCACCGTGGTGTCGATGCGCGCGATCTTGGCCACCATCATCGCAATGCGCGGCGACAACTGCGTCTTGTTGAAATAGCTCGAGACCCGCTTCTTCAGGTCGCGCGCTTTGCCGACATAGAGGATGTTGCCGTCGGCATCGAAGTAGCGATAGACGCCAGGCAACCCCGGCATACGCGCCAGGATCGGGCGCGGGTCGAACGCCGGCGCGTCGGACGATTCCGGGGTATCGGATTCGGGCGACGTTGTCTCGGTGGGAGGGACGGGTTCCTGCTCGGGCATCGGGGACGGAAAGTGTGTGACGTAACGCGCCAACGTGGGGCGCTCGCTCTAGAATCGCAAGTTTAGAGCAATTCTCCCGCCGGACTTTCCGCAGGCGGGCACCGTCATCGTCATGCCAATCCGTTCCTGGGACATCTTTTGCACCGTCATCGACAACTTCGGCGACATCGGCGTCTGCTGGCGACTGGCGCGCCAACTGGCGCAGGAGCACGGTCATGCGGTGCGACTGTGGGTCGATGACCTGACCAGCTTTTCCCGACTGGCACCCGAGATTGATGTGACGGCCACCCGCCAGCGGCTGGCCGGCGTGGACGTGCACACCTGGGATCCAAAGCCGGAGGCACCGTTCGAGCCCGTCACGCCACACGACGTGGTGATCGAGGCCTTTGCCTGCCATCTGCCCGAGCCGTTGCAGGCCGCCATGGCCGCGGCCGATCGCAAACCCGTCTGGATCAATCTTGAATACCTGAGCGCCGAGGCCTGGGTGAGCGAACATCATGCGATGGCCTCGCCCCACTCCCGGCTGCCACTGACCAAGTACTTCTTCTTCCCGGGATTTGCACACGGCACCGGAGGCCTCTTGCGCGAATCCATGCTCGGCGCATCACGCGCGGCATTCCTGGACAGCCCGGCCGCGCAAGCCACGCTTTGGCACCGTTTGGGCGTGGAGCCGATCGCAGGCGCCCTGCGGACGAGCCTGTTCGCTTATTCGAACCCGGCCTTACCTGCGCTACTCGAACAATGGCGCGACGGCACGACGCCGGTCCAATGCCTTGTGCCACAAGGATTGGCCGCCACGCAGGCGGGCGGGTGGCTCGGCGCGCCGCTACAGCCGGGTGAATCGCACCAGCGCGGCAATCTGACCATGCAATGCATCCCGTTCGTGCGCCAGGAACACTACGATGAACTGCTGTGGGCCTGCGACATCAACTTCGTGCGCGGCGAGGATTCATGCGTGCGGGCGCACTGGGCCGCCAAGCCAATGATCTGGCACATCTACCCCCAGGATGACCACGCGCACCGCGAGAAGCTCGACGCCTGGCTCGGCCGGTTCTCACGCTCCGGCGTGGTGCCCGAGGCTTCCGCCGCGCTGACGAATTTCACGCACGCGTGGAATGGCTACGGCCATGCACCGGATTGGGCGGCGTTACAGGCACAATTACCCGCCCTCACTTCCGGTATGGACCGCTGGCAGCGGCAGTTGCAGCACTTGGGAGATCTGGCGGCGAATCTCGTGGCCTTCTGCGAAAATCGGGTAAAATAGCCGGTTGATTTTTATGGCGAGCCAAGTTCAAAGGCCCAAGAACAGCAAACGCCGGCTGCGCCCTTCGCCATACCGATTTCCGGGCACCTACAACGATCCCGGACCATTTTTTTCAGGAAAACAGTTCAGATGAAAATCGCACAGGAACTCCGCGTCGGCAACGTGTTCATGATTGGTTCCGACCCGATGGTGGTTCAGAAGGCCGAGTACAACAAGTCAGGTCGTAACGCCGCTGTCGTCAAGATGAAGTACAAGAACCTGCTGACGGAAGCCCCGGGCGAATCCGTCTTCAAGGCCGACGACAAGTTCGAAGTCGTGGTGCTGGAGCGCCGCGAGTGCACGTACTCGTACTTCGCCGACCCGATGTACGTGTTCATGGACACCGAGTACAACCAATACGAAGTCGAGAAGGACAGCATGGGCGACTCGCTGAACTACCTCGAAGACGGCATGGTGGTGGAAGTGGTGTTCTACAACGACAAGGCCATCTCGGTCGAAATGCCGACGACGCTGGTTCGCGAGATCATTTACACGGAACCGGCCGTCAAGGGCGACACCTCGTCGGGCAAGGTGCTCAAGGGCGCCAAGATCAACACCGGTTTCGAACTGCAAGTGCCGCTGTTCTGCAACATCGGTGACAAGATCGAAATCGACACGCGTACCGGCGAATACCGCAGCCGCGCCAACTAAGATCTCTTAGGGCATACGCAAAAAAGGGCAGCTTCGGCTGCCCTTTTTCTTTCCACGGATCCATTCCTGCTGATTCATGTCTGGGTGGTGTCGATTCACCACCCGGCGGCCGGAGTCGCTCAAGCGATAAGATCGTGTTCCTTCAGCAGGCGCAGCGCGGCGCGGTATTCGCCTTCTTGCTGCAACTTGTTCCAGTCCAGCGGCTTGCGGCGACCGAACAGCTTGCGGATGCGCCGCTGCGAGGCCTTGCCGATCGACACATCGAGTTCATTCAAAAGCTGGTCCGCGCGATCCGGATGGTTGCAGATCAACACCATGTCGCAACCCGCCTCGAGCGCGGCACGTGCGGCCTGGGTAACGGTACCGGCCACGCTCGCGCCCTCCATGCTGAGGTCGTCACTGAAAATCACGCCCTCAAAACCAAGCTGGGTCCGCAGGATGTCCTGCAGCCAGTAGCGCGAGAAGCCTGCAGGGTTCGGATCGACGGTCGGGTAGATCACGTGGGCAGGCATCACAGACGCTAGCGCCGGGCCCATCCAGTCATAGGGACGGGCGTCCTGGGACAGGATTTCATCAAGACCGCGCTCGTCCACCGGAATGGCCACATGCGAATCGGCTTCGACATAGCCATGCCCCGGGAAGTGCTTGCCGCAATTGGCCATGCCGGCCAGCAGCAGTCCGTGCGTCAGATGGTTGGCCAGCATGGTCACTACACGAGGATCGGCATGGAACGCACGATCGCCAATGACACCACTGCGGCCATAGTCGAGGTCGAGCACCGGGGTGAAGCTCAGGTCGATGTCGCAGGCACGCAGTTCGGCCGCCAGCACGTAGCCGCAAGCCATCGCCACTTTGGTGGCAGCCAGCACGTCACGGTCCCACAGCGCCCCAAGCCGGGACATCGCCGGCAGGTGCGTGAAGCCATCGGTTTTGGCGCGCTGCACGCGGCCACCTTCATGGTCGATGCAGATGAGCGCATCGTCGCGGACTTCACGAATGGCCCGCGTCAGCGCCACCAGTTGCGCGCGCGATTCGAAGTTGCGCGCAAACAGGATCACGCCACCCGTCAACGGGTGGGCAATGCGACGCGCATCGTCAGCGGTGAGTTCCTTGCCCACGACGTCGAGCACTACCGGGCCCGGCCGCTTGCCGGAGACTTTCTTGTTCATATCGAATATCGAATTCAGTTCGAAGCGGGTTCGGATTGCGGGGCCGCCAGCTGACCACCCCGCTCGGCGATCGCGAACGCGACCGCATATTCATGTTCGTCACTGACACTGACACGAACGGTCAGGCCGCGTTCCCGCACCCATTCCGCCAGTTCGCCAGTGCAATGCGGCGCGGGCTCGCCCGATGGCTGGTTCAGCAGTTCCATCGCACGCCACGTCATCGGCCAGCGCATCCCCAGGCCGATGGCCTTCGAGAATGCCTCCTTGGCCGCGAAACGCGTGCACAGGAATGCCAAGCCGCGCTTTTCCGAGCGCGCCTTGCGTGCAAGATAGATCTTCATCTCACGCGGCCCGAGAATCTTCTCGACAAAGCGCCCACGCGTGCGCTCCATCACGCCGCGCACGCGATCAATCTGGATGATGTCGGTGCCGACGCCGTAGATCACGCGGGCTGACCGGGAACCGGGTAACGGGTACCGAGGCGCGCCGCCACCATGATGGCCTTCATCTCGCGCACGGCGTTCTGCCACCCGGCAAACACCGCATGGGCAACGATCGCGTGACCAATGTTGAGCTCCTTGATCCCCGGCAGCGCAGCAATCGGCTGCACGTTGGTGTAGTGCAGGCCGTGGCCGGCGTTGACGATCAGACCATGCTTCTGCCCCACTTCCACGCCCGCCGCCACACGGCGGAACTCGACTGCCTGCTCCTCCGCCGTATGCGCATCGGCGTAGCGGCCAGTATGGATTTCAATTACCGGCGCCTTGCACGCGGCAGCGGCGACAATCTGGTCAGGGTCAGCATCAATGAACAGCGATACACGGATACCCGCGTCGGCCAGTTGCCGGCATGCGGCGCTGACCTGCTCGAAATGGCCCGCTACATCGAGTCCGCCTTCGGTGGTAACTTCCTCGCGCTTCTCGGGCACCAGGCAGACGTCCTGGGGCTTGATCTCGCACGCAATGTCGAGCATCTCGGAAGTGATCGCGCATTCCAGATTCATGCGCGTGGCCAGCTTCGGGCGCAGCGCGCGCACGTCGGCGTCGCGGATATGGCGACGGTCCTCGCGCAGATGCAGCGTAATCAGGTCGGCGCCGGCCTCCTCGGCCTGCAGCGCTGCCTGGATCGGATCGGGATACACCGTGCCGCGCGCGTTGCGCAGCGTGGCCACGTGGTCGATATTGACCCCGAGGTCGATGACACCGGGGTTCGCGTGGAAAATCATGCCGGCTTCTCTCAGGAGAATTGGGATATTAAAGGTACTGCAGATCGATCAGGATCTGGCGCGTCTTCAGTGGCGCACCCTGCAAATAATAATGCAGCAGGAACCGCATCAGTGCGCGGCTTTGCGAAACGGTCTGCGCACGCGAATAATCATCCTGCGCCATATCCAGCAGCGTCTGTCCCGACACCACGGGCCAGCTCGACGGATCTGACGCATGCGTGCGCCGCACCCCGCGCTCAGGCTGGTAGACGTAATCGAGCCCCGGCTGCACGCGTTCGCCCGATCTGAGGCACTGATCGAACGCTACCGCAAACCCCGTCTCCTGCAGCAGCACCCGCTCGAAGCTGCGCAATACGAAGCTGGCCGGCTCGCCATGTGACAGCCGCGTCAGCGTCGCCATGTAGTGGCGGAACAGGGTCGGATGCGCGTCCTCGCGCGGACAGAAGCGCAGCAGCAGTTCGTTCAGGTAGAAGCCGGAAAGCAGCGCGTCGCCGGAAAGCGGCAGCATGCCGCCCACGTACTCCGCCTTGGTCAGCGTCTTGACCTCGCCGCGGCCGGTCCAGGACAGGGCGATCGGATGAAAATGCTGCAGCACCGCGCGCAGTGCGGAATGCGGCCGCTTGGCCCCTTTCGCGACCATGGCCACGCGACCGTGATCGCGAGTGAAGACATCGAGAACCAGACTGGTTTCGCGATAAGGATGCGCATGAAGCACGAAGCCCGCCTCATTGGTGACGCGCAGTTCCGAGCGAGCCGGAACGATACGCATCGCGCGATCCATCATTTCGCGGCCGGCCGCCACCGAGGGGCTGACCGCCGCGTTCATGGCAGGTACCGCGCCAGACCCCAGCAGCTCCGCCGCTTCCTCGGCAATCGGGTCGGCACTGCGCGCACGCGGCGCGGCAGCGCGGCGCACGTCAGGCATCTTGCTCACTCGTAGCCGTAGGCGCGCAGTCCGGCTTCGTTATCGGCCCAGCCGCTCTTGACCTTGATCCACATCTCCAGGTAGACCTTGCCATCAAACAGCTTCTCCATATCCAGGCGTGCCTCGGTGGAGATCTGCTTGAGCTTGGCGCCCTTGTTGCCGATGATCATCGCCTTGTGCGCGTCGCGTTCGACCAGGATCGTCGCGAAGATCCTGCGCAGGCGCCCTTCGGTCTCGAATTTGTCGATCACGACAGTGCTGGTGTACGGCAGTTCGTCGCCGGTCCAGCGGAACACCTTTTCGCGGATGATCTCGGACGCCAGGAATCGCTCGCTGCGATCGGTCATAGCATCGACGTCGTACATCGGCTCGCCTTCCGGCAGATACGGCCGGATGATCGCCAGCAGACGCTGGATATGATCGCGCGTCTTGGCCGACATCGGCACCACCTCCCGGAACGGGAAACGCTGCCCCATCTGCTCGAGGAACGGCATCATGACTTCGCTGCGGCCTTCGCCGATTCGGTCGAGCTTGTTGCAGACCAGCAGCACCGGAACGTTCTTGGGGAGCAGCGACAGCACCTTCTCGTCATCGGGGCCAAAATAGCCGGCTTCGACGACAAATAGCACGATATCGACCGACGACAGCGTCGACGTCACGGCGCGGTTCAGGGAGCGGTTCAGCGCGCTGGCGTGGCGGGTCTGGAAACCAGGTGTATCCGCGAACACATACTGGGTATCATCGGTCGTCTGAATACCGACGATACGATGCCGCGTGGTCTGTGCCTTGCGGGACGTGATGCTGATCTTCTGGCCGACCAGCGCGTTCATCAGCGTGGACTTGCCAACATTCGGACGGCCAACGATGGCCACTGTGCCGCAGCGAAATGCCACGGCACCTGAGGGTTCCGCCGCATCTTGCTGCGGAGGGAGAGAATCGGTCATTCCTTCAACCTGAGAGACAACTGGGGATCGGGCGGCACCGGCTGCTTGCGCGTCTTGCCCGTACGTTCGGCACGGCTGCGCTTGAGCAACTGCGGCACGAGCTTCTGGACTTCGTCGAGCGCGAGCTTGGCCGCGGCCTGTTCGGCGGCGCGACGCGACGCGCCGGTTCCGAACACGCGCACCTCCAGTTTAGGCACGATGCATTCGACTTCAAATTGCTGGCTGTGCGCCGCACCGTGCGTGGCGATGACGTTGTATTGCGGCAGGGCAATCTTGTGGCCCTGCAGATACTCCTGGAGCAGCGTCTTGGCGTCCTTGCCCAGCGTGCGCGGGTCCACCTGCTCCAGAATCGGGATATACAGCTTGCGGATCAACGCGCGCGCCGCGTCGAACCCCGCATCGAGAAACACGGCACCAACGATAGCCTCGAGCGCATCGGCAAGAATCGAGGGGCGGCGGAAACCGCCGCTCTTCAACTCGCCTTCACCCAGACGCAGCGCATCGGAAAGCTGCAGCATCTGGGCGATCTCGTAGAGCGCCTGCTGCTTGACCAGATTGGCCCGCACCCGTGAAAGATCGCCTTCGTCGAGCTTGCCAAACATGCCAAAGAGCATATCGGCCACGGCGCAGTTCAATACCGAGTCGCCCAGGAATTCCAGGCGCTCGTTGTGCTGGGCGCTATGGCTGCGATGCGTGAGCGCCTGCTGCAGCAATTCGGGCTTGCTGAATCGGTAGCCGAGACGTTGCTGCAAGGCGTCGAGGGTCATGTCGTTACTGCGTTCCCGAGTAGGTAATCAAAAAACTCAACGGACCATAAATCTGAACTTCGGTCCGGTACTCGAAGCCGACCGCGCGGATCCGCCCGGTTTCGTCCTCTTCAATATCCAGATCCTCGCCCTTGATCGACGAAATGCGATCGATCGTGGCCTGTTTGTCGAAACTGGCTGCGACTTCACTACGTTTGGTACCAGTACCCTTGGCATAGTTGACGGCGCGCTTGATGGAGAAATACTCGATCAGGCTTGGAATTACCTTCAACGCCGGTACGGCGACCGCCCCCACAATGATGAAAACGACAAGCAACGATCCCAGCGAGAACCCGCGCGCCCGATGAATCACATCGAAACGAACCCGCCCCTGTGAACCCAACCGCTTTTGACCCATGTTGCGCTTCCCTCTTTTTTGAGTGTCTTGCGCCGCGTGAAACCGTACGAGCGTTACTTGAACGATCCCACGCGCCCGAAATTACCCAGATTCATCCAGATCAGGAACGCCTTGCCCACGATATTCTGATCAGGCACGAACCCCCAGTATCTGGAATCCAGGCTGTTATCCCGGTTGTCACCCATCACAAAATAGTGACCTTCCGGCACTTTACACGTCACGCCCTGCTGATTGTAAGTGCAGTTATCGCGGAACGGAAAATCGGGATCGGCACCGGCCACGAAGGCGGGGCGATCATTGTCATTCAGGATGCCGTGCTGGGGTCCGCCCGGCAACTGCTCGACAAAATGCTTCGAGTACGCCAGACGTTCTTCGTCGAGATAATCCGGCAGCGGGCTGTATTCGGCCGGCTTGCCATTGATCGTCAGCTTCTTGTTTTCGTACTGCACCACATCGCCCGGCACGCCGATCACGCGCTTGATGTAGTCGAGCGACTCGTCCCGCGGATAGCGGAACACCATGACATCGCCGCGCTGGGGCTCGCCGAGGCTGATGATCTTCTTGTTCACGACCGGCAGACGAATGCCGTAGTCGTACTTGTTGACCAGGATGAAGTCGCCAATCAGTAGCGTGGGGATCATCGATCCCGACGGAATCTTGAACGGCTCCACCACGAACGAGCGCAGCACGAACACCGCCAGGATCACCGGGAAAAAGCTCGCCGAATATTCCAGCCACCACGGTTGGCGCAGCTTCTCTTCCGCCAGACGCGCACGCGAGCGATCGATGTCTGCGCCGCCCTGCATCGACTGCATGTCATTACGACGCGCATCGAATTCGGCCAGCGCGAGTTGCGCCACGCTCCGGCGCTGTCGCTCGAACACCAGCTTGTCCGCGACCCAGGCTATGCCTGTGATGACCACCAGCACAAAAAGTATCAGTGCAAAATTCATAACGGCTTCAAGTGATGTCGATGTTGTGTCGTCGCTGGGGTGCGCTTACTTGTCGTCCACCTGCAGGATCGCCAGGAAGGCCTCCTGCGGAATTTCGACGGTCCCCACCTGCTTCATCCGCTTCTTGCCTGCTTTCTGCTTTTCCAGCAGCTTCTTCTTCCGGCTGATATCGCCGCCGTAGCATTTGGCCAGCACGTTCTTGCGCAGCGCTTTCACGTTCTCGCGCGCGATGATATTCGAGCCGATGGCGGCCTGGATGGCCACGTCGTACATCTGACGCGGGATGATCTCGCGCATCTTGGCCGCCACCTCGCGACCGCGATACTGCGAGTTTGAACGGTGCACGATCACGGACAAGGCATCGACCTTGTCGCTGTTGATCAAGATATCCACCTTCACCACATCCGACTGCCGGTATTCCTTGAACTCGTAATCCATCGATGCGTAGCCGCGCGATACCGACTTCAGGCGATCGAAGAAATCCATCACGATTTCCGCCATCGGGATCTCGTACGTGAGCTGCACTTGCTTGCCGTGATAGCTCATATTGATCTGCGCGCCCCGCTTCTGCGTGCACAGCGTCATCACCGAGCCGACATAATCCTGCGGCATGTACAGGTTGACCGTGACGATCGGCTCGAGAATGGCTTCGATCTTGCTCGGATCTGGCATCTTGGCCGGGTTCTCGACGGTCAACACCGTGCCATCACGCTGCTGAACCTGATAGACCACGGTCGGCGCGGTCGTGATCAGGTCCATGTCGAATTCACGCTCCAGACGCTCCTGCACGATCTCCATGTGCAACAGACCCAGGAAGCCGCAGCGGAAACCAAAGCCGAGTGCCTGCGAGACTTCCGGCTCGAACTGCAGCGATGCATCGTTCAGACGCAGCTTCTCGAGCGATTCGCGCAGGGCCTCGTACTGATTCGATTCCACAGGGTACAGCCCCGCGAACACCTGCGGCTTGACTTCCTTGAAGCCCGGCAGCGGCGCTTCGGCGCGGCGCGTCATAGTGGTGATCGTGTCGCCAACCTTGGCTGCCTTCAGCTCCTTGATGCCCGCAATCACGAAACCCACCTGCCCCGCCGTCAGCTCATCTCGCTGGATCGACTTCGGCGAGAACACACCGACCTGCTCCACCAGATGCTGGGCGCCGGTGGCCATCAGCAGAACTTTGTCCTTGGGGCGAAGCGTGCCGTTGACCACGCGCACCAGCATCACCACGCCAACGTAGTTGTCGAACCAGGAATCGATGATCAGCGCCTGTAGAGGCGCGGCGGCGTCACCCTTGGGGGGCGGAACCTTGGCGATCAGCGCCTCGATCACGTCTTCCACGCCCTGGCCAGTCTTGGCCGAGCACGGTGTAGCGTCCTGTGCGTCGATGCCGATCACGTCCTCGATCTCCTGGATCGCATTGGCCGGGTCGGCCTGCGGCAGATCGATCTTGTTCAGCACGGGCACGACTTCGACGCCCAGTTCGATGGCCGTGTAGCAATTGGCAACGGTCTGGGCTTCCACGCCCTGCGAGGCGTCAACCACTAGCAGCGCGCCTTCGCATGCGGACAGGGAGCGGCTGACTTCGTAGCTGAAGTCGACGTGTCCCGGCGTATCGATCAGATTCAGGTTGTAGACCTGGCCGTCGCGCGCCTTGTAGCTCAGCGCGGCGGTCTGGGCCTTGATCGTGATGCCCCGCTCCTTCTCGATATCCATCGAATCGAGCACCTGCGCTTCCATTTCGCGATCGGACAGCCCGCCACAGCGCTGAATGATCCGGTCGGCCAAGGTGGATTTACCATGGTCGATGTGGGCAATGATCGAGAAATTACGAATGTGGTCCATCTAACGTTCTGGGAAGCACCGGCGCGCTCATGGGTAGATCTGTCGGGCGCGGGAGCAAAAAAGTTGGGGCGCACGGAGCTCGCGCCAATCCGCGATTTTACCGGATTTTCAAGGACTTCCGTCCGCGAATTGAACTCGGGCGGCGCGGGGCGCGGTGCGCCAAAATGACGTTTGACGCACCCACCACGAAACAATCGCGCCGGAACTTGTCCGGCGCGATTGTTTGAAGGCTCGATCCAGGGCCTGGTCAGCGCGTCTGATTGGGACGCAGCGTCAGCACCTGGGTAGCATCGCCGCGGCGCACGAACACGGCAGCCATCTTGTTCTTGTCCAGTCCCTTGACGAGATCGTTGAACTGCCTCGCACTGGTCACGTCGGTATCACCGAGTCGCAGGATGATGTCGCCCGGACGGATCCCGGCGCGAGCGGCCGGACCATCAACCGTGTCGACCTCCACCCCTGACTTCAGCTTGAGCTCGCGCATCCGCGCCTCGGGGATGTCGTTGACGATCAGGCCCAGTGCATTCGGCTTCGGCGCGGGTGCCTCTTCGTTACCTCCGCCGCGCTTGTCGCCGCGGCGCGGCGTGGCGCGAGGGGTGTCGGGCTCAAGCTCCGCCACCGTGATCATTACCTCGCGGGTCTGCCCCTTGCGCCACACCTGCATCGGCACGCGCGTACCCGGCTTGGTGTCACCGACCATCCGCGGCAGATCCGCAGCCTTCTCAATATCCCGGCCGTTGTACTTCAGGATGATGTCGCCCGCCTCGATACCGGCCTTTTCGGCAGGACCGCCCGGCTCGACGCTACCAACCAGCGCGCCGCGAGTGCGCCCAAGGCCCAGCGAGTCCGCCACTTCCTTGGTCACATCACCGATCGCCACGGCGATCCGCCCACGCGTCACCTTGCCAGTCGCCTTCAGTTGCTCGGTCACACGCATCGCTTCGTCGATCGGGGTCGCGAACGAAATGCCCATATAACCGCCGCTGCGGCTGTAGATCTGCGAATTAATGCCGATGACTTCGCCGCGCAGGTTGATCAGCGGGCCACCCGAATTACCAGGGTTCACCGCCACGTCAGTCTGGATAAGCGGCAGGTAGTCGCCGGTGTCGCGCGCCTTAGCCGATACGATACCGGCGGTCACGCTGCTGTCCAGGCCGAACGGCGAACCAATGGCCAATACCCACTCGCCAGTGCGGACCTTGTCCGAATCCCCGAGTGGCAGGCGTGGCAGACCCGTTGCATCGATCTTGAGCAGCGCCACGTCGGTACGCTTGTCCGCACCAATCAGCTTGGCCTTGAATTCGCGCTTGTCAGGCAGCGTCACGTAGATCGTGTCAGCCTCTGCCACCACGTGGGCGTTCGTCATCACGTAGCCATCCTGGCTGATGATGAAACCGGAACCCACGCCCCGGCTCATCTCTTCGCCCTGCCCCTGACTTTGGCCCTGTCCTTGCGGAGGCTGGCCACGGCGCGGCTGTCCCGGCGTTCCGGGCATTGGCACGCCGAAGAAGCGACGGAAGAACTCCGCCATTTCGTCGTCATCGGGGGAATTGCCGCCACGCGAGCGCACGCGCTCTGTCGTGCGGATATTCACAACCGCCGGGCTCACCTTCTCGACCAAGTCGGTAAAGTCGGGCAGGTTGTAGTTCTGGGCCGCCGCCTGAGCGTGCCCCAATTCGGAAACAGCCGGACCGAACACGAGCATGGCCACCATGACCACGACCCTTGCCAGGGCTGGAGATCTGGAAATCATCGACAAAACTCCCGGGAGATCAGCGAGAAACGGATGCTTCACAGCGCATAAGGCCGGGGGACGCCTGCAAAGCGTACTGCCTGGCGGTGTTGCGGGACTGCCACTCCACCGCCGCCGGACCAATTTCGGTCAGTGTACCGCTTTGGGCGGGCGGTATTCCACGCCGGCCGCAAACTGCCTCACCGTAGAAGCAGGCACTTCGCCGACCACGGTAATCCAGAAATCGGCCACGCGCCGTACCACGACCTGGGTGGCACCTAGCGACGCCACGCCCTCGCGGCGGGCACGCTGTTCGGATACGGGCTCGATGAAGACCGAAAGCCCCGTCAGGCCATCACTGTAGACGACCTGCAATACTTCGAAGACCTGCCCGGACTTGTTGGCCGAGGTCGGGGCATGCAACTCGCCCAGTGGGCGGCGCACTTCCCGGATCTTCTGAAAGCCCTTGATTGGCGTGTTGATCGACCAGCCTTCGTCGGCGATGCTGGCAGGCTGATAGGTAACCTCGTAATGACTCCAGGAGCTCGCGCCCTTGATCGCATTGAGGATGCGCTGCTTGTCTGAAGGCACGCCGATATCGACCTGCGAGAATGCGACCTGCTCGAGTACCTTGCCGCCTTCGCCGATCGTCTGCGCGCGCATCAGCAGGCCCGAATTCCTGTCGGCCCACAACCGCACCGCGTAACGTGCCGTGTCGTGAGGGTCCAGCGAGAAGACCTCGCACTCGACGCCGGCGACACGTTCGGCCGGCAGCTTGTGCATGTCGTACAGGTCGAGCACGTCGCTCTTGTTCGTCGCCAGCAGCGCCGGGAAACGGTCCTTGGCCTCCTGCTTCTCCACGACCACAAGCTTGGCCTCGGGAATCAGGCTGTGAACCACATCATTCTGGCGCAGCACCTCGCGCGGTTTGCCGTCCAACGTTTCCAGTCGTTCGTACTCGTTGTGTACGAGATCACTGTAATGCTGGATCCGCGATGCATGGATGATGCTGCCGCGCTGATAAATCAACGTACCAACGTAGTTCTCCCGCTGGGCAGCACGATGGATCTTGTTCAGCCACGCCGTGGCGTCACGGCGGTTCAGCGTGGAGTCAGACGGCTGCGCAGTCGCGGCGGCAGCGGTCAGACATAAGGCCAGAAAAAAGGACCTCCGCAGGCCCTTCTTTCCGTGTACGCCCGCTGCATTGGCGAGCGACGGTCCTTTATGCATGTCCGGCATTATTCCTGCGAATTGTCCTGAGAGAAGTTGACACCATTCACCACCGTACGCATGGTCGGCACAAAGGCATCGGTTGCGACCGACGTGCGATGGGCACGCAGGTATTCATCGAGACGGGGATCGCGAATCATCTGGGCACTATCGGCGGAGACCGCCATGATCGAACCCGCGGCCGCCGGCGCAGCAACGCCAGCCTTTACCGTCGCACCGGCCGGTTGCTCGACGCTTGCAACCACAGCATCCGGAGCGCCCACACCGCCTGGCCCACGCATCTGCGGCACCACGACCCAGCTCACAGCAGCCACTGCGGCGGCAATCGCGGTACCCGGCACCACACGGCGCACCCACGATGGACGCACCAGCAGTCGATGACGGCCAGCCTGCGCGACAGCCGGCACCAGCACATGCGGCTCGGCTTCAAGCTGCGCGGAGAATCGGGAGAGGAAGGCTTCGGTCGACCCTGCGTGCGTCAACTCTTCCGAACGCATCGCATCGCCGATCAACTGGTACATCGACCAGTCGGCCATACCAGCGTCGTCTTTGGCAAGGCCGAGCGCGGCATCCACGTCGTGCGGCGCCAGCTCGCCGTCCATCAATGCGGAGATCTGCTCCGCGGCTTCCATTACATGAACCGACTGCTTATGAGCCTGACCCATTTCCAACCCCAAGAAATTCCATCGAACACCGATAAATCCCGTCACTACTGCTTGTCGTTTATCGATGCAGGAATAGGCTGCAACGCTGGCTGCACGACATTCAAACTGAGAGACACCAGCATCCTGCTGACATCCCCTACCACCGCTTGCCCTCTGCCGTTCCCAGCAGCGGGCGCAACTTCTCGGCGATCGCTTCGCGCGCCCGGAAAATCCGCGAGCGCACCGTACCGATCGGACACCCCATCGCCTCCGCGATCTCCTCATAGCTGAGGCCTTCGATCTCGCGCAGCGTAATGGCGGTGCGTAATTCTTCCGGCAATGCCTCCATGGCGCGGTTCACCGTATCGGCAACCTGGCGCGTGTGGAGCATCGACTCCGGCGTATTGATATCCCTTAGTTGCTCACCGTCCGCAAAAGTTTCAGCCTCTTCGGCATCGATATCGCTGGACGCTTCCGGCCGCCGTCCCTGGGTGGCCAGGTAGTTCTTGGCCGTGTTGACGGCGATCCGGTACAGCCACGTGTAGAAAGCGGATTCGCCCCGGAACTGGGGCAGCGCGCGATATGCCTTGATAAAGGCATCTTGCGCCACATCCTCCACTTCGGCGGGGTCTCGGACAAGGCGGGAGATCAGGCGGATGATCTTGCGGTGATATTTGGTCACCAGCAACTCAAAGGCCCGTTTGTCGCCCTGCTGGACGCGTTCAACTAGAAGCTGATCGGCTTCGCGTTCACTCACGAATAGTTCACCTGCTGCAGTGTATCTCTTGGTTTCGTCGTCAAGACAAGCGTTGTATTTTACCTACGATCCAGGCGATTTCGGGTGTCGCGGAGCGCATTCTGTGACCACAACTGCGCAATAAGGTTCCGCCTGGCCACGAACGCGGTTGCACCTGCGTGCAACCCAAGGATTCGGGGAAATGCCGGGGAGTACAGGATGGGACGGGGGCCGCTGTCACCAGCCGGCCCCGTTTCATGCGAAACGCGCGCGATATCAGACGCGGCGGAAGACAAGCGTACCGTTGGTACCGCCGAAGCCGAAGTTGTTCTTCACGGCGACATCAATCTTCATGTCACGTGCCGTATTGGCGACGTAATCGAGATCACACTCGGGATCTTGATTGAAGATGTTGATGGTCGGCGGCGAGATCTGATTGTGAATCGCCAGAACCGTGAACACCGACTCCAGGCCCCCAGCGCCACCCAGCAAGTGACCGGTCATCGACTTCGTCGAGTTGACCACCATCTTGTAGGCGTGATCACCGAATGCCAGCTTGACGGCATCGGTCTCATTCTTGTCACCCAGCGGCGTCGAGGTGCCATGCGCGTTGAGGTACTGCACTTCGTCCGGATTGATTCCGGCATCCTTGATCGCAGCGACCATGCAGCGGCGCGGACCGTCGGTGTTCGGCGCCGTCATGTGGAACGCGTCACCGCTCATGCCGAAGCCGATGAGTTCAGCATAGATTCGCGCGCCGCGCGCCTTGGCCGACTCATACTCCTCGAGCATCATCACGCCGGCACCCTCGCCCAGCACGAAGCCATCGCGGTCCTTGTCCCACGGACGCGACGCCGCAGCAGGGTCATCGTTGCGAGTGGAAAGCGCGCGCGCTGCCGCAAAACCGCCGATGCCGAGCGGCGACACCGTCGACTCCGCTCCGCCAGCCAGCATCGCATCGCAGTCACCCGCCTGAATCAGACGCGCCGCCAGGCCGATGCTGTGCAGCCCGGTCGTGCAGGCCGTCACCGCAGCCAGGTTCGGGCCCTTGAGGCCGTGGATGATCGACAGGTGACCGGAGATCATGTTGATGATCGAACCTGGCACGAAGAACGGCGAGATCCGGCGCGGGCCGCGTTCGGCCAGCGTCATCTGCGTATCTTCGATCATCGGCAGCCCGCCAATACCCGAGCCCACCAGCACACCGATGCGCTCGGCGTTGGCCTCGGTCACTTCCAGGCCGCTGTCCTTGAGCGCCTGCGAACCGGCGGCGATGCCGAAATGGATGAAGGTATCCATGTTCCGGGCTTCCTTGGCCGGGATGTAATCCTCGGCATTGAAGCCCTTCACTTCGCCCGCAAAGTGCACAGCAAAGGGAGAGTGATCGAACTTGGTGATGGTGGCGATGCCGGACTTGCCGGCAACCAGATTGGCCCAGCCTTCGGCAACCGTGTTTCCGACGGGAGACACAAGGCCAAGCCCAGTGACGACGACGCGACGACGGCTCACTATTTTTTCCTACGAGTACGTGAAGCGGAATTGGATTGATTCAGGATCTCGCTGCTCCTGCCGATAGGAAGTGATTCCTTGCGAGAGGAAGCGGCTGAGATCATTCCGATTCTGCTTCGTCGAACAGACGAAAGCCACAGAAAACAGCGTGACAGGACCGTAACGGCCCCGCCGACCTGCCTTCTGTGGCTCGGAATATGAAGACGACGGCTTAGGCCTTGACGTGCGCGGTAGCGTAGTCAATAGCTTGTTGCACGGTCGTGATCTTTTCGGCTTCCTCATCGGGAATTTCCATGCCGAATTCATCTTCCAACGCCATCACGAGTTCAACCGTGTCCAGCGAGTCCGCACCGAGATCGTTCACGAACGACGATTCGTTCTTGATGTCTGCCTCGGCCACGCCAAGCTGCTCAGCAACGATTTTCTTGACGCGTTGTTCGATATTGTCCATGTAACCCTCCAGGGAAGTTCGACAAAAAGTGGGCGCATTTTAGCAGGTTTGGACCACAAAAAATCCGCCTGCCGAGCTTTGCAAGAATCACGCCCGTTTGGTTTGAAAAACAACAGCTTCGCCCGGCTTCTTTCGGCTTCTCCCTCGAAACCGATCCCGGGCGGAACCATCAATTCATGTACATCCCGCCGTTCACGTGCAGCGTAGTGCCCGTGATGTAGGCGGCCTGCGGACCAGCCAGGAACGCCACCGCATTGGCGATGTCTTCCGGCTGGCCAAGACGACCCAGAGGAATCCGGGTCTTCAGCGCCGCATGCTGCTCTTCCGACAGTACCTTGGTCATGTCGGTATCGATGAATCCGGGGGCCACGCAGTTGACGGTGACGTTGCGGCTGCCGATTTCGGCGGCCAGCGCGCGCGTCATGCCCTCGACACCAGCCTTCGCCGCAGCGTAGTTCATCTGACCGGGGTTACCGGTGGAGCCGACCACCGAGGTGATGTTGATGATGCGGCCGCCACGAGCCTTCATCATCGGGCGCAGTACGGCACGGGCCAGACGGAACACGGCCGTCAGGTTCGTGTCGATGACGGCGCTCCAATCCTCGTCTTTCATGCGCATGGCCAACTGATCCTGCGTAATGCCGGCGTTGTTGACCAACACGTTCAGACCGCCGTTCGCCTTGATGATCTCGTCGATCACTGCCTCGCAGCGCGCCGCGTCGTTGACGTTCAGCACCACACCGCCGCCCTTCAGGCCTTCGCCAGCCAGGAACTCGCTGATGCCAGCAGCGCCCGACTCACTCGTGGCGGTACCGATCACCGTTGCGCCCTGCCGTGCGAGCTCCAGCGCGATGGCACGGCCGATCCCGCGCGATGCGCCGGTCACCAGTGCGACCTGATTCTCCAGAGTCTTGCTCATGTTGCGTTTGTTCCTTGGTCTTACTTCAGCAGCGCCAGCGTTTCCTGCAGCGACGCCGGATCAAAGATTGCACCACCAACGAGGTTGCCGTCGATGCGCTTGGTCATACCGGCCAGCACTTTACCCGGACCGCACTCGATCACGTGTGTCACGCCCTCGGCGGCCATCTTCTGCACGCACTCGACCCAGCGTACCGGAGCGGCTGCCTGACGAACAAGCGCGTCCTTGATCTGAGCCGGGTCACTGATGATTGCCACGTCGACATTGTTCACCAGCGGAATGGCCGGTGCCGAAAACGACAGGCCAGCCATGCGCTCGCGCAGGCGATCGGAGGCAGGCTTGAGCAGCGACGAGTGGAACGGGGCGGACACCGGCAGCGGCAGCGCGCGCTTGGCGCCCTTCGCCTTGGCAATCTCGCAGGCCTTTTCCACGGCGCCCTTGTTGCCGGCGATCACCACCTGCGACGGGGCATTGAAGTTGACAGCCTCGACCACGCCAGCGCCTGCCGCCGCAGCCTCGGCGCACGCGGCGCGCACGTCATCGTCCGACAGGCCAAGGATCGCGGCCATGCCGCCCTCACCCACCGGCACCGCTTCCTGCATCGCCTGGGCACGGAAGCGAACCAGCGGCACCGCCTCGGCAAACGGGATCACCCCTGCGGCCACCAGCGCCGAGTACTCGCCCAGGCTATGGCCTGCAACCAGCGCCGGAGCCGGACCACCGGCGTCGAGCCATGCGCGGTACACGGCCACTGCGGCCGTCAGCATCACGGGCTGCGTGTTGGTCGTCAGGTTCAGTTCTTCGGCCGGGCCTTCCGCAATCAGCTTGCCGATGTCCTGACCCAGCGCCGTCGAAGCTTCTTCAAGCGTGGCACGCACCACTGGGTTATCGGCAAAGGCATTGAGCATGCCAACCGACTGCGAACCCTGTCCGGGGAAAACAAATGCGAATTTCATCTGAAATCCAGTCCTAGCAATTCATCTTGTCAACTGGCGCACCGCGTTCTACGCGCCGCGCGCCGGCCGCATCTTACATGCGCAGCAGCACCGCGCCCCAGGTAAAGCCGCCGCCCACACCCTCCATCAGCACGGTCTGCCCGGGCTTGATGCGGCCATCGCGTACCGCGACGTCGAGCGCCAGCGGAATCGAAGCGGCGGAGGTATTGCCGTGTTCATGCACGGTGGCAATCATGCGCTCGCTCGGCAGGCCGAGCTTCTTGGCCGTGCCCTGCATGATGCGAATGTTGGCCTGGTGCGGGATCAGCCAATCGATCTCGTCGGCCTGCATCTCGGCCGCCGTGATGGCTTCGCGCGCGACCTTGTCGAGCACGGTCACAGCCAGCTTGAACACAGCTTGTCCGTCCATATGCAGGAACGCATTGCCGGTGATCGCGCCACCGGACACATTGCCCGGCACGCAAAGGATGCCCACGTGGCTACCGTCCGAATGCATGGCCGTGGACAGGATGCCCGGCTCATCGGACGCGGTCAGGACCACCGCACCGGCGCCATCGCCAAATAGCACGCAGGTGGTGCGATCGTTGAAGTCCAGAATGCGCGAAAACACCTCGGAGCCGATCACGAGCACATTCTTGTGCGAGCCGCTGCGGATGAACTTGTCCGCCGTGGCCAGCGCATAGACAAAGCCGGAGCAGACGGCCTGCAGGTCGAATGCCGCGCATTGGTTGGTGATGCCGAGCTTCTGCTGCACGAGGCAAGCGGCGCTCGGGAAAACGTAGTCGGGCGTGGACGTGGCGACGATGATCAGGTCGATGTCCTGACGGTCGATACCGGCCGCCTCGATCGCCCGTTCGGCCGCCTTGACGGCCAGGTCGCTCGACGTGACGTCGGGCTCGGCCCAGTAACGCGCCGAGATGCCGCTGCGCGAGACGATCCACTCGTCGCTGGTCTCGATGCCCTTCTCGGCGAGCTGAGCCGCCAGGTCGGCGTTCGTGACGCGCCGAGGAGGCAGATAGCTCCCTGTACCGATGATTTTTGCGTACTTGGTCATGTCGTGTCGGATCGTGATGCTCACCGGGTCGCCCTGTGCGCGGTCGCGCAGGCTGCCCGCCGCAGCGGGCAAGCGGCCTCAGGCGGCGCGAGAATCGGGATGTGGGTTCGGTGCGTCTGTCTCCGGGCTGCCCGTCGCGGCGCCACCGGCACCTGACTTGTGAGCGAATGCCCTTGCTATGCGTTCGATGACGCCATTTCTGGCGGCATCATACCCGCGTTTGATGGCCCACTCAAAAGAATGGGCATCGGCCGAGCCGTGACTCTTGATCACGAGCCCACGCAGGCCCAGCAGGGAAGCGCCGTTATAGCGGGCCGGATCGAGCCGTCGCGCCAGGCGCGACAGCACCGGCATGGCCACCACCGCCAGCAGCTTCGTGAACCACGAACGCGTGAATTCTTCCTTGATCATACTGCCGATCATCTTCGCGAGGCCCTCTGTGCTCTTGAGCGCCACATTGCCAACGAAACCGTCACAAACGACGATATCGGTCGTACCCTTGAAGATGTCATTGCCTTCCACGTTGCCGTAGAAGTTTAGCTCGGAAGCACGCAGCAACTCGCCGGCGGCCTTGACCACCTCGTTGCCCTTGATCACTTCCTCGCCGATATTGAGCAGCCCGACGGTCGGGTGCTCCTTGTGATCCACCACCGACACCATGGCATCGGCCATACGCGCGAACTGCAGCAGGTGTCCGGGCTCGCAGTCGGCATTCGCGCCGAGGTCGAGCACCGTGGTGCCCCAGCCTTGTTCATTTGGAATCGTGGTGGCAATAGCCGGGCGCTCGATACCTTCGAGCGTTTTGAGCACATAGCGCGACACCGCCATCAGCGCGCCGGTGTTGCCGGCGGAGATGCAGGCATCGGCCTTGCCTTCCTTGACCTGCGTGGCGGCCACGCGCATCGAAGAATCCTTCTTCTTGCGCAGCGCCACTTCCACCGGGTCATCCATGGTGATGACCTCGGTTGCCGGCACGACGGTCACACGCGGATGATCCGTTGCATGCAGCTTCTTGAGCTGCGCGCCGATGGCGTCGGGCAAGCCGACCAGGATCATCTCGGCGTCGTCGTGACTGGAAAGAAAACTGATCGCCGCCGGCACCGTCACGGATACGCCGTGATCGCCGCCCATGCAGTCGATAGCGAGCTTGATCGTCATTATTTCCTGATACGGAAAGCGCGCCGGCACCCGTCGCCTGGGGCTGCGGGGACGCAATCAGCCGGACGCGCGAATACGTTGCGGTGCGGGAGCCGAGCGCCCAACAAAAAAGCGGCAACGAGCTTGCCGCTTTCCTGTCTTACACCTGACAACGTGCGCGAGCGGGACACTTGGTCACGCCAGACGACTTGGTCAGTCGTTCTTGGTCTTGATGACCTTGCGACCACGATAGTAGCCGTTCGGGCTCACGTGGTGACGCAGGTGGGTTTCGCCGGTGGTCGGCTCGACAGCCAGCGGCGCGACCGACAGATGGTCGTGCGAGCGATGCATGCCGCGCTTGGACGGCGACTTCTTGTTCTGTTGAACAGCCATGATGACTCCTTCGAGAATTTTGCGATATTAACACACGCATCCTGCGCAAGGCGTAGCCGGGGCCCGGCCGGATGCTTCAACTGCTACCGAAAAGACGCTTGCCGTGCCGCGTCCGCGGCGTCAATGCTTCGTCTTCAGGCTGGCCAGCGCCGCGAAGGGCGACGGCCGCTTTTCTTCCTCAGGTGGCGCCTCTGGCTCCACCTCGCCGTCCGCGCCGGTCACGAGCGACTCGTGCACCGACGGACAGACCGCGTGCTTCGGCGCTGTCGGCAATGCCAGCAGCACCTCGTCTTCAATCAGTTCCAGCACCGAGAATTTCTTCGAACCGACAATGACATCGGTTTCGTCGTCATCCATTGGCGCCGCTTCGGCGGCCGCTTCACTGACCACCACTTCAAAGCACATTTCCGTGGCGATCGGCTCGGCGTACACCCCGAGACACCGCTGGCAATCCAGCCAGACACGTCCATTGACCGCCACATCGAGAAACAGTCGCTGCACGACCGGCGCGCCGGGCTCCACCGCCTCATCGCGAACGGAACCTGCCACCATATAGTGGAATGTCTCGTCCGGCGCCGAAGCTGGCGCATCGGCGGCCGTCTCGGCTAAGATGCGCGGCAAATCGCGCGTGGCCACATCCCCCGCCGCATTGCTGCCCTTACGGCAGAAGGCGAAGAGATCGGTTTCGCGCAGATCGAATGCCCCGGCGGACGCCACGGGCTGGGTTGGCTGACTCATACGGGCTGAATCGCTCAAAATGCCTTGTCTGCCACACAAATCCCGGCAACGTGCGTGCCTGTGCAGCTAAACGCGCGATTATACGTTGAAAAACCCGAAGCGGTCAAAGTATACAAGCAGTACGCCGCCCACCACAGCTTCTGCCTCTCTGCTCTCTGTTAACAATATGTCTTCCGACACCCGCCCTGCCTTGATTCTCGGGTCGAGCTCCCCCTATCGGCGCGAATTGCTGTCGCGCCTGCGCATCCCGTTCGAGGTTGCCACGCCGGATATCGACGAAACTCCCCTGGCCGGCGAACGTCCCGCTGCCACGGCCTTGCGCCTGTCCCGCCTCAAGGCGGAAGCAATTGCCGCGCTTCACGCCGGCGCCCTGGTGATCGGCTCCGACCAGGTTTGCACGCTCGACGACCAGCAGATTGGCAAACCCGGCACCCATGCCAAGGCGCTGGCCCAGCTCCAGTTGATGCGCGGAAGAACGGTCACTTTCCATTCCGCGCTGTGCCTGCTTGATGGGCGCACCGGCGAGGCCCAGATCGCCGATATCCAGACACACGCCACTTTCCGCAACCTTTCCGATGCCGAACTCGACGCCTATTTGCGACTCGAGACGCCCTATGACTGTGCCGGCAGCGCCAAGGTCGAAGGACTGGGCATCATGCTGCTCGAGCGCGTCGAATCCAACGATCCGACCGCGCTGATCGGCCTGCCGCTGATCGCACTCACCGGGATGCTGCGTCACGTCGGCTATCCATGCTTCGGAGCCTGACCGATGGCCGGTAACCTGTTCCTGATTCCCAACACACTGGGCAAGCGCGACGAATTCGACCCGGTGATGGACGTGATCCCAGCGGGCGTCCAGCAGATCGCGGCGCGCCTCGACTACCTCGTCGCCGAGAACGCCAAGACCGCACGTGCATTCCTGAAAAAGCTCAGCGAAACGACCCCGCTCGCGCAGCCGATCCAGCAGATCGAGATCCGCGAGTTGAACGTCAATACCCGCCCGGACACACTGACGGCCTTGCTTGACCCGATTGCCGCGGGCCGCGATGGCGGGCTGCTCTCCGAGGCTGGCGTACCGGCCGTGGCCGACCCCGGCGCGGACCTGGTGCGACTGGCGCATACGCGCGGCATCACCGTGCGCCCGCTGGTCGGGCCCAGTTCGATCCTGCTCGCCGTGATGGGCTCGGGTCTGAACGGCCAGAGCTTCGCGTTCAACGGATACCTGCCCGTCGACGCCGATGTCCGCGCGCAGAAGCTGCGCGAACTCGAACAGCGCTCCCGCAAGTCGCATCAGACGCAGGTGTGGATCGAAACGCCCTACCGCAACGGTGCGCTGCTCGAGGCGCTGCGCCAACACTGCTCTGGTACCACGCTGCTGTCGATCGCAGTCGACCTGACACTCCCAACCGAAGCCATCGTCACGCTGCCGATTTCAGCATGGCGCCCCGACCGGCTCGACCTGCACAAGCGCCCCGCGATCTTCTCGCTGCTGGCGCAGTAAGACAAAAACAAAAGCCCCCGGAAATCGGGGGTTTTTGCATGGGCGCATCGCACCGATTACCGCACCGAAGGCACGGTTGCACTCATCATCATCAACTTCATCGCCGCCGATCCAGCGGCCGCGCCGAAGCGCTTGGCCATGCGTTCGGCGATGTTCTCCTTGACCGTGTAGTCGACGATGTCCTCGGCCTTGAACAGGTCCCGGGCCACGTAGTCCGCGCTACCCAGGCCATCGGCCAGCCCAAGCTCCACAGCGCGCTCACCCGACCAGAAGAGCCCCGAGAACAGTTCGGGATCGTTCTTGAGCCGATCGCCACGACCTTCCTTCACCACGTCGATGAACTGCTGGTGGATCTCCTTGAGCATGGACTCCGCGTAGCCCTTCTGGCGTGGCACTTCCGGCGAGAACGGATCGAGCATGCCCTTATTGGCGCCGGACGTGTACAGGCGGCGCTGGACGCCGACCTTGTCCATCAGGCCCGTAAAGCCAAAGCCATCCATCAGCACGCCGATCGACCCAACAATACTGGCCTTGTCGACATAGATCTTGTCGGCTGCGGCGGCCACGTAATAGCCGCCAGATGCGCAGATTTCCTCGACCACCACGTAGAACGGCTTGTCCGGATACAGCTTGCGCAGGCGGTGAATCTCGTCGTTGATGATGCCGGCCTGTACCGGCGAGCCGCCTGGCGAGTTGATCTTCAGGATCACGCCAGCTGCCGATGTGTCCTCGAAGGCCGCCTGAAGCGCGGCGTTGATAGAGTCCGCGCTGGCCGTGGTGCCGGCGGCAATTTCGCCGTCGAGCGTGACCATGGCGGTATGGCGACCGCTCGTCGAACTCAGCACATCCCCCTTGAAGTCGATCACCGCGTAGAGAATCAGTGCAACGATGGCGAGGGTAAGAAAGCGGAAGAAGATCTTCCAGCGTCGCGCCGAGCGCTGCTCGCGCAGGGAGGCCATCAGCACCTTCTCGAGCACGTCGCGCTCCCAGCCGCCACTACTACCACTGCCACCGCCGCTGCTGCCACCAACGGGACCGCCCTTGCCTGCCAGGCGGGCGCGCCGCTCGTCGGCTTCGCGCTTGGCCGCGTCGTCGCCAGCCTGCAGTTCCCGCTCCAGCGGGAATTCGGCGTGCTTTGCCGTCTCCAGCTTGCTGTCCTCGCCTGCGCGATCTTGCGGTTGACCCGGTTCGTTCGGCGGATTTTGCTGTTCTGTCATGCGAATGGACTCGATAAAGTCAGATGACGTCCCGCTCAGCCTTACTCGGCGTCGAGCGGGAAAAATGGGGGTTCAGGCAACCAGAAGACCGCGCCCTCGCGCTCCTCGATCCGGAGCTTGGCGAGCGCGGCCCCCTTGCACGGGCCACCCACGCACAAGCCGGTGTCCGGCGCGTAGGTCGCGCCATGTGTAGCGCACATCAAGTATAAGCCCGCACTATCGAAAAACTGGCCTTCCTGCCAGTCCAGTTCCATCGGCACATGGGCGCACTGATTCAGATAGCCGTGCGCGGCGCCGTCGTATCGCACGACGAACGCGCCGATCTCCCGCGTGTTGAGACGCACGGCAAAGCGCACACCTGCGCCACCGTCGACCAGTTCCTCTGCCGCGCAAAGGCGCCGCGGTTCCAGCGATGCTTCAGGCATGAGCGAGCAGCCAGGCCTGCAGGTCGGAAATCGACGTTGCGCAATGCACAGGCGACATCTCACGCAGCGATTCCGCCGGATGCGCGCCGTAGGTGACGCCAAGCCCCTGCGCGCCAGCGTTGATGGCCATCTGCAGGTCGTGGGTCGTGTCGCCGATCATCACGGTCCTACCGATATCCTGGCCAAGTTCGCGCGTCAGTTCGTGGAGCATGGCCGGATGCGGCTTCGAGAACGTCTCGTCGGCGCAGCGCGTAGCATCGAACAGCTTGCCGATGCCAGTTGCCGCCAGGGCACGTTCGAGTCCGACTCGGGTCTTGCCGGTGGCCACGCCCAGGAAGTAATGCTCGGCGTGAAGCGCCTCGAGCATGTCGAGCACGCCCGGAAACAGCACCAGCTCGGCGTCACGCGTCAGGAAGTGATAGCGGTAGCGTTCCGCCAGACGCGGATAGTCGGCGGGATCGAGCGTCGGCACCGCATACGAGAGCGCGTCTTTCAGGCCGAGTCCGATCACATGGCTGGCCGCGCTGTCATCCGGCACGGGCAGTCCCAGGTCACGGCTGGCGAGCTGTATGCATTTGGCGATGGTCGGGGTGGAATCCATCAGGGTTCCATCCCAGTCGAAGACGATCAGGTCGAAGCGCTGCCTGGCCATTGCGGTCCTTGTTGGATACTGAAAGTGTGTGAGCGCTAACAGCGACGTGCGTACGGATCAGTCCGCGTCGCGCGCTGGTCGCCCTTGCCGCAATTGTTGCAGAAATTCAACACACTCGGCGGGCAATGGCGCGGACACCGTCATCGGCGCGCCGGTGGCCGGATGCGTCAGCGTGAGCCGGTGCGCATGCAGGAACATGCGTTTCAGCCCCGGCTTGGCGCCGCTGCGAGAAAGCGCCTTATTGAGCGCAAAATCGCCATATTTATCATCGCCAACGATCGGGAAGCCAATCGATTGCAGATGCACGCGAATCTGGTGCGTCCGCCCGGTCTTCAGTTCGGCCTCCAGCAACGTGTAGCCATCGAAGGCCTCCATGCGATTGAAGACCGTATGTGACGCCAACCCGTCCGCCTGCACACGCACGCGGCGTTCGCCGTCCGGCGTGCTGTATTTATATAGAGGTAGCTTCACATGTTGGCGCGTGTTCGGAAACTCGCCCGCCACGCAGGCGAAATACCGCTTGTCCATGCCGTTGCCACGAATCTGCTCGTGCAGGTGCACCAGCGCGGAACGCTTCTTCGCCAGCACCAAAATTCCGGACGTTTCCCGATCGAGCCGGTGGACCAGCTCGAGGAACTTCGCCTCCGGCCTGGCGCGGCGTAGCTGTTCGATCACACCGAAGGCCACCCCAGACCCGCCATGCACGGCCACGCCGGCCGGCTTGTCGATCACGAGCAGCGCGGCATCCTCAAAAAGCACAGGAAACTCGCCGGCGGGCACGAAACCACCGGTCGGGGCAGCCTTCTCCGCCACGCGCATCGGCGGGATACGCACCACATCCCCGTTCTGCAGCCGATAAGTGGCGTCGACCCGACCTTTGTTGACGCGCACTTCGCCCGAGCGCAGCACGCGATAAATGTGGCTTTTGGGCACGCCCTTGGCCACCTTCAACAGGAAGTTGTCGATGCGCTGCCCTTCCGAACTTTCGTCGACGGTCACGTACGCCACTTGGAGCCCGCTGGGGCGCGATTGCGGCTCCGTTGCAATTTGATGGCGTAACTCATTCATTTTCAATATAATTTCCCGGCCGTTACCGGCCAAAGACCGGAAACGCACGACCTGTGTAAGCGAGGTTTGGCGCGAGCCCTGAAAACCTGCCCGGATTTGCCAGCCATTTTTCGCAGCGCATCGGGCAGGAACATGCGGGACACCCAACAGATTGAATTGGGTAGTCCCACCAGTATCCGCGCAAGATTTCGCATTTTACACTTCGGGTTGCCATCGACCCGGCCCGTCCCCCGCTTATTGCGTACCCCGCAAGCGCCGGACAGGCGAATGGTGGCAATCAGCAGCACGCACGCGCCGCGCCGGCACGCAGGAAGTTGCCCAGAGGTAACTTCGGCATCGAACCGGTCGACACGTGGAAACTGAGTGTTCAGGTAGAAAAGAATTCAATGTGGATGCCCGCCATCGGGCATCCACATCGGTGAGAGAAGACCGCCCGCACCGGGAATCGGTGCCGGCCCGGCAGGCCAGCCTGCCAACCGACCTGCAAATCGGCCGCGATCCGGCGTGGTTCATAACACCCGGATCGTCTGGCGCCCTGACGTAGAACGCCAAGAAGCAGTGGCGCGCCCGCCAGCACACAGGTCGGATTGGTATCGGCATGCGCACGCCGCGTCCGGATAACTTGCTCTTTGACGCGTCTTGGCCACCCCGGCCCGGCTGCGAGGGGAAACGAAAGCCTGTGCCGCCGGCACGGCGTACACGTCCCCCCGCCCCCGGCCAGCCGGTATCCGCCAGAGGTCGCTGTATCAGGAGCAATATTGCATTGCTCTCCCGACCCAACTGACTGCCCGTCCACAGGGACGGCCAATTCGCCGACAGCTTCTCCTTTCACCCGCGCCCAGCCGGCCGCGTTTTTGCGCGCGCTGGCGTCTTTGGCAATTCTCCCACCCTCGCTCACTTTCCTCGCGTGCTCCCTGGACCGTTGCGGGCATGGCCGATTCATGACATTTGGCACCCGCAGCACTGGAGTGAGGTATTGCGATGAAACGCATGCTGTTTAACGCGACGCAACAGGAAGAACTGCGCGTCGCCATCGTCGATGGTCAGAAACTGATCGACATCGACATCGAAACTGCCGGGCGCGAACAGCGCAAAGGCAACATCTACAAGGGTGTCATCACCCGGATCGAACCCTCGCTGGAAGCGTGCTTCGTCAACTACGGCGAAGAGCGCCATGGCTTCCTGCCGTTCAAGGAAGTGGCGCGCGCCTTCTTCAAGGACGGCGTGGACGTGCGCAACGCGCGCATCCAGGACGCCCTGCACGAAGGCCAGGAACTGATCGTCCAGGTTGAGAAGGAAGAGCGCGGCAACAAGGGCGCAGCCCTGACCACGTTCATCTCGCTAGCCGGCCGCTACCTGGTGCTGATGCCGAACAACCCGCGCGGTGGTGGCGTTTCGCGCCGCATCGAGGGCGAAGACCGCCAGGAACTGCGCGAGACGATGGCGCAACTCCAGGTGCCGGAAGGCATGAGCATCATCGCGCGCACCGCCGGTATCGGCCGTGCCGCCGAAGAACTGCAGTGGGACCTGAACTACCTGTTGCAGCTGTGGAAGGCCATCGACGGCGCCGCCGGCGACAACAAGGCCCCGCTGCTGATCTATCTGGAATCCAGCCTCGTGATCCGCGCGATCCGCGACTACTTCCAGCCCGATATCGGCGAAATCCTGATCGATACCGACGAGATTTATGAGCAGGCCCGCGCCTTCATGAGCGTGGTCATGCCAGACAACATGAGTCGCGTGAAGAAGTACCGCGACGACGTGCCGCTCTTCTCGCGCTTCCAGATCGAGCACCAGATCGAATCGGCCTACTCCCGCATGGTGATGCTGCCGTCGGGTGGTGCCATCGTGATCGACCACACCGAAGCCCTCGTTTCCGTCGACGTGAACTCGGCCCGCGCCACCAAGGGTGCGGACATCGAGGAAACCGCGCTGCGCACCAACCTGGAAGCGGCCGACGAAATCGCCCGCCAGCTGCGCCTGCGCGACCTTGGCGGCCTGATCGTGATCGACTTCATCGACATGGAGTCCGGCAAGGCCCAGAAGGACGTGGAAACGCGCTTGAAGGATGCGCTGCGCCACGACCGCGCCCGCGTGCAGATGGGCAAGATCAGCCGTTTCGGCCTGATGGAGTTGTCGCGCCAGCGCCTGCGTCCGTCCCTGTCCGAAGGCTCGCATATCACCTGCCCGCGCTGCAACGGCACGGGCCACATCCGCGATACCGAATCGTCCGCCCTGCAGGTGCTGCGCATCATCCAGGAAGAGGCGATGAAGGAAAACACGGCCGCCATCCACTGCCAGGTGCCGGTGGAAGTGGCCGCTTTCCTGCTGAACGAAAAGCGTCAGGAAATCAACCTGATCGAGTTGCGCTTCAAGGTCAACGTGCTGCTGATCCCGAACAAGCACCTCGAAACGCCGCATTACAAGCTCGAGCGCCTGCGCCACGACGATCCGCGCCTGGAAGAATCGACCGCCAGCTACCGCATGGCCGAGGCTGCCGCCAAGGAACTCGAGGCCGACACGAGCTACAGCAGCCGCAAGAAGGAAGAAACGCGTCCGCGTCAGGAAGCGGCCGTCAAGGGCATCACGCCCGACGCGCCGGCTCCGGTTTCGGTGCCGCGCCCTGAGCGCGTGCGCCCGGAGGCGCCTGCGGCGCGCCCCGCACCGGCAACCCAGCCGGTGGCCAGCGGCGGTTTCATTGCCTGGCTCAAGGGCCTGTTCGGCGCCAAGCCGGCCACGCCGCCCGAGGCACCGGCAAAGCCGGCAGCCGAAACCCCGTCGCGCGGTGGTGAAGGCCGCCGCGAGCGCGGTCAACGCGGCGAAGGCCGTGGTGAAGGCCGTGAGGGACGCGAAGGTCGTGAAGGTCGCGAGGGCCGTGGCCAGCGCGGCGAGCGTGGCGAACAGCGCGGTGACCGTCAGGGTCGTGGCCAGCGTGGTGAACGCAGCGAGCAGCAACGCGGCGAACAACGTGAGCAGCGTGAGCCGCGTGAGCAACGTGGCGAACGCCCTGCACGCGCGCCTCGCGAAGGCCAGGCCACCCCGGCAATCGCCCAGCCGGAACGTGCCGAGGCACGCCAGGAAGGCCGCCGCGAGCGCAGCCAGGAACGCCGCGAGCGTCAGCGCGAGCGTCAACGCGAGCGCAATGAGGCCCGCGAGACCGATGAGGCACTGAGCACCGAAGCGCCGCAGTTGGCCGTCGGCGCCGCCCAGGTAGCGCCAGTCGCCGCAGCCGCCGCAATGGTCGCCGTGACCACGGAAGCAGGCACCACAGAACTGCCGGCTGGCGTGGAAGGTGCCGAGACCGGTGAAGGCGAAGAACGCCGTCGCCGCAATCGTCGCGGCCGCAACCGCTATCGCCGCGACCGTGATGACACTGCGCAAAATGCCGAAGGTATTGACGGCGACGAAGCCAATCTGGCCGAAGTCAGCGCAGGCGTGACGGAATCGGAATCTGAGTCGACTGGCTTCCAGCCCGCTGTTGCCGAGGCCGATGAAAGCGTCAAGGCTGTCGAAACGGCCGTGGCGGTGACGCCGGCGGAAGTGGCCCCAGCAGCACCGGTCGCACCGGTCGCTCCGGTAGCCCCGGTGGCATCCGAGCCCGTCTTCGCAGCCGTGGCCGAGCCGCAAGCGGCGCCGGTAGTGACGCCCGCTCCGGTCGAGACTGCGCCGGTGGTAGCCGCTCCCGTGGCAGCTGCTCCGGTGATTTCGGAACCTGTCATCGCCACGCCGGACGTCGCGCCGGCCCCGGTTGCAGCCCCGGTTGCAGCCCCGGTTGCAGCCGTGGTGGAAACCGTGGCAGTCGTATCGGCCGCAACGCAGGTGACCGCCGCGCCAAGCGCCGAGAACCTGGAGCCGATGCTGGCTGCGGCTGGCCTGGAGTGGGTCCGTACGGACGGCGACAAGCACCGCGCCGCACAGGAAGCCGCTTCGCAGATCGTGCCGGCACCGCGCGTGCCGCGTGAGCGCAAGCCGCTACCGCCGCTGCCGGAAGGCCCGATGGTTCTGGTCGAGACCGGTGGCGTACAGCAAGCCGCTGCACAGCAACAGCAGCAACAGCAGTAATTGCCTCGCGCGCTGACCGCGCGCCGGCAAGGGGAAAGGGGACGGCCAGAAGCCGTCCCCTTTTTTTGTTTGCGGATTGATTGACTTGCTGCAATGCCGCAAGCTGTATTGCAGCTGCCTCGGGCAAACTGTGACCCTATGGCAATAATGTCATCCACGATGCCCGATGCCGCTCGGCTAGAATGGCTGACAGAAAGGCCTCCCTGGCGCCCGCGCGCCGAAGAGCCTCCGTCCTCACCCTGGCCATGACCGATACCGTCATCCCCATTCTCGACCTGCGCGACCATCGATACCGTTCGATGGTGCCGAGCATTCCTTCGCACCTGGTTGCGCCGAACGGACTCGTTGCCGATACGCGCGGCCGGCCGCTGCATGACCTGCGTATCTCGGTCACTGACCGCTGCAACTTCCGCTGCGTGTACTGCATGCCGAAGGAAGTGTTCGACAAGGACTACACGTTCCTGCCCCACTCCGAGTTGCTGAGCTTCGAAGAGATCGAGCGCACCGCGCGCATTTTCGTCTCGCAGGGTGTGGAGAAGATTCGTCTGACCGGCGGCGAGCCGCTACTGCGCAAGAACATCGAGCGACTCGTGGAAATGCTCGCGCGCATCGAAACCGTATCGGGCAAGCCGCTGGACCTGACGTTGACTACCAACGCATCGCTGCTCGCACGCAAGGCGCAGTCATTGCGCGACGCCGGACTGTCCCGCATCAGCGTGAGCCTTGATGCCATTGACGACGCGATCTTCCGCAAGATGAACGACGTCGACTATGCCGTGCGCGACGTGCTCCACGGCATCGAAGTGGCGCAAACCGTCGGGCTGGCGCCGATCAAGGTCAACATGGTGGTCAAGCGTGGCACCAACGACGGCGAAATTGTGCCGTTGGCGCGCCACTTCCGCAGAAGCGGCATCATCATGCGCTTCATCGAGTTCATGGACGTGGGCGCCAGCAACCACTGGCAGATGGGCGAAGTTCTGCCATCGGCCGAAGTCGTGCGCCGGATCGACGAAGTGTTTCCGCTGGAAGCCGTGGCCGCCAATTACTCGGGCGAGACCGCAGAGCGTTGGCGCTACCGGGATGGCGGCGGCGAGATCGGCGTGATTTCGAGCGTCACGCAGGCCTTCTGCGGAGACTGCAGCCGCATCCGGCTGTCGACCGAAGGTCGGCTCTATCTGTGCCTGTTCGCCACCGAGGGCTACGACCTGCGCGCCCTGCTGCGCGGTGGGCACAGCGACCTGGAGATCGCCAACGCAATCGCCCAGGTCTGGCAAGGCCGCACCGACAACTATTCCGAACAGCGCAGCGATCCGGCAATTCGCGCGGCACGCGCCGAGCGCAAGATCGAGATGTCCTATATCGGCGGGTGATGCCCTTCCGGGCGCCGCGCCCCAATCCTCAAGATCCATGATTTCACGCGACGACATAACCGGCCTGATCCTGGCCGGCGGCCGAGGCAGCCGCATGGGCGGCACGGACAAGGGCCTGCAACCGCTTCGCGGCGTGCCGATGGCCATGCACACGCTGATGCGCCTTTCCGCGCAGACCGGCGCGATGCTGATCAACGCCAATCGCAACCTTGCCGCCTATGAATCGTTCGGCGTGCCGGTCGTCACCGACTCCGTGCCCGACTTCGCAGGTCCCCTGGCCGGCATGCTGGCAGGGCTCGAGCAATGCCAGACCGGCTGGATGGTGACGGCGCCTTGCGATTCGCCATTCCTGCCCACGGATCTGGTGCAACGGCTGGCCCAGGCCATCGAGACCGAGGACGCCGAACTGGCGATTCCGGTCACGATCGACGCCGACGGCCGGCGCCAGACCCAGCCCGTGTTCTGCCTGATGCCGGCATCGGCCATCGACAGCCTGGTCGCCTATCTGAACGGTGGCGGCCGCAAGATCGAGACCTGGGCGGCCAGCCATCGGCTGGTGGAAGTGCCGTTCGACGATGCCGCGGCCTTCGCCAATATCAACACGCTCGACGAACTGCACATGCACGAAAGCGAAAAGCGCGCGGGTTAGACTTCCAGCCTACGCTCAAGACCTCGCCTTCCGAGTACACGCGCGCCGTCCACTGTTTCTGTTCAGACTGACACGCGCGCCACCAGACTACGCCATGCCTTCGCTCCAATCCGTCATCTCCTGCCTGTCAGACTACGACCCCTCCGCCCTGCCCGTGGCGAAGGCCAACGCCATCATTGGCGATGTGATCGAGCCTGTTGGCGGCATCGAACAACTGGCGATCCGCACCGCACTCGATCGCGTGCTAGCCGAGGATGTGATCTCGTCGATCGACGTGCCGGCGCATGACAACTCCGCGATGGACGGCTACGCGTTCAGCAGCGCGGCGCTGGCCGACGCCGGGAGCGACGTGGTGCTTCAGGTCATCGGTACGGCCTACGCCGGCAATGCGCTTGGTAGCCCGGCAGGCCCGGGGCAAGCCGTGCGGATCATGACCGGCGCGGTCATGCCCGACGGTTGCGATACGGTGGTGCCTCAGGAATTTGTTGAGATCCAGGCCGGTGGCAACCAGATCCGTTTCGCGGCTGATGCCGTGCGCGCCGGCGACAACCGCCGGCTGCGTGGCGAGGATCTGGCCAGCGGGCAGGCCGCGCTTGCTGCGGGCCGCATCCTTCAGCCAGCGGATATCGGCCTGCTGGCCTCGCTTGGTGTGGCCGAAGTCAAAGTGCGCCGTCGCCTGCGCGTGGCCTTCTTCTCCACCGGCGACGAGCTCCGCTCGATCGGCGAGGTACTGGACCCGGGCTGCGTTTACGACTCGAACCGCTACACGCTGCACGGTATGCTGCGCCGTCTCAATGTCGACCTGATCGACATGGGCGTGGTCCGGGACGACCCGGAAGCACTGGAATCCGCGTTCCGCAGCGCTTGCGAGAATGCCGACGCGATCATCACGTCAGGTGGCGTTTCCGTCGGAGAAGCGGACTACACCAAACAGATCATGGCGCAACTGGGCGACGTCACCTTCTGGAAGATCGCAATGCGCCCCGGCCGCCCGATGGCATTTGGACGCATCACGTCGAATGGCCGCGAAGCACTGTTGTTCGGCCTGCCAGGCAATCCGGTGGCCGTGATGGTCACGTTCTACCATTTCGTGCGGGCAGCGTTGCATCGATTGATGGGTGCCAAGGTCGCCCCACTCCCGCTGATGCGCGTGCGCAGCGCCGGAACCATTCGCAAGAAACCGGGCCGTACCGAATACCAGCGAGGCATTCTCGCCCCCGGTGGCGATGGCGCGCTGGAAGTCCGCGTCACAGGCCAGCAGGGCTCAGGGGTGTTGCGGTCCATGAGCGAAGCCAACTGCTTTATCGTGCTCGCGCATGAACAAGGCACCGTGGAAGCGGGGGAAAGCGTCGAAATCATGCTTTTCGACGGATTGATCTAAGCGCAGCGGTACGGCAACGTCCTGCGAGGGTGTCGTTTTTGTGCCGCATTCGGCGGCAAAAGCCGCGCCCCGCCATACGAATTGCCCACCCACAAGAGGGGCAGACTAGGCGTCGCAAGCCCCAATCGCTACACTTGCAGCACGAAAATCCGAATCCCCGAATATTGTGTCTGTCGTCATGAACCAGGAGATCGCGTACCTCCACCCTGTCAAAACCGCTCGTGCGCTGGTGCTGGTCTACCTGTGCTTTTCCGTACCGATCGTCGCCATGGGCCTGTTCGTCGCCTTCATTCGCTACGGCGACCTGCCCGGCATCACCGTCTTCACGGCCCTGATCCTCAACGCGTTGATCGGATTCGGACTGCTCTGGCTCGGTTGCAAGGCATACAACTGGGTGGCTGCCCGCTTCGGCGGCATCGAAGTTCACGTGCGCGAATTGACGCCCGAAGATCGTCAGTAAGCCGTTTCGACTGTCACTCAGGCGCTGCGCCGGTTCCGCGCAGCGCCACAAGCTGGACGTGCCGTAGGCAAATGTTGTAACTTTCGCCGCCTTCCTCCGGCGGCTGATCTACAGCCTTGTGGACGCTCCGAGAACGCTTCCGAATCTGAGAGACTAAAGGCCTTCCGCCTGCCCCTGCTCCGCAGCATCTGTATCCACTGAGGGCTTCTCGGCCGTTCCCAGTAGCTGTTCCGCCAAATCTCCAGGTAACGCCTCGACGGTACGCAGCTTGCGTTCCATTTGCCGGGTACGGACTTCGGCCTGTTCGATGTTCCGAGCCGCACGTACCAGCGTGTCACGCGTCTTGGCGAGGACTTCGCCGAATTTGCCGAACTCGGTTTTCACGGCGCCGAGCACCTCCCAGACTTCGCTCGATCGTTTCTCCAATGCGAGCGTGCGGAAACCCATCTGCAAACTGTTGAGCAACGCGGTCAGCGTCGTTGGGCCAGCCACAGTCACTCGATAGTCTCGCTGCAGCAGGTCAGTTAGTCCTGGGCGCCGCAGCACCTCGGCATATAACCCTTCGGTAGGCAGGAACAGAATCGCAAAGTCCGTCGTTGCGGGAGGCGACAGATACTTCTCCGAGATCGTCTGGGCTTCGCGCCGCACTGCGACCTCGAGCTCACGGCTCGCACTGTTCACCCCGTCCACATCACCCCGGTCCTGGGCGTCGATCAGGCGCTCGTATTGCTCCTTCGGGAACTTGGCGTCGATCGGCAGCCAGACCGCCCCGCTCTCCAACTCTCGCCCAGGCAGACGGATGGCAAACTCGACGCGTGCGCCAGAACTGCGGACCGTTTCGACATTCTTGGCGTACTGGTCAGGCGTGAGTATTTGCTCAAGCAGCATTTCGAGCTGAACCTCGCCCCATGTGCCGCGCGACTTCACATTGGTCAGCACGCGCTTGAGGTCGCCTACGCCCTGCGCCAGCACCTGCATCTCGCCGAGTCCACGATGGACTTGCTCCAGACGATCGGACACCAGCTTGAACGATTCACCGAGCCGCTGCTCCAGCGTGGCGTGGAGCTTCTCGTCCACGGTGCGACGCATTTCCTCAAGCTTGGCTGCATTGTTGGCCTCGATGTCGCGCAGCTTCTGTTCGAGCGTCGCGCGCACCTCCACCAGCCGCCGCTCATTGGCTTCCGACAACTGCGCAAGCTGCTGTTGCTGTACCGTCGCGATGCTCGTCAGATGCGTCGACAGCGTCTGCTGGAATCGCAGCATCTGCTGTCCGGCTTCACCGCGATTGGCGCGCGCGCTTTCGGCGATTTCCGTGCGCACTTCGCGTTCGAGCCGCTCCAGGCCACGCGCGGTATCCTCGCGCACGTCGTCACGCAACTCGCCGAGCAGCGGTTGCAGGTCCGCGCCAGCGGATCTGCGCTGCGTGCGCCATACCAGCACCAGTAGCAGCAGTACCGCCACCACGGCGGTCGCGAGGGTCAGGATGGAAACCAGTGACATGTCTCGGGCAGCCCAGCAATCAGCGACGACGCGCCATCACTTCAGGATTGACGACAGTTGGCGGCTTCCCGGCCTGCGGACCCACGTCCAGCGCGGCGATCAGATTGTCCGCGGCCAGGTTGGCCATGGCGCGGCGCGTCTTCTCGGAAGCGCTGGCAATATGGGGCGTCAGCACGACGTTCGGCACGGTCAACAGATCCGGATGCACGCTCGGCTCGCCCTCGAACACATCAAGCCCCGCTGCAAAGATCTTGCGTGCGCGCAGTGCCGCCGCAAGCGCGGCGTCGTCGACGATGCCACCGCGCGCGAGATTGATCAGCGTCGCAGTCGGCTTCATCTGCGCGATTTCAGCTGCGCCAATGGCGTGATGGCTTTCGACGCTATACGGCAGCACCAGGATGAGGTGGTCGGACTGCTGCAACAGTTCCGCCTTGCTCACGTATCGCGCATTGAGCGAACGCTCGACATCGTCCGGCAACTGGCTCCGGTTGTGATAAAGCACCTGCATGTCGAAGCCTGCCGCGCGTCGCGCCAGCCCCTGGCCGATACGCCCCATGCCGAGGATACCCAGCGTGCTGCCTTGGACGTCCATGCCGACCAGCATGTCGTAGCTCCAGCGCTCCCATTTGCCAGCCCGAAGATAGTGCTCCCCTTCGGTCACGCGACGCGCCGTTGCCATCAGCAGAGCCCAGCCGAAGTCCGCGGTGGTTTCCGTCAGCACGTCAGGCGTGTTGGTCGCGACGATGCCGGCCGCAGTCAGCGCAGGCAGATCGAGGTTGTTGTATCCGACCGCCATGTTGCATACGGCACGCAACTGCGGCAAAGCCCCCACCAGTTCGCCATCGATCCGGTCCGCAGCGTTGGCCAGAACACCCACCTTGCCCGCCAGTCGTTCTCGCAGTGCGCCGCTGTCGAGCACCAGATCCTCCTGGTTGTCATCGACGTCAAAGTACTGCGCGAGCCGTTCGATGACGTCGGGGAAGATTGCGCGGGTGACCAGAATGGAGGGCTTCATATCAGTCATACGTGGAAAAAGAGGAGCGTCATCACCAGGAACAGCGGCAGCAGCACAGTGCAGGACCAGGCCATGTAGCCGAAGAAGCTCGGCATCCGCACGCCACGGCTTTCAGCAATTGCCTTCACCATCAGGTTCGGCGCATTGCCGATGTAGGTATTGGCGCCCATGAACACCGCGCCAGCGGAAATCGCCGCCAGCGTCGAAGCATCGCGCGTCATCAGCGTGGCCGGATCACCACCAGCGGTATTGAAGAAGACAAGGTAGGTCGGCGCATTGTCGAGGAACGACGACAGGATGCCTGTGGCCCAGAAATACATGCTGTCGATAGGCTGCCCATTGCCATCGCTGACCGCGCGGATCACGCCGGCGAAAGCGCCATCCGTACCGGCCTTGAGCATGGCGATCACGGGGATAATCGTCAGAAAGATGCCGGCGAACAGCTTGCCGACCTCAAGGATCGGCTCCCAGTTAAATTCGTTTCCTGCGCGCGCCACATGCGGCGTGACGATGAGCGACGCCACGGTGACCACGACCAGCAGAACGTCGCGCAATACTGCCGGCAGCGGCACGTCCGTGCCCATCACATCGAACACGATGCCCGGCTTCCACAGCCCGCTCATCAGCACCAGGCCGATTACGACCAGCAGCAGCACGAAGTTCACCTTGCCGTCGATGCGGATGCCCCGCGAATCAGGCGTCGGATCCTGTCTGACCGGCAGTTCCTCTTCCCGATTCAGATAGTAGTGACGATCGATCACGTAGAACAGCGCCAGCAGCAGCACCCACATGAAGATCGTCTCGGGCAGGATGTTGCGCATGGTCCAGAAGAAGTCCACGCCCTTCAGAAAACCAAGGAACAGCGGTGGATCGCCGAGCGGCGTCAGCGCACCGCCTGCGTTTGCCACGAGGAAGATGAAAAACACGACGACATGCGCCACATGCCTGCGATTGTCGTTGGCACGAAGCAGCGGCCTGATCAGTAGCATCGCCGCGCCGGTGGTGCCCATGATGCTGGCCAGCAACGTGCCCAGCGCGAGAATGCCGGTGTTCAGCTTTGGTGTGCCATGCAGGTTGCCGCGCACGCAGATACCACCCGCCACCACATAGAGCGCAGTCAGCAGCACGATGAACGGGATGTACTCGGACAGCAGCGCATGCACGACGTTGGCCGCCGCGGTATGCATGCCAAAGACCGTCGCGAACGGCACCAGGAACAGCACGCCCCACGCCGCGGCGATCTTGCCGTAGTGGTAATGCCAGAGCTTGGGCGCGAACAGCGGAAACAGCGCAATCGACAACAGAATGCCGGCAAACGGCAGTCCCCAGATTGGCGCTAACGCCGCCCCGTCGAGGTCGGCAGCGTGGCCCCACCCCGGCAGCAGTCCAACAAGCGCAAGCAGACAATGGGGAAGCAGTGTGCTGACACGTCGCATCGTGTGGATTTCTCCTTTCTCGTGAAGAGGGCCAGTGTAAAGCAAACCCCTCGGAGAAAGGTCTCAAAATGCGCCTGTTGCGGCGCGTGGGGCGATGATCAGCCCTGATCGACGAGGATCACGTGCACCCGGTATGGGCCATGGGCGCCCAGCACGATGGTCTGCTCAATATCGCCGGTTCGCGACGGACCGCTGATGATATTGGTGGCGCGCGGCAGTCGACCATGCTCGGCGCGCATTTGCGCAAAGGCTTCTTCAAGATTGGCCACGATGCGCGACACCGGTACCACCGCAATATGGGTCTCGGGCAGCAGCGCTGCCGACGCAAACGTGTCCGGGCCCGATAGCAGCATCAGCGAGCCAGTCTCTGCAATCGCCACGAAGCAGCCCGTGATGCCGACCAGGTCGCCATGATCATGGTCACCTTGCGGATCGCGCAGCGGCGGGCGGCATTCGACCGTCATCCCCTGCTCCGCCCACGGCAAGCTGCCCAGGCTGGTCCATGCCACGGCACGGCGCACGAGCTTCAGCCCATCCACGTACCGCGCCACGGCCGCCGGAACTTCGGACAGGGTCGCCACGCGATCCACGGTCGAGGCCATTTTTTGCGCCTGCGCGACGAACCCAGCTGTACGATCGCCGTCAACCGGAGGCTGCGGCCCTTGTGGATGTCGCGCCAGATAATCGGCCACTGCCTCCCGTTCACCTTCGGTCACGGCGGGCCCCCGGCCCTGGGCAGCGCGGATGCGGGCGAAGATGCGGTCACGGGCGGCGTTGGTTTCCATGGCGATGTGAGTATGTGGCAGTTGAAGGGGCAGACCGATTGTAGAAAGCGTCCTGATGCGCGCGGTTGAAAGTTCCTAAGCGGGGGCCTGAACCGCGAACACCTGCCGCAGGTACGACAGATAGCCGGGATCGTCGCACATCGTCTTCTCGGGCGTGTCCGACAGCTTGGCCACGGGCTGCCCATTGCAGCGCACCATCTTGATCACGATCTGCAATGGCTTGTAGCCAAGATCATTGGTCAGGTTGGTGCCCACACCGAATGCGAGCTTGCAACGGCCACGGAATCGCTCATAGAGCTCGATGACCTTGGGAATGTCCAGCGCATCGCTGAAGATCAGCGTCTTGCCGCGCGGATCCACGCGGTTCGCTGCGTAGTGCGCGATCATCCGCTCGCCCCATTCGAACGGATCGCCCGAATCGTGTCGCACGCCATCGAACAGCTTGCAGAAATAGAGATCGAAGTCCCGCAGGAATGCGTCGAAGCCGTAGGTGTCCGAAAGCGCGATGCCAAGGTCACCACGATACTCGTGTGCCCACCGCTCCAGCGCGTAGACCTGCGAATCACGCAGGCGCGGCCCAAGGGCCTGGCAGGCCTGCAGGTACTCGTGCGCCATCGTGCCAAGCGGCGTCATGTTGTGCAGACGCGCGAAGTGGACGTTGCTGGTGCCGGCCAATTGCGGGCCAATGGCGTCGCGCATCGACAGCAGGACCTCCTCCTGCCAGTCGCACGAGAACCGGCGGCGGGTGCCGTAGTCCGCGATCACGCAATCCACATAGGGCGGCGCCGCGAGCAGCTCCAGCTTGGCCTGCAGCCGGCGACGGCCCTCCGCCAGATCGGGCTTCGGCTGGGTACGTCGGAAGTACACCTCGTTGACGATGGCCAGCAGCGGAATCTCGAACAGGATCGTATGAAGCCACGGACCCTTGATGATGATCTCGATTTCGCCATTACCCTTGGCCGACGGCAGCACCTGCACGTACTTCTCGTTCAGATGGAACAGCGCCAGAAACTCGACAAAGTCGCTTTTGATGAAGCGCAGGCCACGCAGGTAATTGAGTTCATCGTCGGTGAATCGCAACTGACAAAGCTGCGTGATCTGGGACCGGATCTCGTCGACGTACGGCGTCAGGTCGACCCCGGCGTTGCGGCACTTGAAGCGGTACTCCACCTGGGCCTGCGGGAAGTGATGCAGCACCACCTGCATCATCGTGAATTTGTACAGGTCAGTGTCGAGCAGGGAACGGATGATCATAACGAGGCCAGACGGGGGCATACCGGAAGTCAGGCCATCATGCTAACCGAAAGTATCGCGGAGGCGCGCTGGCGTGGCCTGGCGTCGTCAGCCGCCATCGAGCGAGCGCAGTCCTTGTGGCGGCTTCTGTTCCGACTTGCGGGGCGTCTGCACACACCAGAGCGGCACCCCCTGCTCGTTCGGGCAGGTGACCAGCGTGGCCTGCGCACGTGGCACCGCAGTCGGCAAAGGATCGGCGAAATTGGCCGATGCGACCATGATGCGCTCCTGGTAGACCGAACGGCCGGCCCGGTCGAAGCGCAGCACCTGGATCATCGAGCCGGGCGGCGGGTGCAGGTCCGGGCCGCATGGCACAAGACCTTCGCGGCTGCAATTGGCCATCGGGTCGCCGGCGGCCGCGCGGACCACGCTGAAGCTATCCCATTCGAACGCCGTCAGCGATGAAAGCGTGACCGGCTGATCTGTCCGCGCCCGCCAGGCCACCAGCCGGGAGACCACGCTATCGGCCATGGCCGCGGATCCGTCCGCCGGCGCCAACGACTGGGCGGCCAACGGCAGCGGCGCAAGCATCGCTGTGGTCAGGCAAACTGCGAATCGGAACAGATGGCGTGCCGGCATGGCATGGATCCCCGGTCGGATGCTGCGTGGTCTGAATGTCCCGCAAGGGCCCGTGGCGGCACTTTTACCCTGGGTAGCCACAGGCGTCGTAGGGAGAATATTAGCGGTTCGCCACCGGTTCCGATGCCCTGAACGCCACGAAAGCCGCCTGGCAGGCCGACTTTCGAATCGAATTGCCAACAAAACACATAAAGAAATAAGAAAACTATCTTACCCAGCTATATAGACTCGCTATTCTTGCGGGAAGGCTCGGCTACAATATCGGTCTTTGAAAGTCCACGGCCCCCGTTCGCCCCAAGTTATCCCGATTGACTTGCGCTGCGCTTGACGCATGTCGGGTGACTGGCGGGAACGCCGGGCAAGAATGCGGCCTTGGACCTCCCCCATTTGAAGACCGATCCGTTTTTCTGGAACCGAAATGACTCACGTTGTCACCGAATCCTGCATCCGTTGCCGCTATACCGACTGCGTTGATGTGTGTCCGGTCGATTGTTTCCGCGAAGGCCCGAACTTCCTGTCCATCGACCCGGACGAATGCATCGACTGCGCCGTGTGCGTGGCCGAGTGCCCGGTCAACGCGATCTACGCCGAGGAAGACGTGCCGGGCGATCAGCAACAGTTCATCGAACTGAATGCCGAACTCTCCCGGATCTGGCCGTCCATCACCAAGACCAAGGCCCCGCTGGCCGAAGCCGAGGAATGGAAGGACGCCACCGACAAGCTGCAATACCTGCAGCGCTAAAAAATACAGAGAGCCGTCCCCCGCGCTTTCTAGCAATGCCGGGCACATGTGTGCCCACAACGTATCAGGACGAATATGGACTTGAGCATTCCTAACCCCGTGGCCGACGCGACCCATCAGGCCGGCGGGAACCCTGGCGGTCAGCCGCTGGAAATTGACGCGCTGATCGTGGGCGCTGGCCCGGTCGGCCTGTTCCAGGTCTTTGAACTGGGGCTGCTCGAAATCAAGGCACACATCATCGACTCGCTCAAGGTAGTGGGCGGCCAGTGCGTCGAGCTGTATCCGGACAAGCCGATCTACGATATCCCGGCCGTGCCCATCTGCACGGGCCAGGAACTGACCGACAACCTGCTGAAGCAGATCGAGCCGTTCTCGCCGACGTTCCATCTGGGCCAGGAAGTGAGCGTCGTGGAGCGCCGCGAAGACGGCCGCTTCTTCGTCGAAACATCGCTTGGAACCCGCTTCATCACCAAGACCATCTTCATCGCCGCCGGCGTTGGCTCGTTCCAGCCGCGCACGCTGAAGGTGGAAGGCATCGACAAGTTCGAAGGAAAGCAGCTGTTCTACCGCGTCAAGGATCCGAGCCGCTTCCACGGCCGCAATCTGGTCGTCGTCGGCGGTGGTGATTCGGCGCTGGACTGGACGCTGGATCTGGTGGGCAAGGCCGAGTCGGTGGTGATGATCCACCGCCGCGATGGTTTCCGTGCCGCACCGGCATCGGTGGCCAAGATGCGCGAGCTGTGCGAACAGATGGAAATGCAATTCATGGTCGGCCAGATCGGCGGCTATGAAGAGAAGGATGGCGTGCTCACCGAGATCAAGGTGACCGGCGCCGACGGCGTGACCCGCCGTATGCCCGTCGACGACATCCTCGTGTTCTTCGGCCTTTCGCCGAAGCTCGGCCCGATCGCCGAATGGGGCCTGGACCTCGAGCGCAAGCAGATCAAGGTGGACACCGAGAAGTTCGAGACGAACATCCCGGGCATCTTCGCGGTTGGCGACATCAACACCTACCCGGGCAAGAAGAAGCTGATCCTGTCGGGCTTCCACGAAGCCGCGCTGGCTGCTTTCGGCGCCGCGCCGTACATCTTCCCGGACAAGAAGATCCACATGCAGTACACGACGACCTCGCCGAAGCTGCACAAGGTGCTTGGCGTGGAGACGCCGGTTTTCGACTGAGATCGGAACCGAAACAAAAAAGCCGCCTCCGGGCGGTTTTTTTGTTTGCATAAATCGAAAAGCTGGCTATAATGCGGCCTCGCTGCTAAACACGGCAACGCTGCAAAAGGTGGAAACGCCCACTGCAAGCCGGTTTCGAGGCGAACCAGAGTTCTGGCAACAACTTCTAGCGAAAACAAAACGTTAAAAAGTTGTTGACGAAACGAAGAGAAGCTGGTTATAATTTCTTTCTCAGCTGTTCCCCGATAGCTCAGTCGGTAGAGCGCCGGACTGTTAATCCGTAGGTCCCTGGTTCGAGCCCAGGTCGGGGAGCCAACCGATAGAAGAGGAAGGCCGATGCGAAAGCATCGGCCTTTTTCTTTTTGCGCGTCCGACACCCCTCCCCTGCACAAACGTTCCAGAGCCTTCGCATCAGACTGTATAAGATGCCCGCTCAAGGAACCGAAACGCAAAAATCGCTGTGAGCCCCCAAAGCTGGATCGATCTCAGGCAGGATGCCAGCACTGGCATCGAGACGATTCGCGCCCATTTCACTGGCCACGCCTACGATCCTCACTGGCATGACAGCTACCTGGTCGGATACACCGAGCAGGGCATTCAGCAGTTCCACTGTCGCCGCGAAGTCCAGCGCAGCACCCCCGGCAAGGTGTTCACGCTGGAGCCTGGCGAGATCCATGATGGCTACGCGGTGGCGCCGGAAGGCTTCACCTACTCGATGCTCTATCTCGACGCACAGTGGATGGAGCGCGAGCTACGCGCCGTATTCGAGGACGCCCCAGCGCACTGCCAACCCGGCTTTGCTCAGACCCTGAGAGAAGACCCTGCGCTGATCTCGGCCATCGGTAGCGCCTATACGGTCCTGCAGCAGCCCGAATTGCGCATCGTCCGTCAGTCGGCACTCGATGCGCTGCTCGCCCAACTGACAGCGCATCTGCATTGGCGCGCGCATCACGCATTCGACCCGCGCTTGCCCCTGGTGGCACAGCGGGCGCGCGACTATCTCCACGACCACCTTGATCACGATATCGGGCTCGATGACCTGGCTGCGATCAGCGGCGTGGATCGCTATCGACTGACACGCGCATTCAAAGCGGCATTCGGCATCGCGCCGCATGCCTATCTGGTGCAGATGCGTCTGGCGCGCGCACGACACCTCCTGGCCCGAGGCGCAACGCCAGCCGATGTCGCCGTCGCGCTCGGCTTTGCCGACCAGAGCCATCTGGGACGCTGGTTCCGGCGCGCCTATGGCCTGACACCCGCGCACTACCGCAAGCGCTGCTCAAATCTTCCAGACGCGTGAGACATCGGCCGCAACAATGGCCACATGCTCGACACGCTCCCTTTCCTTCCTTTCCTGCTTTTCGCGATCGTTGCGTCGATCACGCCCGGCCCGACCAACGTCATCGTACTGAGCCACAGCGCCCGCCGCGGAATCGTGGCAACGCTGCCAATCATCATAGGCGGCTGTGGCGGCGCAGCCTTGCTGGTACTGGCCGTCGGCATCGGCATTGGCGATGCCTTGACTGACCATCCGCAGGTCCAACGCGTGATGGCCTGGAGCGGCGTGCTCTGGCTCTCCTGGCTGGCGTGGCAGATCTGGAGCAGCCCGGCGGCAAGTGTCGAGGTCGATAGCAAAGACAAACGGTCACTCGGCCTCGCAGGCGCGGCCGCCTTGCAGCTCGTGAATCCGAAGACCTGGATGATGGCGCTGGCCGTGGTAAGTGTTTTCGCGGGCCACAGATCAGACCAGTCGCATCAGGTGATCCTGCTGTCACTCACCTTCTTTGTCGTCTCGCTGCCCTGCATGGGCGTATGGGCGGCCCTCGGCGCGGGTGCCACCCGCTTCATCCGATCGCCCGCCATGATGAAGCGCTTTGACCGCCTCATGGCGCTTGTACTACTGATCTCGGCATGGTGCAGCCTGTTGCAGTAACGCCAATCCCTCGTTTGGCGGTCCTCGCGCACATTTCCTGGTGTATGATCTCAGATTACCCAAGTTTACTTGACTCACCCCCGGTATACCTGTAAAAGCTTACCGGCGTATTTCTTGCGCAATATTCACGGAAACAGGTAGACCGCCAAGTTTTTACCTAGCTAGGAAAATTTGGCCCATCACCCCTGACACAGGCAGTACGGATTTCGGTCCACAGCAGGTTCTAGGGGCGCACCACGGCATTCGCCGCTGTGTGCAATACCACCGTCGCGAAAGGCTCCGGAGCCTGACATGACACGTTTCCCCCTATGAACCCACCGCCCCAGGCGGTAATTTCCGAAGGACTGAATTGACTAAGATCGTTCTGAAACCGGGCGAGCCCGTTGAAGTTGCAATGCGTCGTTTCCGTCGCGCCATTCTGCAGACTGGCCTGATCGTGGAACTGAAGAGCCGCACCGCCTACGAAAAGCCGACGACCGAGCGCAAGCGCAAGAAGAAGGCTGCCGAGGCCCGTCTGCGCAAGCGTCTGCGTATGCAAATGCTGCCGAAGAAGCTCTACTGATTCGCGCATTGCCAAAAAAAACCGCCAGCAAGCTGGCGGTTTTTTTTCGTCCCTGCGGCACCGCCTAGGAACGCGTGGCGATCAGCGCGCCCGCCCCAATCAGCGTAATGCCGCCGGCACGCTGCATATTGGCCTGCGCCCGTCGCGTGGTCAGCCGAGTCGCCAGCGAACGCGCCAGCAGCGCATAAACCGTGGCATTGGCACTCGCCAGCACAACGAAGGTCGGGATCAGCACCACGGCCTGCGACCAGAATGCCAACTTCGCATCCATGAACTGCGGCACAAAGGCCACGAAGAACACGATGCTCTTCGGGTTCAGCGCCGTGACCAACCATGCCTTGGCAAAGCGCTGGGCACCGCTGCCGGACTGCGGCGCCACCTCGAGTTCCCGGGCCTGATTCGCGGTACGCAGCGCCTGCACACCGAGATAGACCAGATAGGCCGCCCCAACCCACTTGAGGGCCGTGAAAAGCGTGGCAGAGGCCGCCAGCACCGCTCCCAGGCCGGCCATCGACAGCGTGAAGGCCGTCAGGTCGCCACAAGCCACACCAGCCACCGTGGCATAGGCGCTGCGGCCGCGGTGCGCGAGCGCATCGCCGATCACAAGGAGGATCGTCGGCCCTGGAATGATCAGCAGGATCACGCTGGTCAACACGAACGTAATCCAGTGTTCGAAAGTCATCACGGCTCCTTTGAAGTCCGGCTTCGGAAATATTAAGAGTAAGCCGAACGTCGCGCGTTAGCCAACCTACACTCCGGCAAATGGAATTGTCTCGCCGTGATTCGCGCAACAATGCGCCGAGCGATGCCCTGCATAATGGCAGATATCGCATCCTCGGGACCTCGCCTTGACCGCAATCCTCCAGATGCGCAATGTGCGCAAACTCTATGGCGACCACGTCGTGGTCGACAACCTGGACCTGGAAGTCCAGCCCGGCCAGTGCTTCGGCCTGCTCGGCCCGAATGGCGCCGGCAAGACCACCACACTGCGGATGTTGCTGGGCCTGACTACGCCAGCATCCGGCACGCTGATGCTTTGCGGTGAACCGATTCCGCAACGCGCCCCACAGGCGCGGATGCGCGTGGGCGTAGTGCCGCAATTCGACAATCTCGATCCCGACTTCTCCGTCATCGAAAATCTGCGCATCTTCGGGCGCTACTTTGGCCTATCCTCCGCCCAGATCGCGGAGCGAGTGCCGAAGCTGCTCGAGTTCGCGCGACTGGAAAGTCGTGCAGACGCGCAGGTACGCGATCTCTCTGGCGGCATGCGGCGGCGCCTGACCGTGGCGCGAGCGCTGATCAACGACCCTGACCTGCTGATCATGGACGAGCCGACCACGGGCCTCGACCCGCAGGCCCGACACCTGATCTGGGAGCGACTCAAATCACTGCTCTCGGCCGGCAAGACGATTCTGCTGACCACCCACTTCATGGAGGAAGCCGAACGGCTCTGCAACCACCTGTGCGTCATCGACGCGGGTCGCAAGATCGCTGAAGGCAAGCCACATGAACTGATCGACAGCGAGATCGGCTGCGATGTGGTGGAAGTCTACGGCGATGAGCTCGAACCGCTGCGCGACACGCTGACGCCGCTGGCTGAACGCACCGAAATGCGCGGCGAAACGCTGTTCTTCTACGTGCGAGAGCCGGCTCCGCTGCTGGCCGCCCTGCATGGCAAGGGCGGCGTGCGCTACCTGCATCGGCCCGCCAACCTCGAGGACGTGTTCCTCAAGTTGACCGGCCGCGAGATGAGGGATTGAAATGAGCGAACTGGATCCACCACGAAGCACTGACGCGATCGTCGCCGGCGCGCCGCCCGTCGTGCAAACCCACCAGCGCTACCCTCAGCCGCTGCTGCCACGCAACGCGCGCAACTGGATGATGGTCTGGTACCGCAACTACATGGTCTGGAAGAAGCTGGCCGTGCCGTCATTGATCGGCAACCTGGCGGATCCGATGATCTACCTGTTCGGCCTGGGTCTCGGGCTTGGGTTGCTGGTCGGCAATGTGCATGGCGTGTCGTATATCGCGTTTCTCGCGGCAGGCACGACGGCGTCGAGCGTGATGATGTCCGCTAGCTTCGAGTCGATGTATTCGGCATTCTCGCGCATGCATGTGCAGCGCACTTGGGAAGCGATCATGCACGCTCCGCTGACGCTGGGCGACGTGGTGCTGGGCGAGGTGCTATGGGCAGCCAGCAAGGCCGTGCTGTCCGGGGTGGCGATCATGCTGGTGGCCGGTCTTCTGGGCTATGCGCAGTTTCCGAGCGCGCTCGGGGCGCTACCGGTCATCGTGCTGGCGGGTGTGACGTTCGCCAGTCTGGCAATGATCGTGACCGCGCTGGCACCGAGCTACGACTTCTTCATGTTCTACCAGACGCTGGTCATGACGCCGATGCTGCTGCTATCGGGCGTGTTCTTTCCGCTCGAACAGTTGCCGGAAGGCGCGCAGGCCGCCACGCAGGTGTTACCGCTGGCGCACGCGGTGGCATTGATTCGCCCGTTGATGTTGGGGCGGCCGGTGGAGAATGTCGCGCTGCACGTCGGTGTGCTCGCGGCGTATGCAGTCGTGGCGCTGACGGTGGCGCTGGTGCTGCTGAGGAAGAGGATGCTGCGGTGAAGCCCCCCTCGCCCAGTCATGGGCAAGGGGAGAAAAACCAACCGCTTACTGGCCCAGGCCGCGCAGCAGATCGGCCTTGAGATCCTCCACGGACTCCAGGCCAACGGCCAGTCGGATCAGCCCTTCGCTGATGCCGGCGGCGGCCTTGGCTTCAGGCGCCACGCGACCGTGGGTGGTGGTGTACGGATGGGTGATCGTCGTGCGCGTGTCGCCGAGATTGCCGGTGATCGAGCACAGCTTCGTGCTGTCGATCACGCGCCACGCAGCAGCACGCATGGCTTCGGGGCTATCGCCCTTCAACTCGAACGACACGATCGCGCCGCCCCCGCTCTGCTGGCGTTGGGCGATCTCGTACTGCGGATGCGACTTCAGCGCCGGGTGGAACACACGATTCACGGCCGGATGTGACTCGAGGAACTCGGCAATCGCCAACGCGCTCTGCGAGTGACGCTCCATGCGGATCGCCAGCGTTTCCATGCCCTTGAGCATCACCCACGCGTTGAACGCCGACAGCGTCGGGCCCGCCGTACGCACGAACGGGAACACCTTGCCCATGATGAAATCGTGCTTGCCGACCACCGCGCCGCCAAGCACGCGGCCCTGGCCATCGATGTGCTTGGTGGCCGAATGCACCACCACATCGGCACCGAACTTGATCGGCTGCTGCAAAGCCGGTGAGCAGAAGCAGTTGTCGACCACGAACAGCGCGCCGGCATTGTGCGCAATATCGGCAACTGCCGCGATATCGGACACCTCGGTCAGCGGGTTCGACGGCGTCTCCAGGAAGAACAGCTTCGTGTTCGGCTTCACAGCGGCACGCCAGGCAGCCAGATCGGTGCCGTCGACGTAGGTCGTCTCCACACCGAACTTGGCCAGGATCGAGTTGAACAGCGTCATCGTCGAGCCGAAGATCGAACGCGAGCTGACCAGGTGATCGCCGGCCTGCAGCGTGGCGAGCGCCACCGACAGAATCGCGCTCATGCCCGAAGCCGTGGCCATGCAGGCCTCCGCGCCTTCCAGCGCGGCCAGGCGCGACTGGAACATCGACACGGTCGGATTCGTAAAGCGCGAGTAGGTGTAACCCTCTTCCGAGTTGGCGAAGCGTGCGGCGGCTTCGGCTGCACTGTTGAAGCAGAAGCTCGAGGTCAGGTACATCGCCTCGGAGTGCTCCATGAATTCGCCAGTGCGCAGCGTGCCGGCGCGCACGCCGAGGGTATCAATGCCGTAGGCGTCAGGGTTGAACGGTTCGCTCATGCTGCTTTGCTGCCTTCCGAAGATTCTTGTCTCTTGTTATTCGTTGCCGCCCGAGCGCTGCAGATGCAGCTGCGAACGTTCGGTTTCACCGCCGTTGGTGCCTTCACGATCGGCCAGGCTACGCGCGGTCTCGAGGCGCTCCAGATAGGCGTCGTCGATATCGCCGGTAACGTACTTGCCGTCGAAGCACGACGCATCAAAGTCACGCAGGTTCGGGTTGATGTCGCGCACAGCCTGCTTCATCGCTTCCACGTCCTGGTAGACGAGCTGGTCGGCGCCGATCATGCGCGCCACTTCTTCGTCCGTGCGACCATAGGCCACCAGTTCGGCACGCGTGGGCATGTCGATACCGTAGACGTTCGGGAACTTCACCGGCGGCGCTGCCGACGCGAAGATCACCTTCTTCGCACCTGCGTCACGCGCCATCTGCACGATCTCGAGCGACGTGGTACCACGGACGATCGAATCGTCGACGATCAGCACGTTCTTGCCCTTGAACTCGACACCCATCGCATTGAGCTTCTGGCGCACCGACTTCTTGCGCACTGCCTGGCCCGGCATGATGAACGTACGGCCCACGTAGCGGTTCTTGAAGAAGCCCTCGCGGTACTGCACGCCGAGCGCATTGGCCACCTGCATGGCGGCCGGGCGGCTCGAATCGGGAATCGGCATGACCACGTCAATATCGCCAGCCGGCACTTCGCGGCGGATCTTTTCGGCCAGGTAGTCGCCCATGCGCAGGCGGGCATCGTAGACCGGCACGCCGTCAATGCACGAATCCGGACGGGCCAGATAGACATACTCGAAGATGCATGGCGTCAGCACCGGATTATCCGCGCACTGCTTGCTGTGGAACGAGCCGTCCAGGTCGATGAAAATCGCCTCGCCCGGCGCCACATCGCGCTCCATCTGGTAGCCGATGCCTTCCAGGGCCACGGATTCCGAGGCGATGAGGTATTCCTTGCCGGTCGGGGTGTCGACGCTGCCAATACACAGCGGGCGGATGCCGAACGGATCGCGTACGGCCAGCAGGCCGTAGCCGGCGATCTGCGCGGTGATCGCATAGGCACCCTTGACGCGGCGATGCATGCCCGCGACGGCCTTGAAGATTGTCTCCGGGTCCAGTTCGTTGCCGCTGCTGGCGCGTTGCAGTTCGTCGGCCAGCACGTTCAGCAGCACTTCGGAGTCCGAATGCGTGTTGATGTGGCGGCGATCGCGACGGAACATTTCCTCGCGCAACTGTTCCGAGTTGGTCAGGTTGCCGTTGTGGGCGAGGATGACCCCGTACGGCGCGTTCACATAGAACGGCTGTGCTTCTTCTTCGCTCGACGCGGAACCGGCGGTCGGGTAGCGCACCTGGCCGATGCCCGACGTGCCCGGCAGGCTGCGCATGTTGCGCGTGCGGAACACGTCACGCACCATGCCGTTGGCCTTGTGCATGTGAAAGGTGCTGCCATTGGCCGTGGCGATGCCGGCTGCATCCTGTCCGCGGTGTTGCAACAGCAGCAGGCTGTCATAGATGAGTTGATTGACAGGGCTGGTGGAAACCGCACCGACGATACCGCACATGCCGAACTCCCAGGAAAGGCAAATGATTCAGGGGCGCAATCCCGTCAAGGGAGAACGGGATCTGCGTTTTCACTGTCGCCGCGGGTGCGCTCTGTCGAGCAACGCCCGCAGGCGCTCACGTCTTCACATATTTGGCCAGGTCCGGCGGCAGCCAGTGCCGCAGCTCGTCCATGGCCTGCATCACATAGGGGCGCGACACCGCGTCACGCCAGAATGGCTCTTCTGGCAGCCTGGTGAGGCCCGCCAGCACGACGACCAGCATCACGATCAGCGCGCCACGCGCCAGCCCGAACAACAGCCCCAGGCCGCGATCCGCCGGCTTCAGCCCGGTGGATTCCAGTAACTGGCCCAGAATCGCCCCCGCCAACGCGGCGACGATCCACGTACCAAAGAATACGGCGAGAAAGCCCAGCGCGCTGCGCGTCAGTTCGCCGCCAGGCAGCGACTCCGGCATCCATTGTGCGGCCATGCCGCCGAAATGGTATGCCAGCACGAAAGCCACGACCCAGCCCACCAGCGCGAGCACTTCGCGCACCAGGCCACGCAGTATGCCAACCAGGCCCGAGGCCACCACGATGAAGGCCACCGCGTAATCGAAAAAAGTAAAAGCCATGCGTCCTGGGCGGTCCGATGCGTTCCTGTCAGATGGGGGCAGACTGCCGGATTGCGATACGTCGCGGCACACCACGTGCCCACTCGCCGACGCATCGGCTTAGAGGCGCTATCAAAATGACGCTGGCGTCGTTGCGCGGCCTTGGCCAGTCCACTTGTACTGTCTGCGTCCGCGCGGCTAGCCAGCACCGCTTCGCTTCATGTTGAAAGCGCCTCTTACTGCTCCACGATCTTCGAAGTGAGTCCGATCGCCTTGACCTTCTTCTCCGCCGCCTCGGCGGCGTCGCGACTGGTGAACGGACCCGCCCGCAGCAGGTTCCGCTCGCCATCGGCCAGCGTCTTCTTTTCCACATAGGCCGGCACCTTGCTCTCCTTGAGCTTGGCCAGCCAGTTCTTCGCGCGTTCTTCCGACGAGAACGCGCCAATCATAATCAGGTACTTCGTGCCGGCAGCGGCAGGCTTGTCCGCCGGCTTGCTATCGGCAACCTTGGTGTCAGGCTTCGCGTCAGCCTTCGGCTTGTCGGATTTGTCGGACTTATCCGAAGCGGGTGCGGTGACGATCTCCTCGCCCGCGTCTAGCGCCGCATCGTTGCGATTGGCATTGGCGGATGGTGGCAGCGGCTCGGCCTTGCGTGCCTCGACCTTCGGCTTTTGCGTGGCGCCCTGCCCGTTGGCCACGCTGACGGCCACATCCTCCGAAACCGGACGCGGCTTGTGCTCGAACATGATCGGCAACACGATGATCGCGGCCGCGAGCAGCACCACGGCACCGATCAGACGACGCCGCGCGCGTTGCTTCTGGGGAAAATCGGGGTCAAGGGTATCGTCAGCGTATTCGTCCGCCGTCCGACGCGACGCGCCGATGCCAGCGCTCGATTCCGCGCGCGTGCGGCGACCGCGTTCGGGTGCCGGGTCAGTGCCCTTACGGGACGAGAACAGCGAAAGCAGGCCCATAGATGCCCAAAGTATGGTGTTCGGTGCGATGCCGTTCCGGCTCAGTTGGCCTGCGTGGCACGATATGCCATCACGCCGGCCACTGTGTAGAACGACCCGAAGACCAGGATTCTATCATTCTCGGTAGCGCGCTCGACAGCATCGCGATACGCAAGTTCGGGGCTGGAAAAACATGCAACGGTGTTGTCCGGGCCCTCACGGAAGCCAGTTGCCTCAAGCTTCTCGCGCAATTCCGCGGCAGTAGCGGCCCGGTCGGTCGGCAGGTCGCACAGGCACCAGTGGTCCACCTTGTCGGCCACGTGTTGCAGCACGCCGGCGATGTCCTTGTCGTGCATGGCGCCGAACACCGCATAGGTGTAACGGAAGAACCCCATATTCTCAAGGTTCTGTCCAAGCGTCGCTGCGGCATGGGGGTTGTGCGCGACATCGAGGATCACGGCCGGTCGGCCCGGCAGCACCTGGAACCGTCCCGGCAACTCCACGAACGCCAGGCCGTTGCGCACTTCCTGCGCGCTCACAGGCAGGCGCGAACGCATGGCCTGCAGCGCGGCCAGCGCCGCAGATGCGTTGAGCAGCTGGTTGGCGCCACGCAATGCCGGGTAGCCCAGGCCATTCAGCTTGCGGTCGCGGCTGGCCCAGTCCCATTGCTGGCGTTCCTGGCCCTGCGCGGCCTGGTGGCGGAAATCGCGTCCCACGAGCCAGAGTTCGGCGCCGATCGCCTCGGCGTGATCGATCACCGACTGCGGTGGCAAGGGATCGCCGACGATCGCCGGCACGTGCGGGCGGAAGATGCCGGCCTTCTCGTAGCCGATCTTCTCACGTGTGTCGCCAAGGTACTGGGTGTGGTCGATATCCACACTCGTGATGATCGCGCAGTCCGTATCAATCACATTGACCGCATCCAGGCGGCCACCGAGACCGACTTCCAGAATGATCGCGTCGAGTCCGGCTTCGGCAAACATGTGGATGATCGCCAGCGTCGTGAACTCGAAATACGTCAGGCTGACCGGATCGGCAAAGCTCGTGCGTGCGCGCTCGACGGCCTCGAAATGCGGCAGAAGCTGGGCGTTCGTCGCCTGCTCGCCATTGAGGCGGGCACGCTCGTTGAACTGGATCAGGTGCGGCGAGGTATGCAGGCCCACCTTGTAGCCCGCTTCGAGCAGGATGCGCTCCAGGATCGCGCAGGTGGATCCCTTGCCGTTGGTACCGCCCACCGTGAAGACCACGGCGTCGATACGCAGGCCCAGCGCTTCCTTGACCCGCGTGATGCGGCTCAGGCCCATGTCGATGCCCACGGGGTGAGCGGTTTCAAGATGTGCGAGCCAGTCGGGGAGATTGTGGAAGATGGGCATACGGATTCAGAACTACAAAAGCAAAATGGCGCGGGTATTCGGCACCCGCGCCATTGTCCTGCAAATTTGCTTGCCGCGTCAGGCTACCGCGTCAGCCGGCTGCTTCTGCAGCAGCGCCAGCAGTTGCGCCAGTTCGGCGCGCAGGCGGCGGCGGTCCACGATCATGTCGATCGCGCCCTTCTGCATCAGGAACTCGGCACGCTGGAAGCCTTCCGGCAGCTTTTCGCGCACGGTCTGCTCGATCACACGCGGGCCGGCAAAACCGATCAGCGCCTTCGGCTCGGCGATGACCACATCGCCCAAGAACGCGAAGCTTGCCGAAACACCACCCATCGTCGGATCGGTCAGCACGCTGATGAACGGCAGCTTGGCATTCGAAAGCAGGTTCAGCATGGCCGTGGTCTTGGCCATCTGCATTAGCGACAGCAGGCTTTCCTGCATCCGCGCCCCACCAGTGGCGGTTACGCAGATGAACGGCACCTTCTGCTCCAGCGCCGCCTGGGCGCCACGGGCAAAACGCTCGCCCACCACCGAGCCCATCGAACCACCCATGAACTCGAACTCGAAGCAGGCCACGACCACGGGAATGGTGTGGATCGCGCCACCCATCACCACCATCGCGTCGGTCTCGCCGGTGTCATCCATGGCGGCCTTGATACGGTCCGGGTACTTCTTGGTGTCCTTGAACTTCAGGGCGTCCACCGGCACGATTTCCTGGCCGATTTCATAGCGGCCTTCGGCGTCGAGCAGCTTGTCCAGGCGCTCGCGCGAACCGATGCGCATATGGTGGTCGCACTTCGGGCAGACGTGAAGATTGGCCTCGACGTCGGTACGGTACAGCGTGGCCTCGCACGACGGGCACTTGACCCACAGCCCTTCCGGAATGCCCTTGCGGGTGGAGGGGTCGGTCTGTTGAATCTTGGGAGGCAGGAGTTTATCCAACCAGCTCATGAAAGCTCCTTTCGGATAACTGCCGTCCGCACGCAGGCCTCCTTCGGGAGGGGCGAATACAGGAACGGCAGGGAATCAGGCCGCGAATTTACCATGCCCGGGCCATCGGACCGAAGCAAAACGCGCCATTTGTGCAGCAAGAATCATAAATGGCGCGATTTTCTCAGCGGTACGTCAAGCGTTGGACCAGAAATCAGGCGTCCAGTGCCTGACGGATGTCGGCGATAAAGGCACGCAGGGAGTCCACGGCCTTCTCGCGCGGCGCATCCTCAAGCAACTGCACCAGGCGGCTGCCAATCACCACGGCGTCGGCCACGCTGCCGATGGCACGTGCGGTTTGCGCATCACGGATACCGAAACCCACGCCCACGGGCAGGTTCGCGTGCTGCTTGATCAGCGGCAGACGCGCAGCCACGCTCTCGAGGTCGAGCGTGGCCGAGCCGGTCACGCCCGTGAGCGACACGTAGTACAGATAGCCACTGGCCACCTTCGCCACCGCGGCGATACGGTCGTCGGTCGAGGTCGGCGCCAGCAGGAAGATCGGGTCCATCTGGTTCGCGCGCATCAGCGCGGCGAAAGACTCGCACTCTTCGGGCGGGTAGTCGACCACGAGCACGCCGTCCACGCCGGCCGCGCTGGCCGCCTTGGCGAAGATTTCCTCACCCATGCGCTCGATCGGGTTGGCGTAGCCCATCAGCACTACCGGCGTGGTCGCGTTCGTCTTGCGGAACTCGGTCACCCAGGCCAGCACCTGCGTCAGCGAAACGCCCTGGGCCAGCGCGCGCTCGGAGGCGCGTTGAATCACGGGGCCGTCGGCCATCGGGTCCGAAAACGGCACGCCAAGCTCGATCACGTCGGCGCCGCCAGCCACGAGGGCGTGCATCAGGTCGACGGTCAACGCGGGAGCCGGATCGCCGGCGGTGATGAACGGAATCAGGCCCTTCTTCTGCTGCGCGGCCAGTGCCGCGAAAGTCTTCTGGATACGGGACATGTCAGTGGCAATCAGATAAGGCGTTGCACGGGCGATGCCGCTTCATTGGCATCGTCATTGGCGGCGTCGGCGGTATCGGCGACATCGGACGCTTGCGGCTTGAGCGGCGCATACACGGGCTGCGCGGCGGTCACGCGCTCGCGCACCAGGCCGGCGTACTCCGGATTCATCTCGAATCCGACGAAACTGCGGCCGTGCCGGACGCAAGCCACGGCGGTCGTGCCGCTGCCCGTGAATGGGTCGAGCACGATGCCGCCCGGCGGACAGCTGGACAGCACCATGCGCTCGACGATCTCGAGCGGCTTCTGCGTCGGATGGTCGGCCCGCTCCGGGTCCTGGCGGTGAATGCGCGGCACGCTCCACAGGTCCTTCGGGTTGTACCCCACCTCGAGCCATTTCTTGCCCTCGAAGCGCGGCCGGCTGCGCGCCTTCTTGGTCTCGGCGTCGTACGGAATCCGTACCGGATCGAGATCGAAGAAGTAGTCGCGCTGACGAGCGAAGAAACCGATGTTGTCGTGCACCGACGAGAACTTTCGCGTGGTGCCGCCCATGCTCGGCACGCGGCGATCCCAGATGATCTCGTTGATCATCGTCATGCGCCGCTTGAGCATGACGAACAGCTCGGGCGAGTACTGCCAGGTGCAGAACAGGTACAGCGTGCCGCGTGGCGCGATCTTGGGCACGATCGCGTCCATCCAGCGCTCCGACCACTCGAGATAGGCATCGCCCGACAGCAGGTCGGAATCGTTGCCGTAGTCCTTGCCAAGGCCATAGGGCGGGTCCGCCACGACCAGGTCGATCGAGCCGTCGGGGATACGCTTGATCCCTTCGAGCACGTCTTCCTGATAGAGGCGCATGGTTGCCGTATCGAGAATATCGAACGGTTCCGAGCCCGCCCCACCCGCTTCGGACTGGGGCAGCGTCGTATTGGGAGGCAGCGTACGCATCAGAGCTTCAACCCCGCGCGTTCGGCCACGGTATGCATGTCCTTGTCGCCACGCCCGGACAGGTTCACGAGCAGCAGCTTGTCGCGGCCCAGCGTCGGCGCCAGCTTGCACGCATAGGCGATCGCATGGCTCGATTCGAGCGCTGGGATGATGCCTTCGATGCGGCAGCAGTCGTGAAACGCCTTGAGGGCCTCTTCGTCGGTGATCGGCACGTACTGCGCGCGGCCCATGTCCTTCAGCCACGCGTGCTCGGGGCCGACGCCGGGGTAGTCCAGGCCTGCCGACACCGAGTGCGTCTCGATGATCTGGCCGTTGGCGTCCTGCAGCAGATAGGTACGGTTGCCGTGCAGCACGCCCGGGGAACCGCCGATCAGCGCAGCAGCGTGGCGACCCGAATCCAGGCCATCACCGGCCGCTTCCACGCCGATCAACTGCACATCCTTGTGTTCGATATACGGATAGAAGATGCCCATCGCGTTCGAACCGCCGCCGACGCACGCGATCACGGCGTCGGGCTGGCGACCCGCGAGTTCGGGCATCTGCACCTTGGCTTCCTCGCCGATCACGCACTGGAAATCGCGCACCATCATCGGGTAGGGGTGCGGGCCGGCCACGGTGCCGATGATGTAGAACGTGGTCTCGACGTTGGTCACCCAGTCGCGCATCGCTTCATTGAGCGCGTCCTTGAGCGTGCGCGAGCCGCTTTCCACAGGCACCACGGTGGCGCCCAGCAGCTTCATGCGATAGACATTGGCCGCCTGGCGGCGCACGTCCTCGGAGCCCATGTAGACCACGCACTCCATGCCAAAGCGCGCCGCGATCGTGGCCGTGGCCACGCCATGCTGGCCCGCGCCGGTTTCGGCAATCACACGCTTCTTGCCCATGCGCTTGGCAAGCAGCGCCTGGCCGATCACGTTGTTGATCTTGTGCGCGCCAGTGTGGTTCAGGTCTTCGCGCTTGAGGTAGATCTGCGCGCCACCGAGCGTCTCGCTCCAGCGTTGCGCGTGATAGATCGGCGACGGGCGGCCAACGAAGTGCTTCAGTTCGCGGCGATACTCGGCGTCGAAATCAGGGTCCTTCTGGTATCGCGCGTAGGCGTCGCGCAACTCGTCCAGCGCGTGAACCAGGGTTTCGGAAACGAAGGTACCGCCATAGGGGCCAAAGTGGCCACGGGAATCGGGCAGGTCGTACATGTCCAGGCTCTCAGGAAGCGCGTCAGCCATGGGATGACGCGCGGGGTATCGGGGTCGGCGCGGCCGTGAGCCACGGAAGGCGGAGGGAATTATCCTGCGGATCGCCCTGCGTCGGCCTGTCGAACGGCGCGCACGAATGCGGCAATACGGGCGTGGTCTTTCACACCCTTGCTGGCCTCCACGCCGCTGCTGACATCCACAGCGTAGGGCCGCACGCGCTCAATCGCTCCAGCGACGTTTTGCGCGTTCAATCCACCACTCAAAACGATGCGAGGAGCGTCGTTTGCGCAGGGATTGGCAGGATTGGGCGGAAGCCATTGGGCAGGAATCAGGGTCCAGTCGAAAACGTGGCCGCCACCGCCATAGCCTTCCACGAAGGCATCGAGCAGCAGGCCGGAAGCGTCACGATATTGATTTGCGAATTCTACCAAATCGAGCCCCGGGCGGACACGTGCGGCACGCATGAATGGCAGCCGGCAGCGCCGGGCGATCTCGGTGCACTGCTGGGGCGTCTCGTCGCCGTGAAACTGAAGCAACGTCAACGGCACACGCTCGGCCACATGGGCCACCTCTTCGGCATCTGCATTGACGAACAGGCCAACCACGGACACGAACGGCGGCACCAACTCGGCCAGGGCCGCGGCGTGGGCCACATCCACGTGGCGTGGGCTCTTGGCGTAGAAGACCAGACCGATCGCATCGGCACCGGCGTCCACGGCGGCGCGCACGTCCTCTTCGCGCGTCAGGCCGCAGATCTTGATGCGCGTGCGGGGCTCAAGCGCCATCGTGGCTGTCATCGACAAATACTCCGTGGAAGAAGCTGGCGGCCGGGTCCGCCTTGGGCAACTGGTATGGCTCAGGATACTTCACGTCGACCAGATAGAGCCCGTCCGGCATGAAGGTTGGCGCGGCCTTCTGGCGATTGCGCCCTTCCAGCACTTCCGCCATCCACTCGGCAGGATATCGGCCACGCCCCACCGCCACGAGGCAGCCCATCAGGTTACGCACCATGTGGTGCAGGAAAGCGCTGGCCCGGAAGCGCAGGAACACCCAGTTGCCATCCGCCTCGATCGTCACGTCGTACATCGTCTTGACGGGCGACTTGGCCTGGCATTCGGCGGCGCGAAACGCCGAGAAATCATGTTCGCCGAGCAGACATGCCGACGCCCGGCGCATCGCCTCGGTATCGAGCCGCTGCCCGTGCGGCAGCATCAGGTAACCGGCACGGCCGTGAATCATCGGTGCGCGATGCGGCCCCGTGTACAGCGCGTAGTAATACATGCGCTCGTAGGCCAGGAAGCGCGCGTGGAAGTTCTCGTCGACGGGCTCCGCCCACTGCAGCGCGATCGACGGAGGCAGGAAGGCGTTGACGCCGCGAACCCATGAAAAGCGGTCGCGGTCGAGTTCGGTGTCGAGGTGGATGACCTGCCCCAGCGCGTGCACACCTGCATCCGTCCGCCCGGCTACCGTGGTCAGCAGTCGCACGCCTGCGAAGCGCTCGATCGCGTCCTCGAGGTGGTCCTGCACGGTATTGCGATGGGGCTGCGACTGCCAGCCGGAGTAGGCCGAGCCGTCATAGTGGAGGCCGATGGCGATGCGGTTCACAGGCAAGAAACAGTTTCCTGATGGCACAAAAACAAAATGCGCCGGAAGGGACGCTTCCGGCGCATCGCTTCGGGTTGCGGCAAGGCATCTGCCGCAAACCCTGCATCATACCGACCTTTAGGGCTGCCCCTCGGCCGTCTGTCGCAATGGATCAGGCCACCTCGCGCAGCAACGAGCGGGCTTCCTCCTGCAGGGAATCTTGCGATTGATCGACCACCTCCTGCAGCAGTTCGCGGGCACCTTCCTTGTCGCCGATCTCGATATAGGCGCGCGCCAGATCGAGCTTGATCTGCATATCGCGGCTGCCATCCATCGTGGTGACCGACAACGTGCTGGCGGACATGCCATTCGAATCGCCGTGCCTCCCCTCCGACGTCACGCGCGACAGATCGATCGGCTCGACGAGCTTGCCGCCCTGGAGCATCGTCGGCGCGGGCAGTGGCACCGTGGATTCGTCCAGTGACTGCGCCATACCGGACAGCGGCTTGGCGGAGTCCTGCTCCAGTTTTTCCGGATTCAGGTCCAGCGACAGGCTCGACATATCGAACTCAAGCGGACGCGAACGGGTCGGCGTATCGAGCGCCGGCACGCCAGCATCGTGACGTTCGTCGAGTGCGTCGTCGAGACGCACAGGCTCCGACTCGAGATCGTTACCGAATACCAGCGAAGCGGATTCGGGCGCCACGATGGGCTCCCCCGCCGCCGGTGCCGGGAAGGCATCGAGCGGCAAGGCCAAGTCCGGCATGGCCGGCGGTTGCGTCAAGTTCGCGGCGGGATCCTGCGTGCGCCATTGATCGGCCACCGGGGTGGTCGTATCCGCCTCGACCGACGTATCCGGCGCGACGGACAGGTACAACGCGTTGCTCGGATCCAGCTTGCGGCCCATTTCGGCGGCCTGTAGCCAGTCCGCGCCGTGCCCACCCGTCTGGGCGAACATTTCTTCTGCGATCACTCGGAAACCTTCCACATCCTGACGAGTGCTGTAAATCTCCATGAGCTTCAGGCGAATGGCCTGGCGCTCCGGATTCTGCTGCAACGCTTCGCGCAGGATTTCCTCCGCCTGCACGTCGCGCCCATAGGCGATGTAAACCTCGGCCTCGGCGATCGGATCGACTTCCGTCGCCTCGGGCGAGTTGTTGCCAATGCGGAAGTCCGCGCCAAACACGCTGTGCTGCGACGTATCGACGCTCTGTCCACCGGCAGTGCCGAACAGCGAGTGGCCACCGGCCATCACCGTGCTTTCCTGCGACAGGATACTGTCGCCAAAGCCAGTGTTCTCGCCAGACTTCTGCTTCTGGCGGCGGCGATAGTACGCATATCCGCCCAGCAGCACAACCATCAGTGCAGCACCCGGCAGCAGCATCGGGTTGGCCAGCAGACCGTCGAGCAGCGAAGGCTGCGGCAACGGCTCGGGCTTGGGCAGGGCAACGGGCTTCTTCGCGGCAGCCGGGGCCGAAGCTGCGGCGGCCGCAGTTGCTGCCTTCGGAGCCGATGCCGCGGCAGCGGCGGTAGCGGGAGCAGCGGCCTGAGCATCCGAAGCCGATGCAGCCTGGGCTTGCGGTGCCGATGCGGCTGCCGTGGCTGCCGGAGCAGGCTCGGGCGTGGCGGTGCTCGGGGCCGCTGCGGTCGTCGTGGCTGCCGCCTTGGCCGGCTCTGCCGGCACCACGGCCGGCGCGGGAGCCGATTCGGCCGCCTTGCCAGCCGGCGCAGGCGCCTTGGCTGCCTGATTGGCCTGATTCAGCTTCGCGATCTCCGCGTTCTTCAGCTCCATCAGGCGCTGCATGTCGGAGATGTTCTTCTCCAGGTCAGCCACGCGCGACTCGGCTTCCTTGAGCTTGCGCTGGCTGGCCACGTCGGCTTCGGCCTGCGCCTGGGCTTTGCCCTGCGCGCCACGGTCCGCCTTGGAGAGCTTCAGTTCGTCACGTGGGCCCGCTGCGGGCACGGTGGTGTCCTGCACGCGCGCCGTCACATTGCCGGACTGCTCGCGGCCTGAACCGGGCTCCACCGATTTGGCGGCGGCGGCAGCGGCCAGACGGCTGCGATAGCTGTCGAAACCCTGCGTGCGGGCGACCACTTCACGGCGGGCCTCACGCGGGCTGACGGCCTGTGCCTGCTGGGCGCTCGGCACCTTCAGCACTGCACCCGACTTGACCCGGTTGATATTGCCGCCGATGAATGCGTTGGGATTGTTGCGATACAGCGCCAACAGCATCTGGTCGAGCGACACGGAATCCTGCGTCTGGACCGCATCGCCGGCGATGGAAGAGAGCGTGTCGCCACGCTGCACCGTATAGGAACCATTGGCGGCGGCACCTGCGTTCGCCACCGGAGCCGCGGCGGGCCGTGGCTGTTGCTGGGCGCGAGGCTGAGTCGACGCCGCAGGAGCCGGACGCGCGGCCTCGGGGGCGGCTGCCACCGGTGCCGGCGCGGGCGCCGACCGGGCTGGAGCTGGCGCTGGAGCCGGAGCCGGTGTTGCATCGGGCGTGGCCGCCTGCACCACCGTGGTCGGGGAAAAAGTCTGGTTGGACGGCTTGGCACCGGCCGGATCCAGCAGGAACGTGTACGCCCGCGTGACCTTGCCGCTGGACCAGCTCATGTCGACCAGAATGTCCACGAACGGCTCGCTGAGCGGCTGGTTCGAGCGGACGGTCGCAACATAGCTGCCGTTCGGGCGTTGCTGCACATCGAGCTTGACGCTCGAGATGGCTGGCAGGTACGTCAGCCCTGCGCGCGCATAGGCGGACGACGGGGCAAGCTTGACAGTCAAACTGCCCGCTTCCTCGGCCGACACACCGGTGATATCGATTTCGGCCTGGAGCGGCTGCCCCAAGTTGGACTGTACCCGTAGTTGCCCGAACCCCGCGGCATACGCGGCCGGCTGGACAAGCAGCAGGCCGAGAGCCGTGACGGCCAGCGTTGACCAGCGCTGACGGACATTAGGCGCATCTTTCCGGCGATGTAGGCTCACACTCACCTCGTGCTCCGTTATGTTTTTAGTAGCAAAAGTTAACCCGACCCCAAAACGCATGGCAGGCAGCGCGGTACCGGTTCCAATCGAATATCTACCCGGACGCACATCACTTCTCGTCACCTCGCATCCCGGACGCTGGGTGACGCTGACCCCGTTGGCCTAGCTCATGCCGGCTGTATTGTGACGCAACCCCGGGGAAAATAGCCACCCGGATGCAACAACGCCGCGCTGTGGCGCGGCGTTGCAGGCAAAGCAGCAGATTCTGTTGCCTCGCTGCAACGATGCGGCGAGGCAAGTTCGGGAATCAACCCTCGATGAGAATGCGCAGCATACGACGCAGCGGCTCGGCGGCGCCCCAGAGCAACTGGTCGCCAACGGTGAACGCCGAGAGGTATTCGCCGCCCATCTGCATCTTGCGCAGGCGACCGACCGGAATCGTCAGCGTGCCGGTCACGGCGGCCGGCGTCAGGTCCTTCATGCTGGCCTCACGCGTATTCGGCACCACCTTGGCCCATTGGTTGTTGGCGGCCAGCATGCCTTCGATCTCGTCCAGCGGCACGTCCTTGCGGAGCTTGATCGTCAGTGCCTGCGAGTGGCAGCGCATCGCGCCGATCCGCACGCACAGGCCATCCACGGCGATCGGGCTGGCGCCGGTGGCGCCCAGGAAGCCTTCGCCACGACCCAGAATCTTGTTGGTCTCGGCGCCGCCCTTCCATTCCTCGCGCGACACGCCGTTACCGAGGTCCTTGTCGATCCAGGGGATCAGGTTCCCGGCCAGCGGCACGCCGAACTGCTTGGTTTCGTCGGCAGACAGGCCGTGCTGGGTCGACAGGATCTGACGGTCGATCTCCAGGATGGCCGAGGCCGGGTTGTCCAGCAGCGGCTTGACCGCGGCGTTCAGCGTGCCGAACTGGGTCAGCAGCTCGCGCATATGCTGGGCGCCACCGCCCGAAGCGGCCTGGTACGTCATCGAGGTCATCCACTCGACCAAGTCATGCTCGAACAGGCCACCCAGACCCATCAGCATGCAACTCACGGTGCAATTGCCACCGATGAAATTCTTGACGCCCTTCTTCAGCGCGTCCTTGATCACACCCATGTTCACCGGATCGAGCACGATGATCGCGTCGTCCTTCATGCGAAGCGACGATGCGGCGTCGATCCAGTAGCCATTCCAGCCGGCTGCGCGCAGTCGCGGGAAGACGTCGTTGGTGTAGTCGCCGCCCTGGGCGGTGAGCACCACGTCGCACTTCTTCAGCGCTTCGATGTCATTCGCGTCCTTCAGCGTGGTTTCATTCTTGGCCATGGCCGGAGCCTTGCCACCCGCGTTGGACGTGCTGAAGAAAATGGGTTCGAAGTGGTCGAAATCACCTTCTTCCTGCATGCGCTGCATCAGGACGCTGCCGACCATTCCTCGCCAACCGACGAGACCTACAATCATGACTTACCTCGGATGTGATGTGAACTTCCCCGCCATTTTCCTCGCCCGGCGTGGCTGCGCGGGGAAGACGGGCAGGCACGACGAACGATCTAGGGGATCGTTTTGGTAATAGTTTTAATCGTCGTGGTGGTCAGGCCGAACGAATCCACGCCAATCGAGCCGCGCTTGGCGGTACGAGCAGCGAATGCAGTCAGAAGGGACTGGTGGAATCGGGCCATAGCGGGACAGTCTACACGAATTTGCGGCAGCGCCGCAGGGGAAATAATGGGTGTTTTGTAGCTTCTGGAGGGCTTTCTCCTCTCTCCCACACGTGGGAGAGAGGTCGGGGAAGACGGTAATCGGCAACAAATTGCGAATTCGCATCTTGCACCGCCCGGCCGTCCCCCGCTGCCCCGCTCCCGCCTTGCGGGAAAGGGGAAGCAAACCACTCGGCGCCTGGCCTTACAGCGCCGCCAGCACCGCCTCGCCCATCTCGCGCGTGCCAACCTGCTTGCAGCCCGGCGTCACGATGTCAGCCGTGCGATAGCCTTGGGCCAGCACCTTCTTGACAGCGTTCTCGATGCGGTCAGCCTGTTCGGCGCGGTTCAGCGAATAGCGCAGCATCATCGCGGCGGAGAGGATCGTGGCCAGCGGATTCGCCACGCCCTTGCCGGCGATGTCAGGCGCCGAGCCGTGCGACGGCTCATACAGACCCTTGTTGTTGGCATCGAGCGACGCCGACGGCAGCATGCCGATCGAACCGGTCAGCATCGCAGCCTCGTCGGACAGGATGTCACCGAACATGTTGCCGGTGACGATCACGTCGAAGCTCTTCGGCGCCTTGACCAGCTGCATCGCGGCGTTGTCCACGTACATGTGCGACAGCTCGACGTCCGGGTACTCCTTGCTGACGTCGATCACGATGTCTTTCCAGAACTGGAAAGTCTCGAGCACGTTGGCCTTATCGACGCTGCACAGCTTCTTGCCGCGCTTTGCAGCGGCCTGGAACGCCACATGCGCGATGCGGCGGACTTCCGGCTCGCTGTAGCGCATTGTGTCGAAGCCTTCGCGGGCACCCTTGAACAGGCCATCCGGCGCCTCGCGCACGCCGCGCGGCTGGCCGAAGTAGATGTCGCCGTTCAGCTCGCGCACGATCAGGATATCCAGGCCAGCCACCAGTTCGGGCTTCAGGCTCGATGCGCCGGTCAGTTCCGGGTAGCAAATGGCCGGACGGAAGTTGGCGAACAGCTGCAGATGCTTGCGCAGGCCGAGAATGGCCTGCTCGGGACGCAGCGGGCGATCCAGGCTGTCGTACTTCCAGTCGCCCACGGCGCCGAACAGGATGGCGTCGGCTTCCTTGGCCAGCTTCAGCGTGTTGTCCGGCAGCGGATGGCCTTCGGCCTCGTAGCCAGCGCCGCCGACCGGCGCGGTTTCCATCTCGAATTTCTCGTCCAGTGCGTTGAGCACCTTGACGGCTTCAGCAACGATCTCGGGGCCGATGCCATCGCCCGGCAGAACTGCAATCTTCATCTTTCTGATCCTGTAGTTTGTCTTGCCTCAGCCAACCACGCGGTTGCCCAGCCACGGCATCTTCGTGAGGCGCTCGGCCTCGTATGCCTTGATCTTGTCCTTGTGACGCAGCGTCAGGCCAATATCGTCGAAGCCGTTCAACATGCAGTACTTGCGGAACGGGGCGATATCGAACGAGTAGTTGTCGCCGCCCGGCGTGACCACCACCTGGCGATCCAGATCGATCGTCAGCTTGTATCCAGGGAACGCGTTGGTCTCGTTGAACAGGTGGTCGACCTGAAGGTCCGTCAGCACCACCGGCAGCAGGCCGTTCTTGTAGCAGTTGTTGAAGAAGATATCGGCGAAGCTCGGCGCGATGACGGCACGGAAGCCGTATTGCGTGAGTGCCCACGGTGCGTGCTCGCGCGAGCTACCGCAACCGAAGTTGCTGCGCGCCAGCAGGATCGAAGCCCCCTGGTAGCGCGGCTGATTCAGCACGAAGTCCGGGTTCAGCGGACGCTTGCTGTTGTCCTGCCCCGGCTCGCCGACGTCCTTGTAGCGCCACTCGTCGAACAGGTTCGGGCCAAAGCCCGTGCGCTTGATCGACTTCAGGAACTGCTTCGGAATGATCGCGTCGGTATCGACGTTTTCACGATCGAGCGGCGCCACAAGGCCGCTATGTACGGTGAACTTTTCCATGTGATGTCCTTACTTCTTCGTCGCCGCGCTCTCGAGCGAACGGCCCGCGGCCTGCGTGTCCTTGCCCAGGCCGGCCATGGTGTTGCAGCCGGCGATTTGCAGCATGCCCAGACATGCCAGCAGCGTGATCACGAACTTTTTCATATGTCTCAATGCCGATCGGCGCAGGCTCAACCGAGCTTGCGAATATCGACGAAGTGCCCCTCGATCGCGGCCGCGGCAGCCATCGCCGGGCTCACCAGGTGCGTGCGGCCACCGGCGCCCTGACGGCCTTCGAAGTTGCGATTCGACGTCGACGCGCAGCGCTCGCCCGGATCCAGGCGGTCAGCGTTCATCGCCAGGCACATCGAGCACCCCGGCTCGCGCCATTCGAAGCCGGCAGCCTTGAAGATCTTGTCCAGGCCTTCGCGCTCGGCCTGTTCCTTCACCAGACCCGATCCCGGCACCACCATCGCCAGCTTCACGTTCGACGCGACCTTGCGGCCCAGCTTCTGAACGACCCACGCGGCGGCACGCATATCTTCGATGCGGCTGTTGGTGCAGGACCCGATGAACACCTTGTCGATGTTGATCGACTCCATCGGCACGTTCGGCTGCAGGCCCATGTACTCGAGCGCGCGCTCCATCGCGTTGCGCTTGTTCGAGTCCTTTTCCTTCTCCGGATCCGGAACGCGGTCCTCGATGCTGATGACCATTTCGGGCGACGTGCCCCAGGTCACCTGCGGACGGACTTCTTCGGCACGCAGCTCCACAACCTTGTCGAAGTGGGCGCCGGCATCCGAATGCAGCGTGCGCCAGTACGCCACGGCCTGGTCCCACTCCACGCCTTGCGGCGCGAATGGACGGTTCTTGACGTATTCGAGCGTGACATCGTCCACGGCCACCAGGCCGGCACGCGCGCCGGCTTCGATTGCCATGTTGCAGACGGTCATGCGGCCTTCCATCGTCAGGTCGCGAATGGCCGAGCCGGCGAACTCCATCGTGTAGCCCGTGCCGCCCGCCGTGCCGATCTTGCCGATGACGGCCAGCACGATGTCCTTGGCGGTGCACCCGCGGGGCAGCTTGCCTTCCACCTTGATCAGCATGTTCTTGGCCTTCTTGCCCAGCAGCGTCTGGGTGGCCAGCACATGCTCCACTTCCGACGTGCCGATGCCGTGGGCCAGCGCACCGAACGCGCCGTGCGTGCTGGTGTGCGAGTCACCGCAGACCACGGTCATGCCGGGCAGCGTGGCGCCCTGCTCCGGCCCGATCACGTGAACGATGCCCTGGCGGTGATCGTTCATCTTGAACTGGGTGATGCCATAGGCATCGCAGTTCAGGTCGAGCGTGTCCACCTGGAGCTTCGAAATCGGGTCTGCGATGCCTTGCGAGCGGTCGGTGGTCGGCACGTTGTGATCCGACACAGCCAGGTTGGCGCTGATGCGCCAGACCGGACGCTCCGCCAGCTTTAGTCCTTCGAACGCCTGCGGGCTGGTCACTTCGTGAAGCAGGTGGCGATCGATGTAGAGCAGCGTGGTGCCGTCTTCCTCGACGTGGACGGTGTGGTCATCCCAGAGTTTGTCGTAGAGCGTCTTGGCCATGATGCGAGTGGCGAACCGTCCGTACTGCCCATCCTGGGCAGCAGCGGCGCGTGTCCGCGCATTGGTTTGCAGGGGAATTGTTTTCCGGATGCCTTCGCGGGCAAGCAGGTATTTTGCTGCGATTCCGGCGAGGCCGGGGATTGCTTGACATCGCAATCGATTATGCCATGTGGGCCGGCCGCCAGCGGGTCGGAGAGACCGCCCGGGCGGCGGTCATTGGCGAAAGGGGGATTTCGCGGATGGCGAAGGGGCCTTTGACGTGGGCCAGTCTGCCTCCCCTCTCGCGCGGACGAGAGAGGGGAGAAATCGGCACCTTACCCGCCCAGATACGCCGCGCGGATGCGGTCGTTGGCCAGCAGGTTCTGTCCGGTATCGGCCAGCACCACCTTGCCGGTTTCCAGCACATAGCCCCGGTCGGCCACCTGCAGCGCCTTGTTGGCGTTCTGCTCGACCAGGAACACGGTGACGCCCTCGTCACGAATCGTGCGAATAATGTCGAAGATCTGCGCGATGATCAGCGGGGCCAGGCCAAGCGTCGGCTCGTCCAGCAACAGCAGGCGCGGCTTGCTCATCAGCGCGCGGCCGATCGCCAGCATCTGCTGTTCGCCGCCCGACATCGTGCCAGCGCGCTGGCTAGCGCGCTGATTCAGACGCGGGAACAGCTTGAACACGTGCTCGATGCCTTCCTCGATCTCGTGACGGCTGGCGAAGAACGCCCCCATCTTGAGGTTCTCCAGCACGGTCAGGCTCGGGAAGACACGGCGGCCTTCCGGCGAGATGGCCATGCCCATGCGCATGATCTCGTGCGTGTTGCGCCGCGTGATGTCCTGGCCCTCGAACGACACCCGGCCGCTGGACGCGCGCGGCGTGCCGCACACCGTCATCATCAGCGTGGTCTTGCCGGCCCCGTTGCTACCGATCAGCGTGACGATCTCGCCCTTGTTGACCTCGATCGACACACCCGACAGCGCCTCGACCGCGCCGTAGTGGGTATGGACGTTTTCCAGCTTCAGCATCAGTCCTCTCCCAGATAGGCCTTGATCACGCGCGGGTCGTTGCGCACTTCCTCGGGCTTGCCAACCATGATCGGCTTGCCATGCTCCATCACCAGAATACGATCGGACACGCCCATCACCAGGCTCATGTCGTGCTCGATCAGCAGCACCGAGATATTGAACTCGCGACGCAGCTTGTCGATCAGCTGCTGCAGTTCGATCTTCTCCTGCGGATTCAGGCCAGCGGCCGGCTCGTCGAGCATCAGCAAGCGGGGCTTCGTGATCATGCAGCGTGCGATCTCAAGCCGGCGCTGATGGCCATATGACAACGTGCCCGCCTCGCGGTTGGCCACGCTCGTGAGACCCATGCGCTCCAGCCATTCGGCGGCACGGCCCAGCGCCGCGCGCTCGGCGTGGCGATAGGCTGGCGTGGCCAGCAGGCCATGCAGCAAACCTGCCTTCACCTGCAGGTGCTGCGCGACCATGAGGTTCTCCACCACGGTCAGCTGCTTGAACAGGCGAATGTTCTGGAATGTGCGCACCAGACCGCGGCGTGCAACCTGATGGCTCGGCAAACGCGCGATCGAGTGGCCGTCGAGCATGATCTCGCCGGCCGTGGGCTTGTAGAAACCGCCCACGCAGTTGAACACGGTGGTCTTGCCCGCGCCGTTCGGGCCGATGATGGCGAAGACCTCGTCACGACGCACATCGAACTCGATACCGTCGACGGCCAGCAGACCGCCGAAGCGCATCTGCAGGCCGGATACTTTCAGCATTTCTGCGCTCATCGCGGCAACTCCACGTGGGGACGGCTTGCGGGCAGCAGGCCCTGCGGACGCCACATCATCATCAGCACCATCACCAGGCCGAAAATCAGCATCCGGTACTCGGCAAAGTCACGCGCCACCTCGGGCAGCACGATCAGCAGGATGGCAGCCAGGATCACGCCAAGCTGCGAACCCATGCCACCGAGCACGACCACGGCCAGGATCAGCGCGGACTCGATGAACGTGAAGGATTCCGGAGTGACCAGCCCCTGGCGCGCCGCGAAGAACGCGCCGGCCAGACCGGCGAACGATGCGCCCAGCGTGAACGCGGACAGCTTGATGCGCGTGGGATTCAGGCCCAGCGAGCGGCACGCGATCTCGTCCTCGCGCAGTGCCTCCCAGGCACGGCCCATCGGCATCCGGATCAGACGACTGGTTACGAACAGCGTGAAGCCCACCAGCAGCAGCCCGAGCAGGTACAGGAAGATCACCATGTGCTGGCCGGTATAGGGAATACCGATCAGGTCATTGAACGTCTTCGCCCCTTCCACGCTGGCGCTGCGTGCCAGTTCGATACCGAACACGGTCGGCTTCGGAATACCCGAGACGCCATCCGGACCGCCGGTCAGGCTGGTCAGGTTGTTCAGCAGCAGGCGAATGATTTCGCCGAAGCCCAGCGTCACGATGGCCAGGTAGTCACCACGCAGCCGGAGCACCGGGAAACCGAGCACGAAGCCGAACGTCGCGGCCAGACCAGCGGCCAGCGGCAGGCACTCCCAGAACGTCAGGCCGAAGTACTGGTTCAGCAGCGCGTAGGTGTAGCCACCCACGGCGTAGAAGCCCACATAGCCCAGGTCGAGCAGACCGGCAAAGCCCACCACGATGTTCAGGCCCAGGCCCAGGATCACGTAGATCAGCGCCAGCGTGGCCACGTCCACCGCGCCGCGCGAGCCGAGGAACGGAAACACCAGCCCCACGGCCAGCAGCAGCCACACCGCCCTGCGCTGCCGCTGCGCGCCCATCGCGGGCAGCGCCGGCAGCTTCACGGCGCCGCGCGCGCGCGTCAGCATCGGCTTGAACAACTGGAAGATGAACACCACGGCCACGGCGATCCATACCGGACGCCAGTGCGGCTCGAGCACCACCTTGTAGCCATCGAGCTTCAGTTGCAGCCCGAGCAGCGGCACGCTCAGGATGGCCGTCAGCACGGCGGCCGTCACCGCGTTCTTCAGCGTGTCGGAGACCGACGTTTGCGGGACGGACGCCCGCGAAATCGAAGTCGCTTGAGTCATGTCGTCCTCCCCTTAGACCTTTTCCACGTCGGGCTTGCCGAGCAGGCCCGTGGGACGGAAGAGCAGCACCAGGACCAGCAGGCCGAACGCCACCACGTCCTTGTACTCGGCCGGCATGTAGCCGGAAGCGAAGGTTTCGGCCAGACCCAGCAGCACGCCGCCGAGCATGGCGCCCGGGATGCTGCCGATGCCGCCAAGCACCGCCGCCGTGAAGGCCTTGATGCCAGCGATGAAGCCGATGAACGGATTAAGCTTGCCGATCGTCAGACCAATCAGCACGCCACCCACGGCGGCCAGCATCGCGCCGAGCACGAACGTGAACGAGATCACGCGGTTCGTGTCGATGCCGAGCAGGTTAGCCATGCGCATGTCTTCCGCGCAGGCGCGGCAGGCGCGGCCCATGCGGGAGTGGCCGATGAACAGCGTCAGCACGATCATCAGCACTAGCGTCACGCCCACGATGAGCAGCCGCGAATACGGCACGGTCACCGTGAAGTCTCCGCCCATCTGGAATTCGATCGCGCCAGAAATCAGGATGGGCACCGACACGTCGCGCGCGCCCTGCCCGATCTGGACATAGTTCTGCAGGAAGATGGACATGCCGATCGCCGAGATCAACGGCACCAGGCGCGGCCCGCCACGCAGGGGGCGATACGCCACGCGCTCGACGGCATAGCCGTAGCAGCCTGTCACGGCGACGGAGACGATCAGTGCCGCACCAAGCACCAGCGGCAGCGGATAACCCGCCTGCGCGCCAATGGCGGTCAGCGTCACGAGACCCACGTACGCGCCGATCATGTAGATCTCGCCGTGGGCAAAGTTGATCATGCCGATGATGCCGTAGACCATCGTGTAGCCGATGGCGATCAACGCATAGATCGCACCCAGCGTCAGGCCGTTGACCAGCTGCTGAGTGAACTGTGGAAGAAATTCGTTCATGCGAGGGACCTTGTGGATCGGGAAGCCCGATGCGGGGAGTTGACCGCCGTCATGTGGCGATCTATCAACATCGAACCGATACCAAAACGCCCCGCTCACCGGGTCGGGAGCGGGGCGTCTCGCCAGAATGGCGCCGGGATTTAGTTGGCGGCGGTCTTCGTGGCGTCCTTGTGCCACGTGTAGACGACGAACTTGAACGACTTCAGGTCGCCCTTCGCGTCATATTCAACCTTGCCGATCGGCGTGTTGAACGCGTTCTTGTGCATGTAGGCGGCAACCTTCGTCGGGTCCGTGCTCTTGGCGCCCGTGATGGCATCGCCAATGATCTTCACGGCGGCATACGCAGGCATCTGGAACGGACCGTTCGGGTCACGCTTCTTGTCGGCGAAAGCCTTCACCAGGGCCGCGTTGGCCGGATCGGCCGAGAAGTCGGCCGGCAGCGTCACCAGCATGCCTTCCGATGCCGGACCGGCGATGGCCGTCACGTCCTTGTTGCCAACGCCCTCGGGACCCATGAAGGTCGCCTTGACGCCCTGCTCACGCGCCTGGCGCAGCAGCAGGCCCATTTCCGGGTGATAGCCACCGAAATAGACGAAGTCCACGCCTTGCGACTTCAGCTTGGTGATGACAGCGGAGTAGTCGGAATCGCCGGCGTTGATGCCTTCGAAGACCGCCACGGGAATCTTGGCCGCTTCGAGGTCCTTCTTCACCGAGCTGGCGATGCCCTGGCCGTACGACTGCTTGTCGTGCAGCACGGCAACCTTCTTCGGCTTGACCTTGTTGATGATGTACTGGGCGGCTGCGGGACCTTGCTGGTCATCACGGCCGATCGTACGGAAGATGAAGTTGCGCTTCTTCGTTTCGGTCAGCTGCGGCGCGGTAGCCGACGGCGTGACCATCACGATGCCTTCGTTCTCGTAGATATCCGATGCCGGGATCGTCGAACCCGAGCACACGTGACCAATCACGTAGTGGATGCCCTGGCTCACGATCTTGTTGGCCACGGCCACAGCCTGCTTCGGTTCGCAAGCGTCGTCCATCATGACGGCTTCGAACTTGTTGCCGTTGGCGCCGCCGGCGGCATTGATCTGTTCGATGGCGGTCAGGGCACCTGCCTTGACCATGTCGCCGTACTGGGCGACCGAGCCGCTCATCGGGCCGGCAATGGCGATCTTGATGGTTTCGGCGTTGGCCGAAGTAAAGGCAGCGAGGCCGGCAGTGGCAAGCACGGCGGCCATGGCAGTGGACGTGAGACGGGACAACGTCATCAGGAGCTCCTCGATTATGTATTGGTCATCCGGGCAGAGTCGGCATGACCGGCGCAATCGAACAACACCCGCGGGAATGCGCCGCCTGACGTGGCGAACGGTACGGCCCAGAGCGGAAGTCGGGCCTGCGGTGAAGAGTTGATGCTTGTGCGGGGCCCGGCATGTGTCGGCGCCCGCCAGACGACGGTCGCCAAAAGTTCGGAAAGACAACGTTGATGCGTTCTCTATTGCGCAAGCGCTTCGCCTGCCCCGCTTTCCAACACGGCTGGCCGGAAGGGTGGCCCGGCTGCCGGTCGGTAAAGCAGCCCGCATTATAAAGGGAAAGTTGCAACCAGATAGAGTGAAGTTCTTCGAATTTGGGGAAAACCCGACAACTAATGAAGACCGTTGCAACCCGCCGACGGCAGGATTCGCCGCCAAAAGCTGATTTCACAACAATTGTGCACAGCGGCATCTGTGGCGTGCCGGTGGCATTGGGCCACCTATGGCAACCGCAGGGCCAGCGCCCCCTACCAGGACATGAGATCACGCGAGTCAATGATCGGCGCCTGCCTCAGGCTTAGCAGCCGCGCTGCCCCGCTCTCGCCAGTGCGGCGCAACACACAAAGCAAAAAAAAACGCCCCGGCGGACCGGGGCGTTCTTCAGCTTGCGTGGCAGCAACCAGATCAGCGCTTGGCCAGATCCGGCACTTCGCGTGCGGCGGCGCCGTTGAACAGCTGGCGCGGACGACCGATCTTGTATTCCGGATCGGTGATCATCTCTTCCCACTGCGAGATCCAGCCCGGCGTGCGTGCCAGGGCGAAGATGCAGGTGAACAGCGAGGTCGGGATGCCCAGCGCGCGCTGCACGATACCCGAGTAGAAGTCCACGTTCGGGTACAGCTTGCGGCTGACGAAGTACTCGTCTTCCAGCGCGATCTTCTCGAGCTCCATGGCCAGCTTGAACAGCGGGTCGTTGTGCAGACCCAGTTCGTTCAGCACTTCATAGCAGGTCTCGCGCATCAGCTTGGCGCGCGGGTCGTAGTTCTTGTACACGCGGTGGCCAAAGCCCATCAGGCGCACGCCCGAGTTCTTGTCCTTGACCTGCTTGATGAACTCGCCAATGTTGTCGACGCTGCCGATTTCTTCCAGCATCTTCAGCGCGGCTTCGTTCGCGCCGCCGTGAGCCGGACCCCACAGGCAGGCCACGCCAGCGGCGATGGCTGCGAACGGGTTCGTGCCCGACGAACCGGCCAGACGCACGGTCGAGGTCGACGCGTTCTGCTCGTGGTCGGCGTGCAGGATGAAGATGCGGTCCAGCGCGCGCTCGAGCACCGGGTTCACGGTGTACGGGGCGCACGGCGTGGCGAACATCATGCGCATGAAGTTGCCCGAGTAGGACAGGTCGTTCTGCGGGTAGATGTACGGCTGACCCATGGTGTACTTGTACGCCATGGCGACCAGGGTCGGCATCTTGGCGATCAGGCGGATGGCCGAGATCTCGCGCTGATGCGGATCATCGATGTCCATCGCGTCGTGGTAGAACGCGCTCATCGCGCCAACCAGGCCCGTCAGGACGGCCATCGGGTGCGCGTCACGGCGGAAGCCGCGCAGGAAGAACTGGAGCTGCTCGTGGACCATCGTGTGGTTCATCACCGAGTTCACGAACTCTTCCTTCTGCTTGGCGTTCGGCAGCTCGCCCTTCAGCAGCAGGTAGCAGGTCTCGAGGTGATCGCACTTCTGTGCCAGTTGCTCGATCGGGTAGCCACGGTACAGCAGTTCGCCCTTGTCACCGTCAATGTAGGTGATCTTGGAGTTGCACGAAGCGGTCGACATGAACCCCGGGTCATAGGTGAACTTGCCGGTTTGTCCGTACAGCTTGCGAATGTCGATCACATCCGGGCCAACGGTGCCCTTGTAGATCGGCAGCTCAACGCTGGGGGAACCATCGGAAAACGATAGCGTGGCTTTCACATCGGACGGCGTCATGTCGGTTCCTTCAAATACTGTGAATAATAGTGTTGACCAAACTCAGACCGAACGCAGCAGGCTTATAAGCCGTTGCATCGGGGGCGTGTCGAGCTCACCGTCCAGCTCCTTGCGGGCAAGCAGCAGGTCCATCAACTCGTTGTCGCTAAGCTCGAACAGATCGCTCAGCGATGCCACGTCCTCGTCGGACAGGCTCTCCTCGTAACGGTTGAAAAAACGTTCGACGATGATGTCGTTCTCCAGAAGGCCGCGGCGGGCGCGCCAGCGTAGACGGGCACGTTTGTGCGGATCGGCCTGATGGGAGAAAGTGGTGGAAAGACTCATGGTCAGCCTTCTTGCGACCGGCGCGCCACCCGATTGATACCGCATCGGGCTGACGCGCCGCTTACTTCAACTACAGACTGTCTGTGTTCGTACGGATTCCGCCCGGTACGCACAAGGCAGTTTATACCGGCAGATTAAACAGCGCGGCGAACCATCAATTCCTTGATCTTGCCAATCGCCTTCGTCGGGTTGAGGCCCTTCGGGCACACATCGACGCAGTTCATGATGCTATGGCAACGGAACAGACGGTACGGGTCGTTCAGGTTGTCCAGCCGCTCGCTGGTGGCCTGGTCACGGCTGTCCGCGATAAAGCGGTAGGCCTGCAGCAGACCGGCCGGGCCAACGAACTTGTCCGGGTTCCACCAGAACGACGGGCACGACGTCGAGCAGCTTGCGCACAAGATGCACTCGTACAGGCCGTCCAGCTCGTCACGTTCCTGCGGCGATTGCAGACGCTCCTTCTCGGGCGGCGGCTCGTCGTTGATCAGGAACGGCTTGATCGAGTTGTACTGCTTGAAGAAGTTCGTCATGTCGACGATCAGGTCGCGCACCACGGGCAGGCCGGGCAGCGGACGCAGCACGATGCGGTCCGGCAGTTCGCGCATGTTCGTCAGACAGGCCAGGCCGTTCTTGCCGTTGATGTTCATCGCGTCCGAACCGCACACGCCTTCACGGCACGAGCGACGGAACGAGATCGTCTCATCGAGCTTCTTCAGCTTGACCAGCGCATCCAGCAGCATGCGCTCGTGACCGTCGAGTTCCACCTCGTAGGTCTGCATGCGGGGCGCGGCGTCCTTGTCCGGATCGTAGCGGTAGACTTCGAAAATACGCTTCATTTCTGTGGGTCCTGTTTTCTCTACGACGCGGGTATCAGAACGTACGGGCCTTCGGCGGAACTGATTCCACCGTCAGCGGTTGCATCTTCACCGGCTTGTAGTCGAGGCGGTTGCCTTCGCTGTAGAACAGCGTGTGCTTGAGCCAGTTCTCGTCGTCGCGATTCGGGAAGTCGCTATGGGCATGGGCGCCACGCGATTCCTTGCGGGCTGCGGCCGAGATCATCGTTGCCTTGGCCACTTCCACCAGGTTCGACACTTCCAGGGCTTCCACCAGTGCGGTGTTGAAGACCTTCGACTTGTCCTTCAGGTGGATGTTGTTGGCGCGCTCGGCCACTTCCAGGATGCGCTCGACGCCTTCGTCCATCAGCTTCTGCGTACGGAACACGCCGGCGTGCGATTGCATGTTGCGGCGGATATCGTTGGCCACGTCCTGGGTGTATTCACCCGAGGTCGTGCCCTGCAGCTTGGCCAGACGGGCCATGGCTCGGTCGGCGGCATCTGCCGGCAGCGGCTTGTGTTCCTTCTGCTTCATCGCGTTGGCGACGATGTGGTTACCGGCCGCACGGCCGAACACCACGAGGTCGAGCAGCGAGTTCGTGCCCAGGCGGTTGGCGCCGTGCACCGACACGCATGAGCATTCGCCGATGGCGTAGAAGCCGTTGACCACTTCGTTCGGGTTGCCGTTCTTCGGCACCACGACCTGACCGTGGAAGTTCGTCGGAATGCCACCCATCTGGTAGTGGATGGTCGGCACCACGGGGATCGGTTCCTTGATCGCGTCGACGTTGGCGAACTTCATGCCGATTTCGCGGATCGACGGCAGACGCTTCATGATCGTCTCGGCGCCGACGTGCGTCAGGTCGAGCAACACGTAGTCGCCATTCGGACCGCAGCCGCGGCCTTCCTTGATTTCCTGGTCCATCGAACGCGACACGAAGTCACGCGGAGCCAGATCCTTCAGCGTCGGGGCATAGCGCTCCATGAAGCGCTCGCCATCCTTGTTACGCAGGATACCGCCCTCGCCGCGCACGCCTTCCGTGATCAGCACGCCCGCGCCGGCCACGCCGGTCGGGTGGAACTGCCAGAACTCCATGTCTTCCAGCGGGACGCCGGCACGTGCCGCCATGCCCAGGCCATCACCGGTGTTGATGAAGGCATTGGTGGAAGCCGCGTAGATACGGCCGGCACCGCCGGTCGCGAACAGCGTGGTCTTGGCTTCGAGGATATAGACTTCGCCGGTTTCCATTTCCAGCGCGGTCACGCCCAGCACGTCGCCGTCCTCGTCGCGGATCAGATCCAGCGCCATCCATTCGACGAAGAAGTGGGTCTTGGCGCGAACGTTGCGCTGGTACAGCGTGTGCAGCAGCGCGTGACCGGTACGGTCAGCGGCCGCGCAAGCGCGTTGCACCGGCTTTTCGCCGTAGTTGGCGGTGTGGCCGCCGAACGGACGCTGGTAAATCGTGCCATCGGCGTTACGGTCGAACGGCATGCCGAAGTGTTCGAGTTCGTACACGACCTTCGGTGCTTCACGGCACATGAACTCGATGGCATCCTGGTCACCCAGCCAGTCCGAGCCCTTGATGGTGTCGTAGAAGTGATAGTGCCAGTTGTCTTCGCTCATGTTGCCGAGCGAAGCACCGATACCGCCCTGCGCCGCCACGGTGTGCGAGCGCGTCGGGAAAACCTTCGACAGCACGGCCACGTTCAGGCCGGCTTCCGCGAGCTGGAGGGATGCGCGCATCCCGGCGCCGCCCGCCCCGACGATGACCACGTCAAATTTGCGACGCGGCAATCCAGTCTTGACTGCGACCATTTATTACACCCTCCAGAGAATCTGAGCAGCGTAGCCCGCGCAACCGACGAGCCACAGAATCGTTAGAACTTGCAGCACGAGGCGCACGGCCATCGGCTTCACGTAGTCCATCCAGATATCGCGCACGCCGATCCACGCATGGAACAGCAGGGACAGGATGGTCAGGAACGTCAGGATCTTCATCCACTGATTGGCGAAGAGACCCGACCAGCCTTCGTACGAAGGGTTGCCGAAGGCGAGATACACGGCGGCGAGCACCACGGTGAACACCACCATGATGACCGCGGTAACGCGTTGCGCGAGCCAGTCTTTCAGACCGTAGTGCGCACCGACAACCAGACGCTTGGGACCGATATTATTGTTTGCCACCTTGATTCTCCTCAGAACAGACCGAACAGCTTCAGACCGAAGATCAGGGTGAGCAGCAGGCTGACCACCAGCACCGTGACAGCCGACTTGGCCGAGGCAGGCTTGGTTACGCCAACGTGCACATCGAGCAGCAGGAATCGGATGCCGGCACAGAAGTGATGCAGGTAACCCCAGATCAGGGCCAGGATCACAACTTTGATAAAGCCGTTGGACAGCAGGGCCGAGAACTTGGCGAAGCTCAGTTCGGAGGTGACGCTCTGCTCAAACAGGTACAGAACGAAAGGAAGGAGGAGGAACATCATTGCGCCGCTTACGCGATGCAGGATGGATACCTTGCCGGCCCAGGGCAACCGGTAGCGCGAGATTTGCGCGATACCGATGTTCCGGAACTCCGGCCTGGCTTGTTTGACGGCTTCAGCCATGCGAGACCCCATTTGCGGTGAAAAGAAAACAGCAAAAGTACGACACTGCCATTGCTCCCGATTGCATTGGCGCGCCACAGCGGGTACCGTGGCTGCACCGGATTGCATCAAGCGTGTGGGTGACACTGGATGCAAATGAATGCAGTGGAGCAAATCCAGATGATTTTAGCGCCTTTGTTGCGCGGCGCACCAATAATTTTCGCCTATCGCGCACCAACACGGCGTGCCCGACAATCGCACGCGACAGTGTTTGTACCGTTTCAGGCGGGAAAAATCTGGCCATTCCATTCACGCTCGACAATGGTTGAAGCAGGTCCCATACACGCGCCACAATAATCGACGCCCTGGACCGCTCTCCCATCGCCATCGCGCATTAACTCAAGTCGTTTTGGTAATAGTGCCGCGTCGTGACATACAGACCGCGGCGGACTTCCACCGGGCGGTCACCATATGTGAATGAGACACGCTCCACCGATAGCAGCGGTGAGCCCGGTGCCACCGACAGCAATTCCGCCGCCGTATCATCGGCAACCACCGCACGGATCTTCTCCGTGGCGCGGATCATCCGCGTACCGAACTCGCCCTCGAAGAGCGCGTACATCGGGCCCTTCCACTCGTTGAGCTTTTCGGCCGTCAGGCCCTTGAAGTTGGCGCCCAGCAGCCAGATCTCGTCCAGCACCGTGGCTTCATTCGAGAAAGTCAGCACGCGGCGGATCTGCACCACGCTATCGCCAGTGCGAATATCGAGCAGGCGGGCGATCTCGGCAGGCGCACGCAACCGCTTGCATTCGAGCACGCGGCTGGAGCCGTAATGGGGTTCGCCCTCGTCGGGTACCAGACGGAGGAAGCGGAATTTAACCACGTCCTCATAATGGGTAGTCACGAACGTGCCCTTGCCCTGACGACGCGCCACCAGATTCTCGGCGGCCAGTTCGTCGATGGCCTTGCGCACGGTGCCTTGGCTCACCTTGTAGCGGGCAGCCAGATCCATCTCGCTCGGAATCATTTCGCCCGGCTTCCACTCGCCCGTCTGCAGGCTTTGCATGATCAGGGCCTTGATCTGCTGGTAAAGTGGGCTGAAAGTCGGCGACGGCGCGGCCGTCGGGGGGGCGACTGCAGCGCCCGGCGCGTTCGTGGACGGCTGCGTCCCGGCGCCGCTTTGGGGGGCGCCCGATTCCGGCGCGCCATTGGCGGCGGCTGCGGGCAGGGACGTAGGCAGGGATGACATAGCCCGGATTCAACCACAAAAGCGAGAATCACGTCCAGCACGCTATGAAATGTCTTATGTCTTATATAAGACATATGAATTGACATCAATCAGGGCTCACCCTACACTCGCGCAGGTCCGTGCCGTTGCTCCCGAATACCCCTTTGCGGGATGCGACGCACCACTCAGCAGTAGTAGACTTACGCCTTGTCGCCCACGACGCCTGCACCTGGCCGGAAGCGCACTCTCGTTGCCCGGTCACGCGCGAATGCCCGCGGGTTCCGCGGCGGACGCCCGCCTGCCTTCGTGGCGACACGCGACCAGCACCCGGTGACGCGCCGGGCCGCTCCATACCCTGGAGACCCAAGCGCCACCGACCGGTTACCCCCTCTTTTCGTTTGGAGACTTACTCATGGCTAAAGCCCCAATGCGCGTCGCAGTCACCGGCGCCGCTGGCCAGATCGGCTATTCCCTGCTGTTCCGCATCGCCAATGGCGACATGCTCGGCAAAGACCAGCCGGTCATCCTCCAACTGCTCGATCTCCCGCAAGCCCAGGCCGCCGTCAAGGGCGTGGTGATGGAACTGGAAGACTGCGCGTTCCCGCTGCTGGCCGGCGTGGTCATTACCGACGACCCCAAGGTCGCCTTCAAGGATGCCGACGTTGCCCTGCTGGTGGGCGCGCGTCCGCGTAGCAAGGGCATGGAACGCAAGGACCTGCTCGAAGCCAACGCCCAGATCTTCACGGTGCAGGGCAAGGCCCTGGACGAAGTGGCCAGCCGCGACGTCAAGGTGCTGGTGGTCGGCAACCCGGCCAACACCAACGCCTACATCGCCATGAAGTCGGCGCCGAACCTGAAGCGCGAGAACTTCACCGCCATGCTGCGCCTGGACCACAACCGTGCCCTGTCGCAAATCGCCGCCAAGACTGGCAAGCCGGTGTCGTCGATCGAGAAGATGTTCGTCTGGGGCAACCACAGCCCGACGATGTACGCCGACTACCGCTATGCCACCGTCGACGGCAAGAGCGTCAAGGACATGATCAACGATCCGGTGTGGAACAACGACGTGTTCCTGCCGACCGTTGGCAAGCGCGGCGCCGCCATCATCGAGGCCCGTGGCCTGTCGTCGGCCGCTTCGGCTGCCAACGCCGCCATCGACCACGTGCACGACTGGGTGCTGGGCTCGAACGGCAAGGTCGTTACGATGGGCATCCCGTCGAACGGTGAATACGGTATTCCGAACGATGTGATGTTCGGCTACCCGGTCACCACGGCCAACGGCAAATACGAAATCGTCAAGGGTCTGGAAATTGACGCGTACAGCCAGGAGAAGATCAACATCACGCTCAAGGAACTGGAAGAAGAGCGTGCCGGCGTGCAACACCTGCTGGGCTGATCCTCCGCGAGCCAACCCGCTCATGAAAGACCGGGGTTCCGCATCGATTCTCGAAAATCGGCGCGGACCCCGGTTTTTCTTTTGGGCGCGTAAATCCCACTTTTGAATAACCCTACATTTTCTCCGTATTTAACGTGCATCCATCCGAGGTCTTGTTCCAGGGCGAAGCCATTCCGGTGCAACTGCCGGTATGTGACCACTATGCCGGTAGCGAAAAGCTCATGCGCAAATCGCTTGCCCTGCAGCAAGCGCTCGGGCCCGTGTTCGATATCACGTTCGACTGCGAGGACGGCGCGGCGGTCGGGCTCGAACGCGAGCACGCCACGCTGTGCGCGCAACTGATCAACAGCGCCGAAAATGCGCACAACCGTGTGGGCGTGCGCATCCACGATCCGGCGCACCCGTGCTGGCGCGAAGACGTCGACATCCTGGTGAGGACCGCCGGGGCCCGACTGGCCTATGTCGTGGTCCCGAAAGTAACCGACGTGGTGGAAGTGGCCCGTGTGACCGATCACGTGAACCAGGTAGCGCGCGCGTCCGGCATCGCCCGCCACATCCCAATACACGTGCTGATTGAGACACATTCGGCGCTCGAGCAAGTCTTCGACATCGCCTCGCTCGTGCAGGTGGAGTGCCTGAGCTTCGGGCTGATGGATTTTGTCTCGGCGCACCACGGCGCGATTCCGGGCGAGGCCATGCGCTCGCCCGAACAGTTCGAGCATCCGCTGATCCGCCGGGCCATGCTCGAGATTTCGGCAGCCTGCCACCGCCATGGCAAAGTACCGTCACACAATGTCAGCACCGATGTGCAGAACCCCCAACGCTCGGGCGACGACGCATACCGGGCGCGCGCCGAGTTCGGCTATCTGCGTAAATGGAGCATCCATCCGGGCCAGATCGAGCCGATTGTGTCGGCCTTCCGCCCCGGGGACAGCGAAATCGGCGCAGCAAGCCAGATCCTGCTTGCGGCGCACGAGAACAACTGGGCGCCGATCCGCCACGACGGCCAGCTCCATGATCGCGCAAGCTATCGCTATTACTGGTCGCTGCTGCAGCGTGCCCATGCCACCGGCACGAAACTGCCCTCGCCGGTGACGGAGTTGTTCTTCGACTGACACCAGTCCGAAGCACGCGGACTGCTCATTTTTACCTTGAAGTGGCCGATGACAAACCGTCCGCGAACAATTGTGTAACCAATGACTGACGGGCTTCGCCCCGTGGGGCAAATCGTAGAGAATAGCGGCGGAAAGTTGTAGCCGGAGCGCCCCCCGGTGCTCCCCAGCGGACCGTACGACAAATAGCCGCTTTTGATTATTCAGAAAACCGGAAGGAAGACACAATGAAACACATCGTGCTGGCCGCCTGCCTTGGCGCCCTGACCCTGACATCCGCCGGCGCCGCGCTGGCCCAGGAACCGGCCAAGAAGCCGGCCGCTACCAAGAAGACGGCCTCGAAGAAGACCACCAAGAAGACCGAGGCAGCCGCCCCGGTTGAAGCTCCGGCCGGCGAAAAGTGGCAATGCGAACTGGGCCATGCGCTCTACATCACCGGCAACATGCAGCGTGACGAGGTGATCGGCGTGAACTGGGAAGGCAAGGTCTACCGCCTGCCGCGCCAGAACACCGTGACCGGCGCCGACCGCTACTTCGACCAGCGCACCGGCATGGACCTGGTAGTGATCCCGAGCAAGGCCATGCTGTTCAACCGGAACCTCGGTCAGCGTCTGGCGGACGAATGCCAGACGGCAGACATGCAGGCCGGCGGCTCCGCGCCGACCGTTGCCGGCGCACTGCGCGCCCCGGTGACCACGCCGCTGCTGGTGGCTCCGTCGCAACCGGCCCAGCCGGCAGATGCGCAACCCGCATCCGCACAATCCGCACCGAAGCAATAATTCCGCAGTAAAGTCCTGTTTTACCTTTGCCTGACCCGCTCGGGGTCAGGCCGAGTCGTGGTAACGGTGCGCGTCCGGTCCCGCCGGCCGCGCCGCTTGCATGGCGGCGGAACCCAATCGCGCACCGGGGTCTTAAGAATAAGAATGTTCAAAAGCGTCCCGCGTCACCCTTCGATTGGAGTCAGGCAATGCCCCACAATCTCAATAACACCCTGAAAGAATTCAAGCTCGGCACTGGCGGCCGCGGTCAGTACTATTCCCTGCCCCAGCTGGGCAAGGCCCTGGGCGTGAAGATCGAACGCCTGCCGGTGTCGATTCGTGTGGTCCTGGAATCCGTGCTGCGCAACTGCGACGGCAAGAAGGTGACCGAGGAACACGTCCGCCAACTGGCTAACTGGAAGCCGAACGCCGAGCGCGTGGATGAAATCCCGTTCGTCGTGGCCCGCGTGGTGCTGCAGGACTTCACGGGCGTGCCGCTGCTGGCCGACCTGGCTGCCATGCGCAACGTGGCCGAGAAGATGGGCAAGAACCCGAAGAAGATCGAGCCACTGGTTCCCGTGGACCTGGTGGTCGACCACTCGGTGCAGATCGACCACTTCCGCGAAAAGAACGCCCTGGACCTGAACATGCAACTGGAGTTCAAGCGCAATAACGAGCGCTACCAGTTCATGAAGTGGGGGATGCAGGCATTCGACACCTTTGGCGTGGTGCAGCCCGGCTTCGGCATCGTGCACCAGGTCAACCTGGAATACCTGGCGCGCGGCGTGCACAAGAAGGATGGCGTCTATTATCCGGACACCCTCGTCGGCACCGATTCCCACACCACGATGATCAACGGCATTGGCGTGGTCGGCTGGGGCGTGGGCGGTATCGAAGCCGAAGCCGGCATGCTGGGCCAGCCGGTCTACTTCCTGACCCCGGACGTGGTGGGCGTGGAACTGAAGGGCCGGTTGCGCGAAGGCGTGACCGCCACCGATCTGGTGCTGACCATCACCGAGATGCTGCGTCGCGAAAAGGTCGTCGGCAAGTTCGTGGAATTCTTCGGCGAAGGCACGGCCAGCCTGACCACGCCGGACCGCGCCACTATCGGCAACATGGCGCCCGAGTACGGCGCGACGATGGGCTTCTTCCCGGTCGACGAGAAGACGATCGACTATTTCCGTGGCACAGGCCGCACCGACGAGGAAATCGCCGCGTTCGAGGGCTACTTCCGCGCCCAGGGAATGTTCGGCGTTCCGCGCGCTGGCGAGATCGACTACAGCAAGACGTTGACGCTGGACCTGGGCACCGTGGCCCCGTCACTGGCCGGCCCGAAGCGCCCGCAGGACCGTATCGAGATCGGTCACGTCAAGGAAACGTTCAAGTCGCTGTTTGCCAAGCCAGTGGCCGAGAACGGCTTCAACAAGGACGTCGCCGACCTGGACCGCGAGTACACGAACGCCGACGGCGTGAAGGTGCACAACGGCGATGTGCTGATTGCCGCGATCACGTCGTGCACGAACACGTCGAACCCCAGCGTGCTGCTGGCCGCCGGCCTGCTGGCCAAGAAGGCCGTGGAAGCCGGCCTGAAGGTCGCGCCCCACATCAAGACGTCGCTGGCCCCTGGCAGCCGCGTGGTCACGGAATACCTGAAGGCCGCCGGCCTGCTGCCGTACCTGGACAAGCTCGGCTTCGGCGTCACCGCGTACGGCTGCACCACCTGTATCGGTAACGCCGGCGACCTGACCCAGGCGCTCAACGACACGATCGTGCAGAACGACATCGTGGCCGCCGCCGTGCTGTCGGGCAACCGCAACTTCGAAGCCCGGATCCACCCGAACATCCGCGCCAACTTCCTGGCATCGCCGCCGCTGGTGGTGGCTTACGCCATCGCCGGCAACGTCACGCGCGACCTGATGACCGAGCCGGTGGGCAAGGGCAAGGGTGGCAAGGACATCTGGCTGGGCGACATCTGGCCGACGTCGGAAGAAATCCATGCGCTGCTGAAGTACGCGATGGACGCCAAGACGTTCAAGGGCAACTACGAGCAGGTCAGGAAGCCGAGCAAGCTGTGGGCAGCGATCAAGGGCACGAAGGGCCAGGTCTACGACTGGCCGAAATCGACCTACATCGCCGAGCCGCCGTTCTTCCAGGACTTCGCGCTCGAGCCGAGCGGCGAGGCCGTGACCGTCCGTGGCGCCCGCGCCCTGGGTGTGTTCGGCGACTCCGTGACGACCGACCATATCTCCCCGGCCGGTTCGATCAAGGACACCTCCCCTGCCGGCAAGTACCTGCTGTCGCATGGCGTGCTCAAGGCCGACTTCAACAGCTACGGCTCGCGCCGCGGCAACCATGAGGTGATGATGCGCGGCACGTTCGCCAACGTGCGCATCAAGAACCTGATGATCCCGGCCAAGGCCGACGGCTCCCGCGTGGAAGGTGGCATCACGCTGCACCAGCCCACCGGTGAAGAATTGTCGATCTATGACGCCGCGATGATGTACATCGCCGAAGGCACGCCCACAGTGGTGTTCGGTGGCGAAGAGTACGGCACGGGCTCGTCGCGCGACTGGGCGGCCAAGGGCACCCAGCTGCTGGGCGTGAAGGCCGTGATCGCACGCAGCTTCGAGCGTATCCACCGTTCGAACCTGGTGGGCATGGGCGTGCTGCCGCTGCAGTTCAAGGGCAACGACAGCGTGCAGTCGCTCGGCATCGTCGGCAACGAAACCTTCGACGTGGAAGGCATCGAAGGCGACCTGAAGCCGCAGCAGGACGTGACGCTGGTTATCCACCGCGCCAACGGCGACACGCAACGCGTGCCGGTGCTGCTCCGCATCGACACGCCGATCGAGGTCGACTACTACAACCACGGCGGCATCCTGCCGTTCGTGCTGCGTCAACTGCTCGCCGCCTGATTCGCCAGCTGCTGACCGAAACCGCCGCCCCGGCTTGCAAAGCGGGGCGGCGGTTTTGTTTTTGCGGGTAATCCCCACCCCGTCGCGTAAGTTTTGCGCAAGCCTGCACTGCCAGACTCGCCCCACACGGATTCAGCGTGACTTATACCAAGACAAAGACGGAGACATCACATGGTGAAGATTCTGATCGCTTTTGTAGTCGTGGCGGGCGCCTGCCTGTACTTGCTGACCAAGGGCGGCGGCGAGGTTTCGATGGCTGGCGAGTCGCACAGCACCGAATCGCACGCACCGGCGGCTCAAAAGTAATCCAACAATTCAAACAACAGCCTGATTGAGGGTTCGCGAGGACTGCACCCGCCTGCGCAACGAGTAGAATACCGTTTTACGAAAAACGGACGTTCTCTACATATATGGCAGGTTTTCGCCCCAAGTCTTCCGCCAGACTCTCTCCTGACGCCGAACGGCTGGTGGCCGACGCGCTCGCCCTGGATGCATCGGGCAGCCGCATGGAGGACGGGTATTGGGAGCGTCGGCTGTCGCAGCGGCTCCATCGCCTGCTGAAAAACGGCAGCCAGACCGCGCTCGACGCCGCGCTCGAACACCTGTTCAAGCACAACGCCGATGCGTCCGACGTGCTGGCCGAACAGGCCGAAACCTTGGCCGAATCGGCCACTATCGAAGTCGACGGCGCCAAGCTGGATGTGCTGCTGATCGCGGCACCGATCCTGGCCCATACACGCTACGCAATTCCGTCGGGCGCGCTGAAGCCGGAACTGGCCCAGACGCTGGCCGTGCATCTGCAGGCGCATGTGCTGGCCACCGGCACCAAGGTGGCGCTGTCGCCGTACCTCTACAGCATCGACCAGCTGCCGCGCAGCCATAGCGACACCTTCGCGCTGACCCACAAGCTGGCTACTGCCGCACTGGCCGGGACCATGCCGAAGGTGGACCTGCGCGATCTGCCCGAAACCGCGCCGATCCTGGCCGACCCGCGCTACCTGCTGGCCGTGGTGGTGGCCCCGCACGAAGGTGCGCTGTTCCGCTGGCAAGAGGATGCCAAGGAGCACCACGCCGAGCGTTCGGTCTGCCTGGAACAGTGGCGCCAGCAGGTGCAGCCGACCGTCGCGCTCCTGCTGCCCGGCTGCGAGTTCGAACTGTTGCTGCCGGATGCCTTCTTCCTGTCGTGCCGCGAATCGGACAAGAGCATCCGTCCGCTGACCGTGCGCGCCGCCGTGAACTACCTGTGCGGCACGCTCGATGTGCCGGCCGGCCAACTGGCTGCCGTGGTGGCCGGGTTCGGCGAGGAAGTGGTTGAGGAATATCGCGTCGGCTTCACGATGCGTGGCGAGAAGGAAGTGATCTACGGCATCGTCTGGCCTGTCTATGGCCGCGAATCTGGCGAGGCCGATGCCGAGGAAAAGGGCAATCCGGTCGAGCAGATCTGCGAGGAGCTGCGCAACGCCGGTGTCGAGGACATCTTCCGCCATGCGGCGCTGTTCGATCCGGAATATTGCGAGGATTGCGGCACCCCGCTCTACGCGGACCGCTCCGGCGAAATCGTCCACGCGGAACTGCCCGAGGACGCGCCGACGCAACAGCCGCTGTTCCACTGACCGCGCAGTCCGAAAATGAAAAACCCGCCAGATCTGGCGGGTTTTTCATTTCATCCGACGCTCATCGAACGCTCACGCAGCGCCACAAGCCATGCCCTGACGCCGCGTACTTGCGCTCGAACGGCGTCATTGATGCCTCCGGCTGCCACGATTCGGTTTGCGTCGGACGCCCCACCATCGTCAGCGCGGCCGCGAACTCGTCGATGTAGATCTTCCAGTTGCTGCGGCATTCGAGATAGTCACCGCACGCCGCCAGTGCGGGAAATACGGCGTGTCCATGCCAGCGCCGGCTCAAATGGCCAATCTTGGGCCACGGGTTCGGATACAGCACATAGTGCCGCGTGACCCGCACACCCGTGCTCTGCACCAACCGCCAGAAATCGACCAGATCCGCGCGCGCCCAATGAAAGTTCTCGGGCAGGGGCCCATCCCACCAGTCCTTGCCGGCCGTCAGGCGCTTTTCCGATTGATCCACACCGATGACATAGTGATCCGGAAATGCCGTAGCGAGACGCAACGTGCTTTCCCCGACACCGCAGCCCGCATCGAGAATCAGCGGCGCGCTGCCCGCCCGCTGCCATGCGTCGATGGCCGCGTCGAACGCGTGCTGGCTCGGCGCGCCAATCGGCTTGCGGAATGGCTCGGCCAGATGACGCTCCACCAGCGTGGCCAGATGCTCATGGATATCGGACTGTGCCGACGAAATCGTGCGGGAATTGGCAAACATGGCCGCGATTGTACTGGGTCTGCAACGATGTATAGTTACCGGCACAATATGGCCGAACACCGTACGAGGAGCCCACCGATGATCCGCCGCACGCTGCTGCAAGCATCCCTTTCGATTGCGTTGAGCGCCACCGCGCTCACGCTGTTGCCCGCCCAGGCGGCTCATGCCGAAGACCTGCGCATCGGCCTGGCCGCCGACGTGACGTCCATGGACCCGCACTGGAACAACTCGGGCCCGAACAACGCCATCGCACTCCATATCTTCGAGTCGCTCGTGTTCATGGACAAGAACGCGCGCTACATTCCCGGCCTCGCGCTATCGTGGAAGCCGCTCAATGCGATCACGTGGGAGATCAAGCTTCGCCCGAACGTGAAATGGCATGACGGCTCGCCGTTCACGAGCGAGGACGTCAAGGCGTCACTGGAGCGCCCCGAAAAGCTGACCAACGCGCCGGGGTCGTTCACCAGCTACACCAAGCCGATCGCCCGCATCGACACGCCCGACCCGCTGACCGTGCGCCTGACCATGAGCGTGCCGAATTATGCGAACCTGGCCAATGATCTGAACAGCGTGCCGATCATGCCGAAGAAGATTGCCGCGAATCTGACCCAGGCCGATTTCGATTCGGGCAAGGCGATGATCGGCACGGGTCCGTTCAAGTTCGTGCGCTTCGCGCGCGGCCAGGAAATCGTGATGGCGAAGAATCCCGACTACTGGGGGCCAAAGCCCGAATGGGACCGCGCAATCTTCCGGATCCTCACCGACAACGGCGCGCGCTCGGCCGCCCTGCTTGCCGGCGATGTGGACGTGATCGAAAGCGTGCCATCCGCCGACGTGGCGAAGCTCAAGCAGAACCCGAAGTTCAAGATTGAGCAGACGGTGTCGTGGCGCACGATCTTCTGGCAGATGGACCAGTCACGCGACAACCCGCCGTTCGTCACGGACAAGGCAGGCAAGCCGCTCGGCAAGAATCCTTTCAAGGACGCGCGCGTGCGCGCGGCGATCAGCAAGGCCCTCAACCGCGACGCCATTGTCAGCCGCATCATGGAAGGCTTGGCGGTGCCGGCCTCGTCGATCGTCTCGCCGCAGATCTTCGGCCATCCTGGCACCAAGCCGGACGCCTATGACGTGGAAGGTGCGAAGAAGCTGCTGGCCGCCGCAGGCTATCCGGACGGCTTCGGCCTGACGCTGCACGCCACGAACAATCGCTATCTGAATGACGCCCAGGTGGCGCAGGCCACGGCCGGGATGCTGACGCGTATCGGCATCCAGACCAAGGTTGAGACGCTGCCCGTTGCCACGTACTTCACGCGCGCGCGCCAGGGGGACTTTGCATTCGAGATGCTAGGCTGGGGATCGGCCGCTGCCGACGTGGCGCTGCGCTCGATCACGGGCACCCCGAACCCGAAGACCGGCTACGGCACGTGGAACTGGGGCAAGTACAGCAATCCGCAGCTCGATCAGCTGATCGAGAAATCGCTGACGACGATCTCCAGCGACAAGGCCCGCGAGGAGAATGCCCGCGCGGCGGCCAAGTTCGCGCTGGCCGACCACGCGATCATCCCGTCGCACAGCCAGCTTGCAATGTGGGCGATGCGCAAGGGCCTGCGCTATGAGGCGCGCACCGACGAGTGGTCGCTGGCGCAGTTCTTCCATAAGGAATGATGCTGGCCTGGCTCCCCTCTCCCACCTGGTGGGAGAGGGGATAAAGCGCGACGTCAGATCGCCAGCCGCTCTTCCTGCCGCGCATTCGCCGCGCGCAGCTTCTTCACCCAGTCCTTCGCCGGCAGCTTCGTGGTGGACTCCACCACTTCCGCCCTCGCCTCCAGCGTTTCCCAAGACACGTCGATCGCCGGCCCGTTGAACGCCAGCGCGATGATGTTGCCGTCATGCACTTCGGGAAACACCAGCACGCGATTGTCGAACGCGTCGCAGATACGCACGATGTTCTTCGGGAAACTCTCGTGGTCTCCGAACAGGTTGATCGTCATCACGCCAGGCGCCTTGAGCACGCGACGGCAGGCACGATAGAACGCCGTGGTATCGAGGACCGGGCCACGCGCGGTGGCGTCGTACAGGTCGACCTGCAACGCGTCGATCGACGCTGTCTGCGCGCCATCCATCACGAAGTCCCATGCATCCTGCTCGCGCACGGACAGGCGCGCATCGTCCTCGCGCAGGCCGAACATGCTGCGGCCGGCCACGATCACGGCGGGATTCAACTCGACGGCCGTTACCTTCGCACGGGCGAATTGGCGATGGCAGAACTTGGTCAGCGCGGCGGCGCCCAGGCCCAGTTGCGCCACGTGGAAATCCGCAGCCGACGGCGACAGGAACAGCAGCCAGGCCATCATCTGCTGGGCGTACTCGAGTTCGATGGCATCGGGCTTGCGCAGGCGCATCGCGCCCTGCACCCACTCGGTGCCGAAATGGAGATAGCGCACGCCATCCATTTCCGAGAACGTCACCGGCGCGAAGCGCGGCGTCATGCGCTTCTCGCCGGCATTGTCGACATCGCCGGCGTCGCCGGACAGCTTCCTGCGCGAGGTTTCACGTTCGCCGCGCGCGGGGCGGCGCGAGGCCACGGCCTCGATAGATTTGCGTTTCAAAAGCGTCATGGAGGAATACAACGCGCTCAAGGCGCGGATCATTGGCCCAGCGCGACCTGCGCGCGCTGGAGCCATTCGCGATTGTGCTCGCGGGCGTGACGCGGCCAGTGGCGCGCGTCGTGAACAATTTCCGAGTACAGCGACTTGGCGCGCTCACGGTCGGCTGCATCACCCTGGCGGGAAAGCCAGTCGGCATACAGACAGCGCGGCGCGGCATCGCTGGCGCAGGTCAGCGAGCGCTCGAAGGCGTCGCGCGTGCCGGGCGCATCGAGCGCGGACAGCGCACGCGCGTAAAGCAATGCGGGTTCGGCCTGGTCCCGCGCCTGCGGATGCGCGGCAAACAGCTTCTCAAGCGTGGCCTGCGCATCGGCATGGCGGCCCGTGGCAACCTGGGCGCGCGCCAGCCCCTCAAGCAATGCCGGATCGGACGCAAACGGGCCGTTGGCCGCGGCCTGATAGTGCTCGAGCGCCTCGGCCGCGTTGCCCACTTCCAGCAAGGCAGCACCCAGGCGCATGCGGTGATCGACAGTCGGCGCCCGGTCGAATGCCTCGCGCGCTTCGCGTACGGCCCGGTTCGGATCGACGATCTGCTTGATCGCCCGCGACGCTGCCCGCGCCCCGCGCGAGTCGCGCAGGCTAGGCAAATAAACTGCGAAGAAATAGACGATGCTGCCCAGGCCCGGGAACAGGAATAGCAGCAGCAACCAGTACATGTTCTGGTGGGTGCGAACGGCGTGCACGGCGAAGAAAATCGCCACGATCACGTGCAGGCCGATGCCGCCGATACCGAGATTGGACATATCAAATCAATCCTGAAGAAGAACGACCAGAAGAATGCATGGCCGCGATTGTGACAGATGCCGAAGGAAGCCAGTAGGACAGCGGCGATGGCACTAAAGTTTTGCCAGCGCCGGCCGATCAACGGATTGGCTCTCTTCCGATCGGAAACCAGAACATGACGTCCATCACCAGCGTTACACCACAAGTCTTCACCGCCAGTGGCGCCGCAGTCACCACTTCGGCGTCGCAGGACGGCACGGACAGCACGGGCAAGGCCAGCGCACAGGATTCCAGCGCGTCGGCAAACGGCCGGGTAAACGGCGCCGCATTCAGCGGCAAGGCTGGCGGCGCCGGCGGCGCTGCGGCTGCCGGCGGCACGGACAGCTCCAGCAGCAGCGACACCGAATCGGCGGTCATCAAGGCGATCAAGCAGCAGATCGAAACGCTTCAGAAACTGCTGGCCACCCAGATGCAGCAACTCCAGGCCGCGCAGAACGCCAAGACCGACGAAAGGACCAAGGCGAGCACCGTCGCTACCCTGCAGGGCGCCGTGTCCTCCACCAACGCCGCGCTGTCGCAGGCGTACGCCAAGCTGGCCGAGGCCATGCAACAAGAGAGTGGCTCGAGCACCGGCGGTGTGGTCAATACGACGGCCTGAGGGGTTCTTGCGCCTTGGAAAGTTAGTTCGGCCGGCTGGACCGTTAAGGGCCAGCCAGGCCATCTCCGCCCGCGTCAAGAAAGTGCATTAAGCGCATCACGCAGCCTACTGGAGAACTGGGAGTCCGATCCGTGTGTCATCACAAGCTGTCGGGTTGCCCGGGTCATAGCCACGTAGAGCAGGCGAGCCTCTTCCTCCGTCGATTCGTTCTTCTTGTGAGGCGCTCCGATAGCGGGGATGCAAACCAATGGAAACTCGAGCCCCTTGCTGCTGTGCATGGTCACCACCTTCACGCTATCCGCACTGGGCACGAAGCGCTTGGTCAGTTGCGGACACTCGAAAGGAATGCCCTCGCGCCTTAGCGTGTCGGTAATTTGTGCCATGACATCCCAATGCCGATAGAGCACGGCCATCTCTGACCAACGCGTGCCGGACCGATGCTCGTCCAGCAGAACTTCGGCAATGCGTGTGGCCTCCGCACTCAACGTCGGCAGTTCGACCAGCAAAGGTCGCGGGCCCTTTCGTCCCGCCGCCACCGGGTGGACGGTAGGCGCCTCATCCTCATCCGCCACCCGTTCCACCAGCAGATCATCAGCCAGCGCACGCGCGACCGCCAGGATCTCTCGCGTATTCCGGTAATTCAACTTCAGAACGGTGGTTCGGCCTTGTGCCTTGATGCCGACACTGGCGAAACTGAACTTCCGCTTCTTGTTTCCGCCGTAGATGGATTGCGCGTCATCGTAGAGAACCAGCAGAGCATTGCTATCAGGATTGACCATCTGCACGACCAGCTTGAACCACTCAGGCTGGAAATCATGGCCTTCGTCGATCAGCACTGCGTCGTATTGGCCTGACGGTATTGCCTTTCGCTCAACACCGCGCACAACACGCTCGACCATCTCATTGAACAGCACTTCATTCGGCAAGCCCTTGGGACGGTCGATGCTGTAGGCATCGAGTTGGCGCCCGCACCAGGCATGGAAGTTCAGGACATGCACCTTATCGGCGATCCCCTTCTCTCCCATGGTCGCGGCAAGCACTGACGCGAGTGTCTTGTTGAAGCAAAGCACCAGGATGGGCTTCGCTGACGTACGCGCCAGGTACTCGGCGCGATAGCCCAGGATCATGGTCTTGCCCGACCCCGCCACGCCGTGAATCACGCGATGCCCGTCACCGAGGCTACGTGCCAGTTGCTCCTGTTGCAGGTCCATGACGCGCAGGATGTCGGGGATGTCCTCGGCTCCCGCAGCGGCATCCGCAAATAGTGATCGCTGCTCCGGCATCCGGATCTTAGGGAACAGGTGCCAGCGCACGCGATCGATCTGCGGCAGTGAGAGCTTGTGGGTGAACTTGATCGGAAACATCTCCCAAAGGCGCTTTTGAAACGCTTCGGGATCCACACTCTCGAACATCTCATCCTGGCAGATGACCAGGTGAGCCGGCAGTACCTCTCCAAGGTCCCCCTTTTCGAAAGCCGCGCGGGAGATATTGGTCAGCACCACTCCATGACCATAGGGAAAGAACACCTTGCCCTTGAGTGAACCGGTTGGCCAGACGAGCTGCGGGTCCCGTTGCAACAGGTCGGTCACATGGAACATGTACTGACGCGCCTGCACCAGCGGATTCGTGTCAGCCACGAGTCCGCGGTTGGTCATCAGCAACACATCCTGCTTGTCGATCTGGCGAATGGTGTCGAGGTTCCAGTCCTTGACCTCCAGTACCAGCAAGCCGCGGCTTGGATGAAATACGACGAAATCCGGATGGCGGCTTTTCTCGCCGATCGAAACGTCGTACCAGCACAGGTAGTCGTCCTCGAGCTTCGCCTCGAGCCTTTGCGCGAACCGTCTCTCCCCCGAAGTCATGCGAGACGAGACAGAGCCCATTGCAGGAATCAACGTCGCCATGTTCCTTCTTCCTTTCCTTCAAGAATCGCCGGTGTGCACATCGCCTCGGCAGCTTGCTCGCGGCGTTGGCGCGGCATCATTTTTAGCATTAATTGTAATCCCGACGTCGCACATCACCCACCCGACAGCCAGCCCACCGCAGTTGTAACAGCCCTTGAACTTCATTTAACCAATGAGTTAAATGAGCGCATGTCCAATTCCAACGACCCGCTCTCCTCGGTTTTCGCCGCCCTGGCCGACCCCACCCGTCGCGCGATTCTTGCGCGGCTGGCGGAAGGTGAAGCCCCTGTGAGCGAACTCGCCCGTCCGTTCGACATGTCGGCCCCGGCCATCTCCAAGCACCTGCGTGTGCTGGCCGATGCCGGGCTGATCGAGCGGGAAGTCAACGCGCGTTGGCGCATCTGTCACTTGCGCCCCGGTGCGCTTCGCGACGCGCATGGCTGGCTGGAAACGTATCGGCGGCATTGGGAGGACAACCTCGACAGGCTCGTCGCCTTTGTCGAGCAGGCGCATACAGTCACCGATGACAAGGGGTTCAAGTCATGACCGAAGCAGCTACGTTTCATCTGGAGATGACCCGCCAGATTCGCGCGCCGCGCGAACGGGTCTTCGATGCGTTCACGGACCAGGCGGCGCTCGCGGCCTGGCATTGCCCGCGCGGCATGCGCGTGCTGGAAGCCAGCGCCGATGCACGGGTCGGCGGGCGCTATCGGCTTGTGATGGGCAGCCGTGACGGGTCGCAACACATGGTCGGCGGCGAGTACCAGAAGATCGACCGCGCCAATTTCCTGGCCTACACCTGGCAGTGGGAAGGTGGCGAGTTGCCCGAAGGCACCCGCACGCTGATCGAGGTGACCCTGACGGACAAGGACGGCGGCACGCTCCTGCATATGCGTCACAGCGGCTTCCCGGACACTGCCACACGCGATGCACACACCAGCGGCTGGCAATCGGTATTCAACCGCCTGAGCGACTATGTGGATGCCGAAGGCAGCGCGGGTACCGTCACCGTCTATGGCGATGGCCGCAGCACCTATGTCCGCACCGTGCGCATGGCGCTGGCGGAGAAGGGCATTGCGTACAAGCTCGATCCTCTGACGCCGCGGGACCCCGAATTGCTGAAGCACAACCCGTTCGGCCGCATTCCGGCCTTCACCGACGGTCCGCTGGAGTTCTTCGAGACACGCGCCATCCTGAGCTATATCGAGGAAGCATTCGATGGCCCAAGCCTGATCTCGCAGGCCGGCCCCACGGCCCGCGCACGCTGCGAGCAATGGATCAGCCTCATCAACTGCCACGCGTATGACGCCATGGTGCGCCGCTACGTGCTGCAGTACGTCTTCCCGAGTGGCGAGAACGGCCAGCCTGACCGCAAGACGATCGACGCCGCCCTGCCCGACATCGCCAAACAGCTCGATGCGCTCGAGCATGCCTATGGCGGTCGCGATTTCCTGGCGGGCAACACGCTGACGATGGCCGATCTGTTCTTCGCCCCGATCGTGGAGTACCTGGGACGCTTTCCGGAAAGTGCCGCGATGCTGGAATCACGCCCGAACATCCGGCGGGCTCACGCAGCAATGCGGGCACGGCCCAGCTACGCGGCCACACAGCCGAACTTCGGCTAACCAGAGCCCCGACAGCGGGCAGCGGGAGGCGCCGGCCTCCCGCTACCCCCGTTCGTCAGTTGTTCTCAGGCCGTTTTGGCTGAGACGCTGCGCCAACTGACTTGCGCACCTTCGCCACCTGCTCCGCGCTTACCGGCGGCGCCTGATTCCCCCAACTCGTCCGCACGAACGTCAGCACATCGGCGATATCCCGATCCGTCAGACGCTTGGCAAATCCGGGCATCCCGTAGTGCGTCGGGCCGGTCTTCGTCCACGGCATCTCGCCACCCATCAGGACGATGTGGATCAGCGACGTCGGATCGTTGCTATTCACGGTTGAGCTGAGCGCGATCCTCGGGAACGTACTCTCGTAGCCACTGCCGCTCGTGCGGTGGCACGCGGCGCAGTTGTCGACGAAAGTCAGCGCGCCGTTGCTGCGATCCGTTCCGGCACGCAGCTTGTCCGTCGCACTGGCGTTAGCCGTCAACACGGCCGCACTGGGATTCACTGGCGTCAGCGTCTTCAGGTATGCCGCAATCGCCGTCAGGTCAGCATCGTTCACGTGCTGCATGCTGTTCTCGACCACTTCCGACATGCCACCGAATGCCGCCGAATGCTTAGTGCGCCCGCTCTTCAGAAACGCGAAGATCTCGTCCTGCGTCCACGTGCCGAGACCATCCTTCCGGTCGCCACGTAGGTTCTTCGCCAGGAAGTTATCGATCACGCCCCCCGAGAGATAGGTCTTGCCGTCATCGCTCAGTGCCTTCTCCTGCAATCCCCAGCCACGAGGCGTGTGACAAGCGCCGCAGTGCGCGAGCCCCTCCACCAGATAGCGGCCGCGCGCCACCGGGTCATTGGATACCGGTGGGTCGTCGGTGGCCACCTCCGGGGCGAAAGCCATGCGCCAGAAACGCAGTGGCCAGCGCATCGACAGCGGCCACGGAATATCGGTCGCCTTGTTGGCCCGCTCGATTGGCTGCACGCCATGCATGAAGTACGCGTATAGCGCCTGCATGTCGGACGGCTTGACCTTCGCATACGAGGCATAGGGCATGGCCGGGTACAGCGTGGAGCCGTCCCTGGCGATGCCGTGGCGCACGGCGCGATCGAAATCGTCGTAGCTGAACTTGCCGATGCCGGAGCTTTTGTCCGGCGTGATATTGGTCGAATAGATCCGGCCAATCGGCGATTCGATGCCAAGACCGCCTGCGAACGGCTTCCCGTTCTTCGCCGTGTGACACGCCGCGCAGTCGGCCACCGTCGCGAGATAGCGGCCTCGCTCGACCAGTTGCGCATCGGCGCCCGATGCTTGCACGGCAGTCGCCGAATCGCCCTGCCGGTCATCGGCGAACGCACCGATGGTCCACGCCGACGCCGCCAGCAGCGCCGACGCCGCCACCATCATTGTTGCTTTCTTGCTTGCTTTCATGGCCATCACCTCAAGCCTGAACCAGCGGCGCCGGGTGCTTCAAGTACTGCTCGCGGATAGCCTTCGCGGAGTGATAGGCAAGCGCGACTACCAGACCGGTCGGGTTGTAGCCCATGTTCTGCGGGAACGCCGAGGCACCCATGACGAACACGTTGTGTACATCCCAGCTCTGCAGATACTTGTTGACCACGCTGGTCTCGGGCGACGATCCCATCACGGCGCCGCCTGTCGTGTGCGTGGACTGATAGACGCGCGTGTCGTAGTGCTGGCCCTTCTTGCGGATGGCCTTGTAGTACGCCTCGGGCTTCATCGCCTTGGCCACCTCTTCCATGCGGGTGCCCATGTAATCCAGCATGGCGTACTCGTTGTCGTGCCAGTCGAAGGTCATGCGCATCAGCGGCAGGCCGTTGGCGTCGCGGTACGTCGGATCGAGATCGAGGTACGCATCGCGATACGGCATGACCGAGCCCGAAATGCCGATCGTCATATAGCGCTGGTACGCATCGACCACTCCCGCCTTCCACTTGCTGCCCCACGCTGGCGTGCCGGGGACAGTCGGCGTCTGCTTGATGGGCCGGCCGCCATAACGTATATGGCGAATACTCGCCCCGCCGAGAAAGCCGAGCGGACCATGATCGAACTGGTCGCCATTCAGGTCATCCAGCCCTACCCCGCCGGCACCCGTCCCGATGAACGGATTGAGCAGCGTGCCCTTGGGCAGCATCACGTTGACCGCGCCGTTCATCTGATACGCGTAGTTGCGGCCAACGACGCCCTTGCCGGTTTTCGGGTCATACGGCGTGCCGATGCCGGAGAGCAACAGCAGACGCACGTTGTGCAACTGGTACGCCGCGACGATCACGAGATCGGCGGGTTGCTCGACCTCTCGCCCCTGGGCATCGATATACAGCACGCCAGTCGCACGCTTCTTGTCGGAATCGAGCAGGATCCTGGTGACTTGCGCCTTCGTGCGCAACTCGAAGTTGGGCTTCTTCAGCAGGACCGGCAGGATCGTCGTCTGCGGTGACGCCTTCGAATACATGTAGCAGCCGAAGTCCTCGCAGAAGCCGCAGAAATTGCACGGCCCAAGGCGCACGCCGTAGGGGTTCGTATAGGGCTCGGACGTATTCGCCGCCGGTGCCGGGTACGGGTGGAAGCCCGCCTCGCGCGCGGCCTTTTCGAACAATTGCGCGCCGAGCGAATTCTTCAGCGCCGGGGTCGGGTACTCGCTCGACCGGTGGCCTTCGAGCGGATTGCCGCCCGGCTGGATCTTGCCATTCAGGTTACCGGCCGTCCCCGACGTGCCGAACACCTTCTCGGCAAAGTCGAAGTGTGGCTCGAGTTCGTCGTACGTGACACCGAAGTCCTGTACCTGCATCCCTTCGGGAATGAACTTCTTGCCATAGCGATCCACGTAGCGGCTGCGCAACTGCAGTTCTTCCGGCAGGACGCGATAGTGCATCCCGTTCCAGTGAAAGCCCGCGCCACCCACGCCATTGCCAAGCAGGAACGAGCCGTTTTGCCGATACGGCACCGCCAGGTCATCCACGCCGTGACGGATCGTGACCGTCTCCCGGGAGAGATCCTGAAACAGCTCTCCGCGCACGACGTACTTCAGTTCGTCGACGACTTTCGGATACTCGGCATCGGTCGGGGTATCGCGCATCGCGCCACGTTCGAGCGCCACGACGTCGAGCCCCGCGTCGGTCAGCTCCTGGGCGAGAATCGCGCCAGTCCAGCCGAGACCGATCACCACGCAATCGACCTTGTCCTTCTTGATCGCCATGCTTATCCCCTCCGTCCGTCGATCGACACCGGACCATAGGGATACTTCACCCCTGGCTGATCGATCCAGTCCGCGAAATCCGCCCGTGCGCCGGGGAAGCCGACCATCTTCCAGCCCACCATGTCCTTGTTGCCGCCGTAGATCGGATCGGCAAAGAAGCCCTCTTTCGTGTTGTTCAGCAGATAGGAGAAGAACGTCCTGGCCGGTACCGCATCGAACGAGAGCTTGGCGTGTTCCATCTGGCCAAGCACGCTTTCCTGGTCTTCCTTGGAGAGATCGGCAAATGCCTTGCCGCCATACTGTTTCTTGCAGTATTCGTCGCAAGCCTTCACGCCGAGACGATATATGTCGCGCGGTGCGAGATTCATCTGGAAGCCAAGCTCTGCGGGCACATCGGGATGAAATGGCCCCTGCATGTACCAGAGCTTGCCGTGCCCGTAGGGCGTGTCCATCTGTCGGTCGATATATTCCGGAACGCCCGCTTTAAGCCCACCTGGCCCCAGTTCATCCTCCGGAATCAGCCGGTCGACCGCCGCCTGTACGAATTTCCATTCGCCGGCGGTGAAATAGTTGGGCTTGTAGGGCCCGACATTTCCGGCATTTGCAGATTGCGGTCCGGGAGACTCCGAGCACGCGGATTGTGATATCGCGGCACCTGTCGCAACGGATGCAGCGGGCACGACTGCCAGCATCTGCCGAAAAAATCGGCGACGCGGTTCTTGTTCCTGGGACATGGTCGTCTTCTCGTGTGGGGTACTTCGTAATGCCTTGGGGAAAAAAAACGAAACACGTGGTGGAGCCTTGCACCATTAAAGAAACGGTCATGCCTGGGCGAGCATGACCGAATCATTGACTTATCAATTGAATATGATAGTCAATGATTCGACCGAGGATTCTGAATATTTCCAGTAGGCGAATTGATTTTTTTGAATTGGGTGCCCGATTTGCGTTGCATCAAATCGAGGTCTCGCCTACGTACGAGCGCGTGTGCCAACCATGCGCCCGAGATGCGCACGGCCGTACGGCAGAATTCAGCGTCGACGGATCAGTCGAGCCAGTCGCGCAGGCTCTCCCAGGCCTTGCGTTTTTCCGCATAGGCCAGCGTGTAAGCCGGGCTGCTCGATGGCAATCGCAGGATCGCATGGCGATCGCCATGGTCCGCAAGCGTCTTCTCGCCGATCTTCGCGGCGGTGCCGCCATTGAATGCGATGGCCTTGAGCGTCGGCAGCGTCGCGATCAGGCCGATCAGATCGTTGCCCTGATGGTCGCGGATGCTGCTATCGAGGCTGCCCTCGCGCCGTGCCTCGGCCACAACGTCCCACAGGCCGACACGATGGTCGAGCAGTGTCTGCAGCCTTGCTTCGTACTCGAGGCCGACCAGATCGACGCCGAGCACATCGCTCATCAAATGCCAGAAACGATTCTGCTTGTGCGCGTAGTAACGCGACTGCGCGAGGGAGACCTCACCCGGCAAGCTGCCGAGCACAAGCACGCGAGTGTGAATGTCGACGACCGGAGGAAAGCAGCGCTTGGTGGTCATCGGGAAGGGGTATTGGAAGCGTGAAAGTCCTGCCCTCCCCCGCGATACCCTTTCCCATGCGCGGGAAGAAAGGTCGGGTGAGAGGGCAGGCGTTTCATACGACGATACCGAAACGACGATACCGATCAGGCCAGCAGTCGGTTCACCCGCTGCACATAGGCAGCCGGATCGTCGAGCATGCCGCCCTCGGCCAGCAACGCCTGGTCGAACAGCACGCGCACACGGTCGCCGAAGGCTTCGCCATCCGGCAGATCGCGCAGCTTCTTCACCAGCGCGTGCTCCGGATTCAGCTCCAGGATCGGCTGGGCATCGGGCGCCTTCTGGCCAGCCTGCTTCAGCAGACGCTGCAGGTAGCCGCTCATGTCGCCATCGTCGGACACCAGGCACGATGCCGAATCCGTCAGGCGCAGCGTCACGCGTACGTCCTTGGCCTTGCCTTCGAGCACGGACTTCGCGCGGTCGACCACTTCCTTCCAGTCAGCGCTGGCCTTCTCCTGCTCGGCCTTCTCGGTCTCGTCGGCCAGCGCGCCCAGGTCCAGGTCGCCACGGGCCACCGATACCAGTTGCTTGCCGTCGAATTCATGCAGGTAAGACAGCAGCCATTCGTCAACGCGGTCGGTCAACAGCACCACTTCGATGCCCTTCTTGCGGAACACCTCGAGGTGCGGGCTCGACTTCGCGGCCACCCAGGTATCGGCCGTGACGTAGTAGATCTTGTCCTGACCTTCCTTCATGCGGCCCACGTAGTCGACCAGCGAGACCGACTGTTCAGCCGTGTCGCCATGCGTGGTCGCGAAGCGCAGCAGCTTTGCGATGCGTTCGCCGTTGCCATGGTCTTCGCCAACGCCTTCCTTGAGCACCTGACCGAACTGTTCCCAGAAGGTCTTGTACTTGGCGCGTTCGGCTTCGTCTTCGCTATCGGCCATCGCTTCCAGCATCGACAGCACGCGCTTGGTGCAGCCCTCGCGGATCGCCTTCACATCGCGGCTCTCCTGCAGCAGTTCACGCGACACGTTCAGCGGCAGGTCCGCCGAATCGACCACGCCCTTGACCCAGCGCAGGTACGCCGGCAGGAGCTGGTCCGCGTCATCCATGATGAACACGCGCTTCACGTACAGCTTCAGGCCGGCCTTGTGATTACGGTCCCACAGGTCGAACGGCGCGCGCGCCGGGATGTACAGCAGCTGCGTGTACTCGCTGCGGCCTTCCACGCGATTGTGGGTCCAGGCCAGCGGCGCCTCGTGATCGTGCGCGATGTGCTGATAGAACGCCTGGTATTGCTCGTCCGTGATATCCGACTTGCTGCGAGTCCAGAGCGCGCTGGCCTGGTTCACGCTTTCCCACTCGCCCGTGACCTTCTGCTGCTGCGCCTCGGCATCCCATTCCTCCTTGGGCATCCGGATCGGCAGCGAAATGTGGTCCGAGTACTTGCGGATGATGTTCTGCAGGCGGTACGACGACAGGAAATCGTCCTCGCCCTCGCGCAGATGCAGCGTGATCGTGCTGCCGCGCTCGGCACGGTTGATCGCATCGATGCTGAACTCGCCGTCGCCGGCGCTTTCCCAGCGCACGGCCTCGTCGGCGGCAAGACCCGCGCGACGCGTTTCCACGGTGACCTTGTCGGCCACGATGAATGCCGAGTAGAAGCCCACGCCAAACTGGCCAATCAGCGCGGCGTCCTTCTGCTGGTCGCCGGAAAGCTGCTGGAAGAACTCCTTGGTGCCCGACCGCGCGATGGTGCCGAGATTGCGGATCGCCTCGTCACGGCTCATGCCGATGCCGTTGTCGGTGATCTTCAGGGTGCGGGCCGCGGGATCGGCTTCGATCCGGATCGCCAGGTCGGCATCGTTCTCGAGCAGCGCGGGATTCGCGATCGCCTCGAAGCGCAGCTTGTCGGTGGCGTCGGAAGCATTCGATACCAGCTCGCGCAGGAAGATCTCCTTGTTGCTGTACAGCGAGTGGATCATCAGGTGCAGTAGCTGCTTCACTTCCGCCTGGAAGCTCATCGTTTCGTGCGGTGCGGTCATGGTTCTCCTCTTGAAAACGAAAACGGGCGCGTATTTGCCCTGGTCCGTGCGTCCGGACCGGGATCGATGCGTGTGGAAATAGGGATCGGCAGCCGGTTTTTCAAGCCCCGGCGTTGACGGGCAGGCCAGACAGGCCCGATTGGCCGGACAAGCGGTCCATCTGGCCGGCCAGGAACCGGAGCATGCCCGGATCGCTGCTGCTGGCCACGTTGAAGCGCGTCCACGTGGACGGCATCTGCGATGGCGAGAACAGGCTGCCCGGCGCGAACAGATAACCTTCCTCGTGCCCGGCCGTGGCGATCACGTTGGTGTCCACGCCGGTATCGGCCCACAGGTAGATACCCGCATGATTGCCCGGGAAGATGCGCAAACCCAACCGCTCGAGCTGCTCGCGTGTCTCGTCGCGCGCCCGGTCCAGCCGGCCGCGCACGCGCTCCACGTGCTTGCGGTAGTGCCCTTCCGTCAGCACCTTGTAGACCACGCGTTCGTTGACTTCGGGCGAGGCCATGCCGGTCACGAGCTTGCTGTCGGTCAAGGTCACGGCCAGGTCCGGACTGGCGGCGATAAAGCCCACGCGCAGGTTGGCGGCCAGCGTCTTGGAGAAGCTGCCCAGGTAGATCACGCGCTTGAGCTGGTCCAGGCTGGCCAGCCGCGTGGCGGCGTGGCCCGGAGGGCAGAGATCGCTGTAGATGTCATCCTCGACGATCGTGAAATCGTACTGTTCGGCCAGTTGCAGCAGCCGGAAGGCGCGGGCGGCGGACAGCGACGTCCCGGTCGGGTTGTGCAGCACGGAGTTGACCACCAGCAGCTTCGGCCGGTGGGCCTGGACGATCCGCTCCAGCGCCTCCACGTCGGGGCCCTCCACGGTATAGGGCACGCCGATCACGTTGGCGCCCTGCGTGGCGAAGCGGGCGAACATCACGAACCAGGCCGGGTCGCCTACCACCACCGTGTCGCCCGGCTGCAGGAACTGGCGCGCGATCAGGTCGAACGCCTGCGTGATGCCGGAAGTCATCACGATCTGGTCCGGCGTGACGCCGATCTCCAGTTCTTCGAGCCGCGTGCGCAGTTGCTGCCGCAGCGGCAGAAAACCCTGCGGCGTGCCGCTGACCAGGAAATGGCTGCCGGGCTGACGGCCCAGGCTGCGCAGCGCGCCCGACACGAGCTCCCCGTCCAGCCATTCGTTGGGCAGGAAGCCCCAGCCGGGCGCTTTGTGGCTCTCGGCCGAATGGAACATGCTGCGCAGCAGCCAGGTGACATCGACGTTGCGGATCGCGGGCGTGGCCGGTGGCGCCACGGTGGACGCGAGCGGCGTGCGCTCTCGGACGTAGAAACCCGAGCCGCGACGCGATTCAAGGTAGCCCAGCGCCACCAGCCGCTCATAGGCCTCCACCACGGTAAAACGCGAAATGCTCTTCTCGGTCGCCAACTGACGGATCGACGGCATACGCATGCCAGCCCGGAACACCCGTTCGTCGATACGCAGCCGCGCCCACTCGGTCAACTGCTCCACGAGCGTCATCTGGGCCGACGGAATCGGGTCCGGAAGCTGCTCGAGCCCCGTCGCCGGCATCACGAGCCGCAACGGCCGTGTGCCGCCTGCGGCACTGCCAAGATCCCCCCGGCTATCCTTCTGGCTACCTTCCATGTGGCGCTCCCGCAACTGTACTGAAGACGATCTGCCCAACTGTATCGGTACTGTACCGACGAGCTTGACTAACATCAACCGACCATGACACTCGCCATCGACCATCTCGTGATTGCCGCGCCCGACCTGGACTCAGGCGCCGAGTATGTGGCCAGCGCGCTCGGCGTCGCTCCACAAGGCGGCGGCACGCACCCGCGCATGGGCACGCACAACCGCGTGATGGGCCTCTACGGTGGCCTGTACCTCGAAGTCATCGCGATCGATCCGTCGGCGGCGGCACCTGATCGGCCACGCTGGTTCGGCCTGGATGGCGACCTGATGCGCCAGCGGCTGCGCGATGGCCCGTTCCTGGCGCACTGGGCGGCCCGCGTCGAGCGTCCGGCCGATCTGTCGCGCTGGCAGGCGCAGTACCCGGACCGGATCGCCCCGGTCATTCCCATGACGCGCGGCGACCTGCGCTGGCGCCTGACCGTGCCTGACGACGGCAGCCTGCCCGCCTGGACCGGCGAGGCGGCGAATGCGGGCGATGGCCTGTTTCCCACACTGATCCAGTGGGACGTGGCAAACCATCCGGCAGTCAGCCTGCCGGGCCACGACCTGGCGTTGCGCCGCCTGCACGGCCAGCATCCGCACGCGGAACTGTTGCGCCAAGGACTGGCGTGGATCGGCGCCACGGACCTGATCGAGATCGAACAAGGCGACGGCCCGCCTCTGCTGGCCGCCGACATCGAAACCCCAGCGGGCATCAAGACCCTGCGATAAACGACACACACCAAAGGAGCTCCCCCGATGCCCGCCACCACACAAAAGCGCTTCGACGACGACGCCTACCTGGACCACTGCCAGGCCACGGTGCTGGCCGTCAGCGAAGCCGGCATCGAACTCGACCAGACCGTCTGCTACGCGCGTAGCGGCGGACAAGCGGGCGACACCGGCACCCTGACCACCGCCGACGGCCGCATCGTCACACTGGCCGATACCGTCTACGCGGACGACCGCCAGCGCATCCTGCACGTCCCCGCCCCCGACGCCCCGGCGCTGCAGGCCGGCGACCGTGTCGAAGTGAAGATCGACTGGACCCGCCGCCACCGGCTGATGCGCCTGCATACGTGCCTGCATCTGCTCGGGTCGCTGATCCCGGTGCCGGTGACGGGCTGCGGCATCTCGCCTGACTCCGCGCGCATCGACTTCGACCTGCCCGAATCGACGCTCGACAAGGCCGTGCTGACCGAACAGCTCAACGCGCTGATCAACGCGAAGACGCCGGTCACCATCGACCGCATCACGCCCGAAGAACTGGCCGCCCAGCCCGACCTCGTGCGCACGATCGGCGCGGCGCCGCCGGCCGGCACATCATCGATCCGCATCATCGAGATTCCCGGCGTGGACCGTCAGCCCTGCGGCGGCACGCACGTGGCCAACACGGGCGAGATCGGCGCGGTGACCGTGACCAAGATCGAGAAGAAAAGCCGCACGAACCGCCGTGTGGTCGTGAACTTCGCATAACAGCACCCCCGAAACACAGAATATGGAAGCCTGGCTCACGGGGCTCTCGACAGCCCAGTTCCTTGCATTGGTCACGCTGCTCGCGGTGGGCGCCTTCACGCCCGGCCCGAACACGACGATCGCCGCCGTCACCGGCGCCAACTTCGGCCTGCGCGCCACGCTCCCGCATTGCATCGGGGTGTCGTTCGGCTTCGCCAGCATCGTCGCGCTGTGCACCACCGGCGTCGGCGCGCTGATCCTGGCCAGCCCGATGCTGGCCACCGTGATTCACGTGGTGGGCGTGCTCTATCTGCTGTGGCTGGCGTATCGCATCGCGCGCAGCACGTCGCTGGCGGAAAAGACCGTGCTCAAGCCGATGAATGTCTGGCAATCGGCGGCACTGCAGTACGCCAACATCAAGGCATGGATGCTGGCGCTGGCGGTGGCCGCGTCGTACATGGCGGGCGCCCCCTCGCCGGGGCAGCGCGTGGTGCTGGTCAGCGCGATATTCGCGCTGTTCGGCTTCTTCAGCAATGGCGCCTATGGCGTGCTTGGCGCGTCGCTGCGGCGCTGGCTGATGGGAGGCAATCGCGTGCGCTGGTTCAACGGCGCGATGGGCCTGGCACTGGCGCTGACCGCCATCTGGATCGCCATCGCAGGACAACCGCATTGAACATCATGAAGGACCCAATTCACTCCCCTCCCTCCGGCGGCATGCTGCTCGGCTTCATCGGCGTGGCGATCTTCAGCCAGACGCTGCCTTTCACGCGCATGGCCGTGGCCGAGCTCGATGCGACATTCGTCGCGCTCGGGCGCGCCGTGATCGCCGCCGCGCTGGCGCTCGCGCTGCTGGCGATGCGCGGCGCCCTGGCATCGGGCCGGCGACCGCGCGGTGGCCAATGGCTCCGGCTGGCCGTGACCGCGCTGGGCGTGGTGGTCGGTTTCCCCGTGTTTTCGTCGCTGGCCATGCGCGAAGTGCCGTCCGGGCATGGCGCGATCGTGATCGGCCTGCTGCCGCTGGCCACCGCGGTGTTCGCCGCATGGTTCGGCAATGAACGGCCGTCGCTGGGCTTCTGGCTGTCCGCCTTGGCTGGCAGCGCGCTCGTGGTGGCCTTCGCCCTGTGGCAAGGCGCGGGCGGGCTGCAACATGCCGACTGGTACCTGTTCCTGGCGGTGGTGCTCGGCGCGCTCGGTTATGCCGAAGGCGGCAAGCTCTCACGCGAACTGGGCGGGCTGGAGACGATCAGCTGGGCGCTGGTGGTCTCGCTGCCCGTGCTGGCGCCCGTGGTGGCCTGGCTGGGGCTGGAACATGCCGCATCCATCGCCGCCGCGTCGCCCCGCGCGTGGCTGGGCATGGCCTATGTGTCGGTGTTCTCGATGTTCATCGGCTTCCTGTTCTGGTACGCCGGACTCGCAAAAGGCGGCGTGGCGCGCGTAGGCCAGATACAATTGCTCCAGCCGTTCCTCACGCTGGCGGGCGGCGCGCTGATCCTGGCCGAGCCCCTCGATGCCGCCACCGTCGCTTTCGCAGTGGCGGTGATCGCCGTGGTGGCCCTTGGCCGACGCGCCGCAGTGCGCAACACCGCACCCGCCATGCCATTGGCATCCGCCGCCGAGGAGGCGCCCCCTATCCTTCCAGGACGACTTCACTGACAGGAGACATGCATGTCCGTCTATGACACCCTTGCCCGTCTGGGCGTGGAACTGCCCTCGGCCGGCGCCCCCGCCGCTGCCTATGTCATGGCAGCGACCACCGGCAACACCGTATTCCTGTCCGGCCATATCGCCAGGAAGGATGGCAAGCCTTGGGCTGGCAAGCTCGGCAAGGATATCGACACCGAATCCGGCAAGCAGGCCGCGCGCGCGATCGCCATCGACCTGCTGGCCACGCTGCACGCCCATATCGGCGACCTGAACCGCGTCAAGCGCATCGTCAAGGTGATGAGCCTGGTTAACTCGACGCCTGAGTTCACTGAACAGCATCTGGTCACCAACGGCTGCTCGGAGTTTCTGGCCGAGGTGTTCGGCGAGAAAGGCAAGCACGCACGCAGCGCGTTCGGCGTGGCGCAGATTCCGCTGGGCGCCTGCGTCGAGATCGAAATGATCGTCGAGATCTGACGTCGTCGAAAACCACGTAAACAGATAATGCCGCGCCGCCTCTTGCGGAGGCCGGCGCATTGAATTCCCCCACCACGAGACCAATCATGAAATGGGCCATCTCCCGCCGGGCGCAGCAACTGACCAGCTCGGCCATCCGTGAAATCCTGAAAGTCACCGAGCGTCCGGAAGTGATTTCGTTCGCCGGCGGCCTGCCCTCGCCGGCTTCGTTCCCGGTAGCGGCCATGGAAGCGGCGGTGGCCCGTGTATTCGCCGACAACCCGCAAAGCGCGCTGCAGTACGCGGCCACAGAAGGCTTCATGCCGCTGCGCGAGTTCGTGGCCAAGCGCTACAACGTCGATGTGGAACGCGTGATGATCACCACGGGTTCGCAACAGGCGCTGGACCTGATCGCCAAGGTGATGATCGACCCGGGCAGCCCGGTGCTGGTGGAAACGCCGAGCTACCTGGGCGCGCTGCAGGCATTCTCGCTGTTCGAGCCGGAATTCGTGTCGATCCCGTCCGACGAAAAGGGCCTGATCCCCGAGGCGCTGACGCCCGAGCTCACCGCCGGCGCGCGCTTCCTGTACGCCCTGCCGAACTTCCAGAACCCCACCGGCCGCCGCCTGCCGCTGGAGCGCCGCCAGGAACTGGTCAAGCGCGCCAAGGAACTCGGCGTGCTGCTGGTCGAGGACGATCCGTACGGCGAACTGAGCTACTCGGGCAACCAGTTGCCGTCGCTGCTGTCGATGAACCCGGACGGCGTGATCTACATGGGCTCGTTCTCGAAGATCCTGGCGCCCGGTATGCGCCTGGGTTTCGTCATCGCCCCGCCCGACCTGCATTTCAAGCTATGCCAGGCCAAGCAGGCCTCGGACCTGCACACGCCGACGTTCACACAGCGCATCGCCTATGAAACGATCAAGGACGGCCTGCTCGAACAGCACATCCCGACCATTCGCGAGCTCTACGGCAAGCAATGCGCGTTCATGCTGGACGCGCTGAAGCGCCACATGCCGGCCGGCGTGACCTGGAACGCGCCCGAGGGCGGCATGTTCATCTGGGTGGAGCTGCCTGAGGGTCTGGACAGCATGAAGATCCTGGAAGAAGCCGTGCGCCGCAACGTGGCCTACGTGCCGGGCGCGCCGTTCTACGCGGGCAGCCCGCGCAAGAACACGCTGCGCCTGGCGTTCGTGACCGTATCGGCCGAGCGCATCGAGCAGGGCGTGTCGATCCTGGGCGAGGTGTTCCGCGAAGCGATCGCGCAAGCCGCGCCGCAGGCACGGGCGGCCTGAGCCGGCACGCTACAACCAACCCGAGGAGCCATCGAACATGCTTCGCATCTGGGGCAGGCTGTCGTCAATCAATGTCCAGAAGGTGGTCTGGTGCGCGCGCGAGCTGCATCTGGACCACGAGCGCATCGACATCGGCAATCAGAAGGGCGAGCTCGATACCGAGGCGTACGTGCGTCTCAACCCGAACCGCCTGATTCCGGTGATCGAGGATTTCCGCGACACCGACGTGGCCGGCGAGCCGTTCGTGCTGTGGGAGTCGAACGCGATCGTGCGCTACCTGTGCGCGCGCTATGGCGAGGACACGCTGTGGCCTTCGGACGTCAAGGCGCGCGCCTCGGCAGACCGCTGGATGGACTGGCAGACCACGACGTTCAGCCCGGCGATGGTCCAGGCGTTCCTGCAACTGGTTCGTACACCGGCGGACAAGCGTGACGAGGCCGTCATCGAGAAATCGTGCGAGCGCACCGAGCCGCTGGCGAAGATGCTCGACGACGCGCTGGAAGGCCGCGAGTTCATCGGTGGCGATCGCTTCACGATGGCCGACGTCTCGCTGGCCTGCGCGGCGCACCGCTGGATGGGCATGCCAAAGGCCCACACGGCCCGGCCTAACCTCGAGCGCTGGCTCGCGGCCATGCGGGCGCGTCCGGCGGCCACTGGCATCCTCGAACTGCCGCTGAAGTAATTCGTTGTATCGCGGTCACCGTCGCCCAGCCGGCCGGTGACCGCCTCCTCTCCCTCCCCCTGCCTGTGCGGAACAAGTCACTACGCCAGCCCGCGTTTTCAGGGACCACGGCGTTGGTTTTACGCCCTTCCCTCCACATCCCCTATTTCGAACACTCGTATTAAGGAGTAGTCTCGCGCGAGAGTGTGAGGTGCTTCAGCCTGCCCCCGAGCAAACCCTGATCCCTGAATCCGGCTCATCATTCCGATGATCCGATTTAAGGCAGGCGGCCCGGAACCCATCCTTACAATCCCCCTTCTGTCCACTTTGGGGCGCTATCAAAATGAAGCGGAGCGGTTCTGGCCAAACGTACGGCGGCAGACTGTAGAAGTCGTACGGCAAGGCCGTGCAACGACGCCTGACTCATTTTGATAGCGCCTCCCAGGGGCGCTATCGTCGCTTGAACGGGCATTTGCATTCCGGCAGCCCAGGCCCGTCAGAGGCAAGCTGTCGTTTCATTCCAGAGGAGGATTCAATCGTGTGGAGTCAAGTGTATGACCCGCTCGGCAGTATGGCGTTGTCCACTATTGCCGCCGCGGTTCCGGTTGTCGTGCTGCTCGCAGCGCTGGCGTTCTTTCACATGCAGGCCCACCTGGCGGCCGGGCTGGCGCTGGTCGTCGGCGTCGTCGTGGCGTCATTCGTGTTCGGAATGCCTCCGGAAATGGCTGGCAAAGCCGCCGGGCTCGGCATCATCTCCGGCTTGTTCCCGATTGGCTGGATCGTCCTCAACATCATCTTCCTGCACCGGCTGACCACGATAAACGGGTCATTCAAGGTGTTGCAGAACTCGATCTCGGGCGTCACCGAAGATCGCCGCCTGCAGCTCCTGCTGGTGGCATTCAGCTTTGGCGCGTTCTTCGAAGGCGCGGCCGGCTTCGGCACGCCCGTGGCCGTGACCGGCGCCATCCTGATCGGCCTGGGCTTCTCGCCGCTGGCCGCATCGGGCCTGGCGCTGATCGCCAACACCGCGCCGGTGGCATTCGGCGCGCTCGGCGCGCCGATCATCGGCCTGTCCTCGGTGACCGGCATCGACCAGGTGCAACTCTCCGCGATGATCGGCCGCCAGTTGCCGTTTTTCTCGGTGCTGGTGCCGTTCTGGCTGATCTGGGCGTTCGCGGGCTTCCGCGGCATGCTGGCGATCTGGCCGGCGATCCTGGTGGCCGGCGTCAGCTTCGCGGTGCCGCAGTTCCTGGTGTCGAACTTCCACGGCCCGTGGCTGGTGGACGTGATTTCGGCGCTGGTCTCGATGGGCTGCCTGACCGCCTTCCTGAAGATCTGGCATCCGAAGGAAATCTGGACCTCGACGCGCATCCTGGGCCGTCACGACGATTCCAAGGTCGACAATGCCGAAGCCCTCGAAGCCGATGCCAAGGCCAACGCCGCATCGGCCAACATCTCGGTGATCAAGGCGTGGATGCCGTGGGTGATCCTGACCGTCTTCGTGTTCGTCTGGGGCATCCCCGAGTTCAAGAAGCTGATGGACGGCGTCTGGCAATGGAAGTTCGCCATCCCGGGTCTGGACAAGGCCGTGCTCAAGGGCCCGCCTGTGGTGGCGAAGCAAATCGCCGAGCCGGCCGTGTTCGCGTTCAACGTGCTGTCGATGGCGGGTACCGGCATTCTGGTGTCGGCCCTCGTCGGCGGCCTGCTGATGGGCTATTCGATCCCGCGCCTGATCAAGGAGTACTTCGAGACGATCAAGCTCGTGCGCTACTCGCTGTTGACGATCTGCGCGATGTTCGGCATCGGCTACCTGACCCGCTACTCGGGGCTGGACGCCACGCTGGGTCTGGCTTTCGCGCAGACCGGCGTGCTCTACCCGCTGTTCGGCACGATGCTGGGCTGGCTGGGTGTGGCGCTCACCGGTTCGGACACCGCATCGAACGTGCTGTTCGGCGGCCTGCAGAAGACCACGGCGGAACAGCTTGGCCTGTCTCCGACCCTGATGGCCGCGGCCAACAGCTCGGGCGGCGTGATGGGCAAGATGATCGATGCACAGTCGATCGTGGTGGCTTCCACCGCCACCAAGTGGTATGGCCACGAAGGCGAGATTCTGCGCTACGTGTTCTTCCACTCGATCGCGCTGGCGCTGATGGTCGGTATCTTCGTGACGCTGCAGGCGTACGTGCATCCGTTCACGCTGATGGTGATCCACTGATCCACCAGCCATCATCCGCTGCAGTCTTCAAGCCCCGCCCTCGAGCGGGGCTTTTTCATGGGCGTATCATGATCGGCTCACCCGGCAGACATGACGAGGATCGCCCCCCATGCTGATGCGCCGTCTGGAAAGACTGATCGACCCGTTCCGCGGCCTGCCCGACAGCCAGCCGCCGGAAAGCGTGTGGCGCTTCTATGCCCATTTCCTGCGCGAAGTCCGCGGCGTCTTCGCGGCGTTGCTGATCGTCGGTCTGATCGGCGCGCTGGTCGAGGTCGCGCTCTTCAGCTTTCTCGGCCGGCTGGTCGATCTGGCGCGCGAGACGCCCGACGGGTCGTTCTTCGCTCGTCACCAGAACGAATTGCTGTGGATGGCGTTCGTCGCGCTGATCCTGCGCCCGCTGATGATCGGGGCTCACGACGTGCTCGTGCACCAGGTGATCAACCCGAGCCTGGCCAACATGATCCGTTGGCAGAACCACCGCTACGTGCTCAAGCAGAGCCTGTCGTTCTTCCAGAACGACTTCGCCGGCCGCATCGCGCAGCGGATCATGCAGACCGGCTACTCGCTGCGCGACTCGGCCGTGCAGGCCGTGGATGCGCTCTGGCACGTGATCGTCTACGCGGTCAGTTCGCTGGCGCTGTTCGCCGAGGCCGACTGGCGGCTGACGATTCCGCTGCTCATCTGGATCGTCGGGTATATCGCCGCGCTGGCGTGGTTCACGCCCCGCGTCAAGCAACGCTCCGTGGTGGCCACCGACGCGCGCTCGCGCCTGATGGGCCGCATCGTCGACGGCTATACGAACATCACCACGCTCAAGCTGTTCGCCCACTCGCAGCATGAGGAGACCTACGCGCGCGATGCGATGGCCGACCAGACCGACAAGGTCCGGCAGGCCGGCCGGATGGTCAGCGCGATGGACGTCACGGTGACCACGCTGAACGGCCTGCTGATCGCTGGCACCACCGGCATCGCGCTGTGGCTGTGGAACCAGGGGCTGGTCACCACGGGCGCCATTGCGTTGTCCACAGGGCTGGTCATCCGGATCAACAACATGTCCGGCTGGATCATGTGGGTGGTCAACGGCATCTTCGAGAACGTGGGCCAGGTGCAGGACGGCATGAAAACCATCGCCGTGCCACGTCGCGTACTCGACCGGCCCGATGCGCAGCCGCTCGACATCCGCCAGGGCGAGGTCAGGTTCGACCATGTCGGCTTCCACTACGGCAAGGGCAGCGGCGTCATCGACAACGTGAACCTCGTGGTGCGGCCCGGCGAGAAGATCGGACTGGTCGGGCCGTCGGGCGCGGGCAAGTCGACGCTCGTCAACCTGCTGCTACGGCTCTACGACGTGGAGACCGGCCACATCCTGATCGACGGCCAGGACATTGCTGGCGTGACGCAGGAGAGCCTGCGCGCGCAGATCGGCATGGTCACGCAGGACACATCACTGCTACACCGCTCGATTCGCGACAACCTGCGCTACGGCAAGCCCGACAGCACGGAGGCCGAGTTGCACGAGGCTCTGCGTCAGGCCCGCGCCGACGACTTCATGGACCTGCTGGTCGACTCGCACGGCAATCACGGGCTGGATGCGCTGGTCGGGGAGCGCGGCGTGAAGCTCTCGGGCGGGCAGCGGCAGCGCATCGCCATCGCGCGGGTGCTGCTGAAAAACGCACCGATCCTGATCCTCGATGAAGCAACGTCCGCGCTGGACTCGGAAGTGGAATCCGCGATTCAGGAAAGCCTGGAGGCGCTGATGCATGGCAAGACCGTAATCGCCATCGCGCACCGGCTATCGACGATTGCCCGAATGGATCGTCTGGTAGTACTCGACGGCGGCCGCATCGTCGAAAGCGGCACGCACGCCGAATTGCTGGCGGATGGTGGACTGTATGCGCGGCTTTGGGCGCACCAGACCGGGGGCTTCGTCGGCGTCGATTGATCCCGCCGTCAGACCAGCCCCAGAAGCCCTGCCCCGGCGCCAAGCGCCACCAGGGCCAGCGGGTGCACCTTCGTCTTCAGCATCAGCCCCACCGTCACCAGCGTCACGAGCACGGCCGTCCAGCTATGGTCCACGCTGCCGGCCAGCACCCAACCCGTGGACATAAGCAGGCCGATGGTCAATGCAGACAGGCCGCGTCGGATCAGGCCGGGCCATACCGCGTGCGGCGAACGACCCGCGAAGTATTCGAAACCGAGCGCGATGACGCTCGACGGCCCACAGATGCCGGCCATCGACGCGAACGCGCCGGCCGGCCCGGCCACCTGCCAGCCGAATAGCGCCACGAACAGAATGTTGGGTCCGGGAGACGCCTGCGAGATGGCATAGAGCGCGGCAAACTGCTCATCGCTCATCCAGCCATTCGCTTCGACCAGGAAGCGATGCATGTCGGGAATCACGGATCCGCCGCCACCGACAGCCAGCAACGAGAGCATGCCGAAGTGGCCAAGCAGGCTGCGCAGGATCTCGGGCGACGTCATGCGCCCCCCTTGCGCATCGCGCGGTATTCGAGCACCAGCGCAACGGGCACCAGCACGGCCATCACCGGCAACAGCGGCCAGCGCAGCAGGCCGATCGCAACGAACGCGGCAACCCCGACGGCAATCGCGCGCACGGTGCGCGGCTGGCTCTGCGCCAGCTTCACGCCCGTCGACAGCACCAGCCCCGCCGCCACCGCGGTCATGCCCGCCAGCATCTGCCGCACGGCGGTCACATCCTGGAAGCGCAGGTACAGGCCCATCGCGCAGAGCACCACGACCAGCGGCATCAGCACCAGTCCGGCGAATGCGGCCAACGCGCCGCGCAGTCCGGCGAAGCGCAGGCCGAGCATCAACGCCAGGTTGATCACGTTCGGCCCCGGCAGCACCTGCCCGAGGCTCAGGATCTCGACGAAATCGCGGTCATTGAGCCAGCGGTTGCGTTCGACGACGGACCGTCGCACGAATGGCAGCACGCCGCCAAACCCTGACAGCCCCATGCGAGCAAATTCGATGAACAACGTACGGGGCGTGGGAGCCGGCGCAAGCTCGGACTCAACGGGAATCGGCGTGGAGGACATGGTCGTGATGATCTTCTTATGCCCGCGCACTGGAGGAATTGGGGGCAGCCGACATGGTACGGCAATCCCGCACGGCGGCACGCACGCGGGGTCATCACGGATTGGAAAGAGGGGGTCTCGATTGGCGATGCCGCAGGATGGGAGTGATGCGTGCAGTGTCGCGGATTATGCGACTTGCCCTGTCCCGCGGGGCCGGAGAGGTGAGAGCCCCGACAGCAACTCACATGCCGAGGGTTCGCTCCCCTCTCCCGCCCAGCAGGAGAAGGGCCGGATCAGAGAATCAGAGGACCAGCGCCGGAGTCACCGACGCCGTTCCCCTTTACTCCCCAACCTTTACCGGCTCGATCTTCACTTCCTTGAGGCGCGGCTCGATCGCCTTGCCTTTGCGGGCGCGCTTGCCCACGTAAGGGATCAGCGTCTTGCCGGCCAGCTTCTGCGGCGGCACCTTGCCGCCACGAACGCCGATGCCCGAGATCATCAGGCCCGGCGCGCCCACGGCCACCGCCTGCATCAGCGTTTCCTTCGGTTCCAGCTCCATCAGGATCACGCCGCGGCCACCGGCCGACAGCACCTTGACCTCGTCCAGCCCCGCCAGCAGCAGGCGGCCATTGGCCGAGAAGCAGGCCACATGCGTGCACTCCTCACCAATCGGCGTCGGGGCCAGCAGCGTGTCACCCTCGTCCAGCGTCACGAAGGCCTTGCCTGCCTTCTGGCGGCCGATCATGTCGCCAACCTTGGTCACAAAGCCATTGCCACCCGCCGTGGCGATCAGCATCCGTTGCTCGGCGGCACCGGCGAACGTATGCGCGATCTGCGTGCCGGCGGCCAGGTCGATCAGCGTCGTCACAGGCACGCCATCGCCTCGCCCGCCCGGCAGGCCCGACACGGCCACCGAGTACACGCGGCCATTGCTGCCGAAAGCCAGCAACGTGTCGATGGTGCGGCATTCGAAGGTGCCGTAGAGGTTGTCGCCCGCCTTGAACGTGAACTGCGACGCATCGTGGCCGTGGCCCTGGCGCGTGCGCACCCAGCCCTTGCCCGACACGATGACCGTCACCGGCTCGTCGATCACCTTCACCTCGGCGGCGGCGCGGCTGGCCTCCTGGATCAGCGTGCGGCGCGGATCCTTGTCTTCCGGGCTGTACTGCTTCGCGTCCTGCTCGATTTCCTTGATGATGCGACGGCGCATCATCGTCTCGGACTTCAGCAGCACGTCCAGTTCGGCCTGCTCGTCGCGCAGCTTCGCCAGTTCCTGTTCGATCTTGATCGCTTCCAGGCGCGCCAGCTGGCGCAGGCGGATTTCCAGGATGTCCTCTGCCTGGCGGTCGCTCAGGCGGAACGCCTCGATCAGCGCGGGCTTCGGCTCGTCGCTTTCGCGGATGATGCGGATCACCTCGTCGATGTTCAGCAGCACCAGCATCCGGCCTTCCAGGATGTGGATGCGGTCCTCTACCTTGGTCAGCTGGAAGCGCGTGCGGCGCGTCACCGTGGCAAAGCGGAACTCGATCCACTCGCGCAGGATTTCCTGCAGCCCCTTCTGACGCGGACGGCCATCGGTGCCGATCATCACCAGGTTGATCGGCGCGCCCGATTCCAGGCTCGTATGCGCGAGCAGCGTCTGGATGAAGTCCTGCTGCTCGGTGTTCTTGCTCTTGGGCTCGAACACCAGGCGAACCGGCGCATCCTTGCCCGACTCGTCGCGCACCGCGTCGAGCACGGACAGCATCGTCGTCTTGAGCTGGGTCTGCTCGGGCGTCAGCGCCTTCTTGCCGGTGCGGATCTTCGGGTTGGTGATTTCCTCGATTTCCTCGAGCACCTTCTGCGCCGACGTGCCCGGCGGCAGTTCGGTCACCACCATCTGCCACTGGCCCCGCGCCATTTCCTCGATGGTCCAGCGCGCGCGCACCTTCAGGCTGCCACGGCCGCTTTCGTAGATCTGGGCGATCTCGGACGCCGGCGAAATGATCTGGCCGCCGCCCGGGTAGTCCGGCCCCGGCATCAGCGCCAGCAGGTCCGCCAGCGAGATACTCGGGTTGCGGATCATCGCCACCGTGGCACCTGCCACTTCGCGCAGATTGTGCGGCGGAATTTCCGTGGCCATACCCACCGCGATACCCGATGCGCCGTTCAGCAGCACGAATGGCAGTCGCGCGGGCAACAGCTTCGGCTCTTCTTCCGAACCGTCGTAGTTCGGCAGGAAGTCCACCGTGCCCATGTCGATCTCATCGAGCAGCAGGCGCGAGATCGGCGTCAGGCGGGCTTCCGTGTAACGCATGGCCGCCGCGCCATCGCCATCGCGCGAGCCGAAGTTGCCCTGGCCGTCGATCAGCGGATAGCGCAGCGAGAAGTCCTGCGCCAGGCGTACCAGGGCGTCATAGGCGGACTGGTCGCCGTGCGGGTGGAATTTACCGAGCACCTCGCCGACCACACGGGCCGACTTCACGGGCTTGGCATCGGCACGCAGGCCCATCGCCTGCATGGCGAAGAGGATGCGGCGCTGCACGGGCTTCTGGCCGTCGGCCACTTCGGGCAGCGCGCGGCCCTTGACCACGCTCACGGCGTAGTCGAGATAGGCGCGCTCGGCGTAGCGAGCAAGCGTCAGCGAATCGGCAGGCTCGTCGGCCTGAAACGTAATGTCTGGTTGATCCATGTTTGGCAAGATTTCGGCCCGGCAGGCACCTGCGCGCCCGGCAGCCGGCTGTTGCAGTCAGCGTGGGATTCTAAAGGAAGTAGATGGCGATACCGCCGCAACCTCTGGCCGCGTGGCAAATCCATCTCAGAAAGCGGCATCAGGCGCCCGCATGTCAGGGCATGGGCCGGCGACCGCCGATCACCATCCTGACCCGCTCGGCCGCCATGCCGGTCCGCACCACGCGCGCCTCGGACGCCTCGCCCGGCTGGTACAGGCGATAGAACTCCAGCACCGTGGCGACATACTGCTGCGTCTCGGGATATGGCGGGATCTGGTTGTTGTAGCGTTGCACGGCGCCCTCACCGGCGTTGTAAGCGGCCAGCACCAGCTCCAGGTTGTTCGGGAACAGCTCCATCAGCCAGCGCAGGTACCGCACACCGGTGGTGATGTTCAGACGTGGATCGGCCAGTTTCTGCTCCACGGTCCCGCGCTTGTCTGCGGCGATGCCGAAGCGCGCGCCCGTGTCCGGAATCACCTGCATCAGCCCGATCGCGCCCTTCGGCGACACCGCCGTCGGATTGAAGCCGCTCTCCACGGCCATCACGGCCTTGACCAGTGCTGGGTCCACGTTCTGCGCCGCAGCCGCCTTCTGGATGATCGGATCGACCATCGCCAGGTTCGGATGGTTGAGCACGTAGCGGTACAGCTTCTCGCGTTCGGGGTCCAGCTTGCCGCCGGGCAGGCCACCCCGGGGCAGATTGCGCATGTTGCTCGAATCGAAGCTGCCGCCATCCTTCATGAACAGCTTGTAGCGCGCATCGAGCTTCGCATCGGCAAAGTGCGCCACGCCATCGGCGTCGATAAAGCCCCAGAGCTCCGCATGGGCAGGCGCGGCAAGGCAGAGCGACGCCAGCGCGGCAAGCATTCCTGCCACCCGCGCTGCCACCCGCGCCACCATTCGCCCAGATCGGCGGAATCGATCGAATCGTCCGATGTTGTTGCTGCCCTGCCTCATTTGCGCATCGCCGTCAGATGTCGGCCTCCACTTCGTTGCCCTTCTCTTCCAGCCAGCTGCGTCGTTGCGAGGCCTCGCCCTTGCCCATCAGCATGTTCATCATCGTGACGGTCTGCGGCATGTCGAACTCACCCAGCGACACCGGCAGCAGCCGGCGCGTATCGGGATTCATCGTCGTCTCCCAGAGCTGCCCGGCGCTCATCTCGCCAAGGCCCTTGAAGCGCGAAATCTGCCACGCGCCTTCCTTGACGCCATCCTTGAGCAACTTGTCCTGGATGGCTTCAAGCTCGCCTTCGTCCAGCGCATAGAGCTTCTGCGCCGGCTTCTTGCCACGCGCCGGCGCATCCACGCGGAACAGTGGCGGGCGTGCCACGCAGACGTTGCCGTTGGCCATCAGTTTCGGGAAGTGGCGGAAGAACAGCGTCAGCAGCAGCACCTGGATGTGCGCCCCGTCGACGTCCGCATCGGACAGGATGCAGATCTTGCCGTACCGCAGGTTCGACAGGTCGGGCTCGTCGTCCGGGCCATGCGGGTCGACGCCGATCGCCACCGCAATGTCATGCACTTCGTTGTTGGCGAACAGGCGGTCGCGCTCGGTCTCCCAGGTATTGAGCACCTTGCCGCGCAGCGGCAGGATGGCCTGGAATTCCTTGTCGCGGCCCATTTTGGCCGAACCGCCGGCGGAGTCGCCCTCCACCAGGAAGATCTCGTTGCGCTCGACATCGGTCGATTCGCAATCGGTCAGCTTGCCGGGCAGCACGGCCACGCCGGAGCCCTTCTTTTTCTCGACCTTCTGCGCGGCACGCGTGCGGGCCTGAGCCTGGCGAATCACCAGTTCCGCCAGCTTCTTGCCGAAATCGACATGATGGTTGAGCCAGAGTTCGAGCGCCGGGCGGCTGAACGTGGAAACCAGACGCACGGCATCACGGCTGTTCAGGCGTTCCTTGATCTGGCCCTGGAACTGCGGATCGAGCACCTTGGCCGACAGCACAAACGATGCGCGCGCGAACACGTCTTCGCTCATCAGCTTCACGCCCTTTGGCTGCAGCGAGTGCATCTCGATAAAGCTCTTCACCGCCAGGAACAGGCCTTCGCGCAGGCCGGATTCGTGCGTGCCGCCGGCTGGCGTGGGAATCAGGTTGACGTAGGATTCGCGCACCGGCGCGCCTTCCTCGGTCCACGCCACCACCCACGACGCGCCTTCGCCTTCGGCAAAGCCTTCCTCGCCGGCGTTCTTGTCCGGGTCGGCAAAGTGCTCGCCCTCGAACATCGGGATCACGAGTTCGGCGCCGCTGCCCTGGGCCAGGGCCTCGACCAGATAGCCCTTCAGACCCTGCTCGTACTGCCACACCGTCTGCTCGCCAGTCTTCTCGAGCACCAGCGTGACCTTCACGCCCGGCAGCAGCACGGCCTTGCTGCGCAGCAGGCGCTGCAGTTCGGCCATCGGGATTGCGGCCGAATCGAAATACTTCGCATCCGGCCACACCTGCACGCGCGTGCCGCTCTTCTTCTCGCCGCGCTCGATCTTGCGCGTCGCCAGCGGGCGGGTCACTTCGCCGCCATGCTCGAACGTCAGCGTGGACACCGCCCCGTCGCGCCAGACCGTGACGTCCAGGCGCGTGGCCAGCGCGTTGGTCACCGACACGCCCACGCCATGCAGGCCGCCCGAGAACGCGTAGGCGCCGCCCTTGCCCTTGTCGAACTTGCCGCCCGCGTGCAGGCGGGTGAAGACGATTTCCACCACCGGCACCTGCTCTTCCGGGTGGATGCCCACCGGGATGCCACGGCCATCGTCTTCCACGCTGATGCTGCCGTCACGATGCAGCGTGACCAGGATTTCGGTGCCGTAGCCGCCGAGCGCTTCGTCGGACGCGTTGTCGATCACCTCCTGCACGACATGCAGGGGGTTATCGGTACGGGTGTACATGCCGGGCCGTTGCTTGACCGGCTCCAGACCCTTCAGGACCCGGATGGAAGATTCGCTGTACTGACTGGTTTTGCTCGCCATGGAGTCGTTTTGCGGAAAGTGGGACGCCCGGCCGTCGGCGGCCGGAATGCGCAGCATTGTAATGGATGGGCGCGGGACGAATCCCGCGCCGGCAAGATTGAATGGCGCGGAGTAAACTCGCCGGACCGCGCATACGGCACCTCCGCAGTCGCTATAACAGCCGTCGACATAACAATAGAAACAATACCTACCGAGCCCGACATGACTGACCGCAAACTCTCCCTGACCACCGTCCTCGTGTGCGGTGGGCTGCTCGTGACGCTCTCGATGGGCATCCGGCATGGCTTTGGCCTGTTCAACCTGCCGATCACACAAACCCATGGCTGGAGCCGGGAGACCTTCGCCTTTGCCCTGGCACTGCAGAACCTGATGTGGGGCGCCAGCCAGCCGATCACCGGTGCGCTGGCCGACAAGTTCGGCGCCCTGCGCATCATGATCATCGGCGTGGCGCTCTATGTGGCCGGGCTGATCGTCATGGGACTGGCCACCAGCGGCACCGCCTTTGCCACGGGCGCCGGGGTGCTGATCGGCATCGCGCAGTCCGGCACCACGTACAGCGTGGTCTATGGCGTGATCGGCCGCGTGGCCAGCGCGGAGAAGCGCGTCTGGGCCATGGGCATCGCGGCAGCGGCCGGGTCTTTCGGTCAGTTCCTGATGATTCCGGTGGAACAGACGCTGATTTCCACCATGGGCTGGCAAAACGCGCTATTCATCCTGGCATTCCTCGCGTGCTTCATGCTGCCTCTGGCACTGACGCTGCGGGAACCGAAAATGGTCGCGACGACCACCGGCCATCACCAGACCATCGGCGAAGCGACGCGCGAGGCGTTCGGCAACCGCAATTTCCAGTTGCTGACGCTCGGCTACTTCGTCTGCGGCTTCCAGGTGGTGTTCATCGGCGTGCATCTGGCCCCTTACCTCAAGGACCGGGGCTTCACCGATCCCAAGGTCGCCACGGTGGCGCTGGCGCTGATCGGCCTGTTCAATGTGTTCGGCACCTATACGGCCGGGTCGATGGGCCAGCGGATGCCCAAGCGCTACCTGCTGTCGTTCATCTATATCGCGCGCTCGGTGGTGATCGCCGGCTACCTGCTGATGCCGCTGACGGCGGCCAGCACCTGGGTGTTCGCGGCGCTGATGGGCTTCTTGTGGCTGTCGACCGTACCGCTGACCAACGGGATCATCGCCCAGGTGTTTGGCGTGAAGTACCTGTCGATGCTGTCGGGTGTGGTGTTCTTCTCGCACCAGATCGGCAGCTTCCTGGGCGCATGGCTGGGTGGCTACCTGTTCGACAAGACCGGCAGTTACAGCACCGTATGGATGATCGCGATCGCGCTGGGCTTGATGGCCGCGGTAGTCAACCTGCCGATCCGCGAGCAGGCGCTGGTCCGTCCACAACCCGTGGGGGCCTGAGATGAGACTGGCCAAGGGCCTTGGATTCCTTGCCCTGGCGGCGCTGCTGACGCTGGGATTTCTGGCTTACCTGCGCCCAGCGTTCATGGTCGACCTGACCAATATGGTGCTGGCGTGGTGCGGATGAGTGGATTGACTACCGACCAGCCCCTCTCTCCCACGCCGTGGGAGAGAAGGTGAAAACCAAGGGCAACGCTCAAGCGCCCTCGCCCTTCGTCTTCTTCTCCAGCACTTCCCAGCGCTCGAGTGCTTCAAGCAGTTCCATCTCGATCTCGTCGTGACGCGTGGCCAGATCGGCCGCCCGCTTCGGATCGGTGGCGTACATCGAGCCGTCCTCGAGTTGCGCGCCGATGGTCTTCTGCTCGGTCTCCAGCGACTGGATACGTTCCGGCAGACTGTCGAGTTCGCGCTGCTCCTTGTACGACAGCTTGACCGTGCGATTCGCGCCCCGCGCCTCGCGCGCGGCCGACTTTGGCGCCTCCGTAGCCTGCTTGGATTCAGCGCGGGCAGCCTGCAACGCCTGCGCACGGGCCGACTGTTCCAGCCAGTCCGAGTAACCGCCTACCGATTCGCGCCACATGCCATCGCCTTCGGCAGCGATCGTGGAGGTCACCACGTTGTCCAGGAACGCACGATCGTGCGAAACCAGGAACACCGTGCCGCTGTAGTCCTGTAGCAGTTCTTCCAGCAGTTCGAGCGTGTCGATGTCCAGGTCGTTGGTCGGTTCGTCCAGCACCAGCACATTCGCGGGCCGCGCGAACAACCGCGCCAGCAGCAGCCGGTTGCGCTCGCCGCCCGACAGCGACTTGACCGGCGACCGCGCGCGTTCGGGCGCGAACAGGAAGTCGCCCAGGTAGCTCATCACGTGCTTGCGCTGGCCGTTGACCTCGACCCAGTCGCTGCCCGGGCTGATGGTGTCCGCGAGCGACTTCTCCAGATCCAGCGAGGTACGCATCTGGTCGAAGTACGCCACCTGCAGATTGCTGCCGTTGCGCACCGTGCCGCTGTCGGGCGGCAGTTCACCCAGAATCAGCCGCAGCAGCGTGGTCTTGCCGACGCCGTTCGGCCCGATCAGGCCGACCTTGTCGCCGCGCATGATCGTCGCGGTGAAGTCGCGCACGACTGCCTTGTCGCCATAAGCCTTCGACACGTTAGTCAACTCGGCCACGATCTTGCCCGAACGCTCGCCCTGCGAAACCTCGAGCTTGACGTTGCCCTGCACCTCGCGACGTGAGGCGCGCTCCGCCCGCATCGTCACCAGCCGCTGCACCCGCGCCACGCTGCGGGTACGGCGTGCTTCCACGCCCTTGCGGATCCACACTTCTTCCTGCGCCAGCAGCTTGTCGAACTTGGCTTGCTCCACGGCCTCGTTGGCCAGCAGTTCGGCCTTGCGCGTCTGGTAGGCGGCAAAGTTGCCCGGGAACGAAACCAGCCGGCCCCGATCGAGTTCGACGATGCGGGTTGCCACGCGATCCAGGAACGCGCGGTCGTGGGTGATCAGCAGCACGCTGCCGCGGAATCCGAGCAGCAGGTCTTCGAGCCAGCGGATGGCCTCCACGTCGAGGTGGTTGGTCGGCTCGTCGAGCAGCAGGATGTCCGGCTCGGCCACCAGACCCTGGGCCAGCGCCACGCGCTTCTGCAGACCGCCAGAAAGCGCGTCCACGCGCACATGCGGGTCGAGCGCGAGCTTTGCCAGCGTGGTTTCCACGCGGGTGCGCAACTGCCAGGCGTCGGCGGCATCAAGTTCGGCCTGCACGCGATGCAGTTCGGCCAGGGTGGCCTCGTCGTTGTGGGTTTCCAGCTTGGTGAGCGCGGCGTCATAGCGCAGCAGCAGATCGTGCGCTGCGCCCATGCCCTGGCTCACCGCATCGAATACGGTCAAGCCCGGCGCGAACTGCGGCTCTTGCGCCACATAGGCGCACGTCACGCCGCTCTGGCGGGAGATCAGGCCATCGTCGGGCGCTGACATTCCGGCCACGATCCGCAGCAGGGACGACTTGCCCGTGCCGTTGCGGCCGATCAGGCCAACACGTTCGCCGGCTTCAAGGGAAAAATCGGTGTGGTCGAGCAACGCCACGTGGCCGAAAGCCAGCTGGGCATCGGTAATGGAGAACAGGGCCATGGTGGGTCCGACTGAGTAGGCCCAAGATTGTAGACGAGTCGCAGGCGTCGGCACCCATAAGGTGCCCCGAGAAAAGAAGTTCATTGCCGATCTGCATGACCGCCTGGAAACAAAAAGGGCCAACTGCCCACCGTCAACCGCTTTGATCCTGGCCGCCAACCATCGCTGATGACGGTCTACGTGCTCAAGAACGGCCTCAAGGCGCCGTGGGACTGGGACTGCCAGCACTCGGGCTCCGCCAGCGGCGCGCGGCGTCAACGTTCACAGAGCGCAAATTTGCGGGCCACGATGATGGCCTCGTAGCGACTTGTCACCTGCAGCTTGACGAAAATATTCTTGAGGTTCCACTTCACGGTCTGCACGCTGATATTGAGCGTCAGTGCGATCCGCTTGTTGGACATGGATTGCTCCAGCAGCGCAATGACTTCCAGCTCACGGCGCGTCAGCACCGGTACCGGCATATCGTCGTTCGCGCCGCCCACTCCTTCGTCGTTCGACTCGATGGGGATCGGTGGCCAGGTCACTCCAGCGCTTTCGAGCACCGGACACTCACCCATGAGCCCCCTCACGTATTCCACAAGTGCGGCACCGCCTCCCACGCCAGCGCGCAGCAGTATGCCGTGCAGCCCCTCCCCCTCCTCGATCAGCGTCCGGTGCAGGCCCAGCCGATAGCACGCTGCCAGCGCCGATTGCATGCAGGCGTGCGCCTCTGCCCTCCTGCCCAGCGCCTCCAGGGCCCGGGTCTGGAGGAAATCGCTCACGGCAAGCAGGCGGCCGTTGCTCATCGCACCGATGAAGGGACGGGCAGCGTCCAGCGCGATCAAGGCCTCCCGCGCGAGCCCCATGGCAAGCAGCAAGCGCGTGCGTGACATCGCTACGACGGCACCAACTTCGGCGAACTGCGGGTCGGTGTCCGCGTGGGTGCTGGCAATCTCGTCCAGCGCAGTCTGCATGGACCGCGCATGGCGCCAATCGCCGTAGCTCAACACAATGCGCTGCTGCTCCGCCAGCATGCATGCCACCCCTCGGTGCGCGCCAATGGCCCGGAAGTGCACTTCCGCCCTGGTGAAGTAGGCCAGCGCATCCTGCGGTGATTCGCGCAGGCTCATGATCCGCCCGAACACCTGCGCCGCACGCAGCCGTAGGTCGGCAGAGGCGGCCCGCAGGGCCGTCCGGCAGTGCAGCAAGGCCTCGCGGGCCTCATCGACGCGGTCGAGCTCGTACCAGGCCTGCGCCATCACGGCAGTACAGGTCACGGCGCAGAGCGAGCGGTCCCCGTGTATGGTCCGCGCGCGGCGCAGGACCATGGCGCCGATGCGCTCGGCCTCCAGGGCGTCCCCCTCGCGCATCGCCACGCCGGCGACGGTCGCCGCTGCGACCAGCGCAAGTTCACCGCGGCCCGTACGCGTGCTGCGCGCGGCCGGCGAGTGGTAAAGATCGCGCGCGCGCAAATGCTGACCCTGCACGGACAGCCAGCGCATACGCAGCGCGAGCTCAACGTCCTGCAAGGCGTCGGGCGTGGACCCCGGCTCATCGGTCTGTAGCACCTGGAGCGCCTGTAGCGCCGTCAGCGCCGTCAGCGCGGCGGCACCATCGTCGCGATGGGTGGCAATCAGCGCCCTGAGCAGCAGGACATGGCGGGCAGCGGCCGCATCGGTGCCAGTCGAGCCCGACTGTTCCACGCTTCGCAGCCACTGCTCCGCCAGGTCGTGCCGTCCCGACAACGCACAGGCCCATGTGCCCATGGACAACAGCCGAGGGTGGCCGGCCAGCCGTTCGCAGCCGACGCTTTCCAGCCAGCGCGAAAAGACTCCGAGCTGCGCCAGGCTATGCGGCGGCGGCAAAGCACGGTCTACCAGCTGCGTCACCAGGCCGAGATCGTCACTCAGGACCGCGCTGCGCATGGCTTCGGCAAAACGTCCGCGCTGTATGAACCAGTGCGCCGCCCGGTAGTGAAGCGGCCTGGCATCGATGCCGACGCTCGCGCGCCGCTTGCCGAGATACGTGCGAAAGATGGGATGGAAGCGATACCACCGCTGGCCGTCGCGTCGCTCGACCGGCAACAGAAACATATGCTGCGAGAGAATTTCAGCCAGGTACCCCGCAGCATCCGCGCAGCCGGTGACGCTGGCGGCCAGATCCGCGTGGAAGCAGCGCAGCACCGAAACCTGGAGAACGAAGTCAAGAAGTTCGGGCGACAACTCGTCAATCACCTCTTCCGACAGGTAGGCGTCGAGATTGTCACTGTCGCAAACACACTTACGCGCCGTCTTGCCATCCGGAAACTGGCTGCACATAGCCCGACTGGCCAGGCGCACACCGACCGGCCAACCGTCCGTGATGTCATGGATTTGCCATGCCGACTCGGGGCCGAGCCGGACATCCGGCCGAGCTTTCAGGAAGGCCTCCGTTTCATCCAGGTTGAACAGCAGTTCGGCACCATCAACGGCGACCACATCTTCCATGGCCAGCAAGCGCCCCAGCCGCAGGGCTGGCTTGGTGCGAGACGCAATCACAAGATGCAGGCCCGGGAGCATGGCATCGGCCATGGCCTGCACCAGTCCCACCGTCGCCGGATCGCCGACGTGATGGAAGTCGTCGATCATCAGGTACGATTCGCCAGGTGCTTGTGCCAGGGCATCAAGCAGGGCTGCCGCGAGATCGAATTCGTCAGAAGAATCTTCGGTAGTGACCATCTTCGCCGGCGCCACGGACACGCCGGCACGACCCAGCGCGCTTTCCAGGACCGCACAGAATTTCGGCAATGTCCCGTCGCCAGCGGCCAGCGTCACCCACAGCACGCGCGCGCCGGCCTGCTCCAGGTGGTGATGCCATTGCGCCATCAGGGTCGTCTTGCCGAAGCCCGCGCCAGCGGTCAGCAGAAAGAGTTTTCTGTCACCTGCCGCATGCAGCTTGCCAATCAGACGTTGGCGGATCGTCGTGCCGCTACCCAGACGTGGCGGCACGATCTTCGGCAAGATGCGCGAAGGCAGACTCATCGCTTCAGGACTCCTTGCGGTATCGGCACGGGCAGGTTGTCCCGGAGATGCAGGCGCCCCGGGACGCCAAAGCTGCTCCCCTGCGGCATTGCCGCCGCCGGGGAGCGCGGTTACTTCCAATGGCGCTTGCGCAGCTCGTTCTTGAGCACCTTGCCGACGCTCGACAACGGCAGCGCATCGACGAACTCGACGCTGCGTGGGATCTTGTAGCCGGCAATCCGCTCACGGCAATGGGACTGGATCGACTCGAGCGTAGCGCTCTCGCCCTGCCGGAGAACCACCACCGCATGCACGGACTCACCCCACTTCTCGTGGGGCACACCGATCACAGACGACTGCGCGACGGCCGGATGACTCGCCAGCGCCTTCTCCACCTCTGCGGAATAGACGTTCTCGCCACCGCTGATGATCATGTCCTTCAGGCGGTCGACCAGGAACAGGAAGCCGTCCTTGTCCATGTACCCACCGTCGCCGGTATGCATCCAGCCATTGCGGATCGCCTCCGCGGTGGCCTGCGGCTGGTTCCAGTAGCCGAGCATCACATTCGGGCCACGTACGATGATCTCGCCCACGGTACCGCGCGGGACCTCGTTGCCCCTGGAGTCGACCACCTTGACCTCAACGGTATGCGCCGGGCGGCCGACTGAATACATCTTGCCGCTCGCCTGCGCCGCCGCGTCGTGATACTCCGGGCCAAGCATTGTGGCCACCGGTGCCAGCTCGGTCATGCCATAGCCCTGCGAAAAGCGCACCGCTGGGAAGGTCTGCCTGGTGCGCTCCAGCAGCGCAGGGGTCATCGGCGAGGCGCCATAGCGCAGGCTGTTCAGCGACGACAGGTCCAGCTCGGCCGCGCGCCCCGGATGCCGGTCCATCCAATCCAGCCCCATCTGGATCATGGTCGGCGCCAGCAGGACGGCCGTCACCCTGTCCTGCGCAATCCCCTCCATCATGCGGCCAGGATCGAAGGCGGATATCGCCACATGCGTGCCGCCGACGAGGAACACAGCGTTGATCGACGCGAAGCATGCCAGGTGGAACATCGGCATCACATGCATCATCACGATGGATTCATCCACCGTGCCCGACATCGGCTGGTTGCATGCCGACGAGATCAGGTTCGCATGGCTGAGCATCACCCCCTTCGGGAAGCCGGTGGTGCCTCCGGTGTAGAAAATCCCCGCCAGGTCGTCGCCGTGACGGTAGGCGTCTTCCATCGGAGCGCTGTCCGCAATCAGGGTTTCATAGTTCAGCATGCCTGCCGGGGTCTCTCCGTCACCGGCATAGATGACGTGGCGCACGGTCGTGCACTCGGCCGCGACCTTCTGCGCAACCTCGGTGAAGGGGTCGTCGACAATCAGCACCGCAGTGCCGGAGTCCTTGAACGAATACGCGATCTCTGCCGCACTCCAGCGGAAGTTGACAGGGTTGAGCACGGCGCCTGCCCACGGTACCGCCATGTAATACTCGATGTAGCGCGCCGAGTTAAGCGAGAACATTGCTACACGTTCGCCTTCGGCCACGCCCAGCTTGCGCAGCGCACCGGCCAGCCGCGCGACGCGATCACCGATTTCGGCGTAGGTCAGCGCACGGCCATTAAAACGTACTGCGACCTTGTCTGGTCGCTGCTGCATCGAGCGGTGCAGCGCCTGGGTCATATACATGTCGTTGTCTCTGCATTCGTTATCCGCACGTGCGGCAGCGAGCCTCTTGAAGGGCCGCTTTGGCAGCCAGGCGCGCCTTGCCCGCCACCGGCAGGCAAGGCTGTGGCCCCGATCCGATCAGAAGTTTGCGCCAGGGCCACCGCCACAGTACAGAACCTGGCCGGACAGGAAGTTCGACTCCGGCGTGCAAAGCAGATAGACAGCGCCAGCTGCCTCTTCGGCCCTGCCCGCGCGGCCGACCGGAATCATGCGGCTGGCACCGTCGAGCATTGCCTGCTGCACGCCGACCTTGATCTCACGGCCTTCGATACTGACGCTCTTGCTCTGGTCCGCCGCCAGCGCCTGGGTGAGGCGCGTTTCGATCAGACCGAACGCCACGGCGTTGACGTTGACCTTCAGGCGGCCCCACTCCTTGGCCAGCGTCTTGGTCATGCCCAGGATGCCGGCCTTGGCGGCGGAGTAGTTCGACTGCCCGGCATTGCCACCGGCCGCACCCGAGGAAATGTTGACGACCTTGCGGAAGACTTCGCGGCCTTCGGCGGCTTCGGCCTTGGCCGCAGCGCTGATGACGGGCTGTGCGGCACGCAGGATGCGGAACGGTGCGGTCAAGTGGCAGTCGAGTATGGCGTACCACTGCTCGTCGGTCATCTTCTGGATCACGTTGTCCCAGGTGTAGCCGGCGTTGTTGACGATGATGTCGATGCCCTTGAAACTGTCGACCGTGGTCTTGATGAGGCGGTCGGCAAAATCAGGCGCGGTCACGCTGCCGACGCAGGCCACGGCTTCGCCGCCGTTTGCACGGATCAGCTCCACCACTTCTTGCGCCGGATCGGCGTCCAGGTCGTTCACGACCACACGGGCGCCTTCTGCCGCCAGTTTCATTGCGACTTCACGGCCGATGCCACGGCCCGAGCCGGTGACGATGGCGGACTTTCCTGCGAGCTTGCTCATTGCATGGTTCCTTTCGATGCTGGATGCGGGGGCCACGTCATGGCCCGTCCGCGAATGGATGGCAGTTCGGCCTGGTGACTCAGTGCAGCGCCACCACGGCTTCGCCAAGCAACTTCTCTTCGCCGTACTGGTTCGTGCACTTGAGCGCGACCTTGATACGTTTCTCGCCGCTTTCCTCGTACTTCTCGGTGACCACGCCCGTGCAGGTTGGCTGGTTGCCCAGATGGGTGATGCCGGTGAACCGGATCGACACATTGCGCACCTGCGACTGCGGCACCCAGCCGGTCAGCAGGCGGCCAAGGTACGCGGCCGACAGCATGCCGTGCGCGAACACATCCGGCATGCGCGCCTTGCGGGCAAAGTCGATGTCGATATGAATGGGATTGTGGTCGCCGGAGGCACCGGCGTAGAGCGCCAGCGTAGTGCGGTTGATCGCCGGCAATGCCAGCGCAGGCAGCTTGTCGCCAATCTTCACGTCATCGAAACGGGGGGATTGCATGGTTCTCTTCTCCTTGTCGATGGTCAGCCGCGACGTTCCACGAGCGTGCCGCGCATGTCGGCGACGTGCTCGCCGTTCTGGTTGGTGACGCGCGTCGTGGTGACAACGAAGTGCAGCGCTCCGCCCTTCTTGTCGTAGACGTCGGTGAGGGTCGTCTCGAATTGCAGGACGTCGCCGGCATAGGCCATACGGTGGTAGTCGAATGCCTGCTCGGCGTGCAGGATGCGGCCCAGGTCCAGTTGCAGCACTTTCATGCGGTCGATGCCGGAAGCGGCCGCGACATCGCTGTTCAGGCACATGAAGAAGGTGGGCGGAACTGGCAGCGAACGATGGCCGGCGTCGCGCGCAGCGGATTCATCCACGTATTCCGGACTGGTCTCGCCGGTCGCCTTGGCGAAGAAGCGCAGGCGCCCTTTCTCCACGTCGATCGACCCCTTGCCGAGGTCCATCCCAATCATGCTCTTGTCAGCCATCTGATGTTCTCCTCTCGATAGTCATGGCCGGACGCGGGCCATACCCGCTCCCGCGCCGATCTGGCCTTATGCGCGGCCGTACAGCGTCACCACGCAGGCGCCGCCGAGGCCAAGGTTGTGCTGCAATGCAAGCTGCACGCGCTCCACCTGCGTCGCCTCCGCCGTGCCCCGGATCTGGCGGGTCAGTTCGTAGCACTGCGCCAGGCCGGTGGCGCCCAGCGGATGGCCCTTGCTCAGCAGACCGCCCGACGGGTTGATCACGACCTTTCCGCCGTAGGTGTTGTCGCCGTCTTGCACCATCTTCTCGGCCTCGCCGATCTTCGCGAAGCCCAGCGACTCGTAGGTCAGCAGTTCGTTCTGCGCGAAACAGTCGTGCAATTCGCAGACCTGGATATCCGATGGGCTCACTCCAGCCGCCTCGTACACGGCCTTCGCGCCGCGCTCGGCCATATGGAAGCCGACCAGGCCGATCATCGACGGTGGATCGAAGCTCTGCGCCACATCGGTGGTCAATGACTGGGCCAGGATGCGCACATCGGTGCGGAGGTTGTGCTTCTTCGCGAAAGCTTCCGTGCAGACGATCGCGGCCGCGGCGCCGCTGGTGGGTGGGCAGGCCATCGAGCGGGTCATGACGCCAGGCCACATAACCTTCTCGTTCATCACGTCTTCCTCCGTCACCACGGTGCGGAACACGGCCAGCGGGTTGTTGGCGGCATGGCGGCTCGCCTTGGCGCGGATCTTCGCGAAGGTCTCCAGCTTCGTGCCGTACCTTTGCATATGCTCGCGACCGGCGCCGCCGAACATCGTCAGTGCACTGGGCACACCGGCATCCAGCGCATCCTGCACCATCGGCGCCGAGATTTCCGTGAAGCGCGCCATTGCACGCTCACGGTCGGTCCAGACGCTCGTCAGTGCGCCCGGCTGCATGAACTCGAAGCCCAGCGCCAGCGCGCATTCCACCGCGCCGCTTTCCACCGCCTGGCGAGCCAGGAACAGAGCGCTGGAACCCGTGGAGCAGTTGTTATTGACGTTGACAATGGGAATGCCGGTCACCCCGACCTTGTACAGCGCGGTCTGGCCGCAGGTGGAGTCACCGTACACATAGCCGACATAGGCCTGCTGGATCCTGTCATATGGCAGGCCTGCATCCTCCAGCGCGAGCCTGGTCGCCGTGGCACCCATGACGCTGTAGGAATCGCTCTGACCCGGTTTCTTGAACGGGATCATGCCGACCCCGGCTACCACCACATGCTTGGACATCGCTGTTGTCTCCTCGCTGAAATCGCCGTCGTTACATCTTGCGCGTGATGATGTCGCGCATCACTTCATTGGACCCGCCGTAGACGCGCGCCACGCGCATGTCGACAAAGGCGCGGGCGATCGGATACTCGAGCATGTAGCCGTAGCCGCCATGCAGCTGGACCATGTCGTCAATGCATTTCCACTGCACTTCGGTGGCGTGCAGCTTGGCAATGGCGGCTTCTTCGCCCGACAGCCGGCGGCGCATGTGCTCGCCCAGGTAGTAGTCCACCATGGTGCGCAGCGCCACGGCATTGGCCTTGACATCGGCCAGCTTGAACTTGGTGTTCTGGAAGTCCCAGACGGTGCCGCCAAAGGCCTTGCGGTCCTTCACATACTCGATGGTCTGTTCCAGCAGGCGTTCGATCTTGGCGGCAGCCGTCACAGCGATGATGAACCGCTCCTGTGCCAGGTCGTGCATCAGGTAGCCGAAGCCCTTGTTCACTTCGCCCAGCAGGTTGCCCGCCGGCACGCGCACGTTGTCGAAGAACAGCTCGGCGGTATCCTGCGAGTGCATGCCCACCTTGTGCAGCTTGCGGCCGCGGCGGAAGCCTTCTCGGTTGGTCTCGACCAGGATCAGGCTCACGCCCCTGGCGCCGGCCGCGGGGTCGGTCTTGCAGACCACCATCACCATGTCCGAGCAGAAGCCGTTGCTGATGAAGGTCTTGCTGCCATTGATGACCCATTCGTCGCCGTCGCGCACCGCCGTAGTCCGGCAGGCCTTGACGTCCGAGCCGCCTCCCGGCTCGGTGATGGCAACGGCGAGGATGGTCTTGCCCGCGCAGATGTCGGGCAGCCAGCGCTGCTTCTGTTCCTCCGTGCCCAGGCGGGCAATGTAGGGCGCCACGATATCCGAGTGCAGCCCGAACGACACGCTGACACCGGCATAGGCCATTTCCTCGGCGATGATGGCCGCGTGGCCGAAGTCGCCACCGCCGCCGCCATACTCGGTCGGCAGTGCCGTGCAAAGAAGCCCTTCGCGCCCGGCCTTGAGCCAGGTTTCGCGGTCGACGATGCCGTCGGCCAGCCATTGTTCCTGGCGCGGTACGCATTCGCGCTCCAGGAAACGGCGCACGGTGGTGCGGAACTGCTCATGATCTTCACGATAGACACTGCGAACGACTTCCACGACGTCTCCTCCCTGTCAGGTATTGGCGTAGCCGGCAGGTCAAACGATCCGGCCGGCTCTCGGTGAACGGATGATGCGCCGCGAGCCCCACCACCCCCCCTCCCCGATATGGGTAGTCCGGACACCCCGCTGCACGCCGGGGCGGAACCGGGGCCAGCCCCTACCCAACTCGGGGAGGCGTTCGCCTACAGGCTGGCCGCCATCATTTCCCGCAATGGCAGCGAGTGCGGTGACCACCGCCCTGCCCTCAGGCAACCAGGACCAGCAAGGAGATCACTGTGGACATCACCCGTACCGTGTTCCGCGAGGACCATGAGATGCTGCGCGACAGCGCGCGGCGCTTCTTCGAGCGCGAATGCGCGCCACACCAGGAGGCGTGGGACCAGGCCGGCCGCGTCGACCGCGAAACCTGGCTCAAGGCCGGCCGTGAAGGCCTGTTGTGCGTCGCGATCCCGACCGAGTACGGCGGTGGCGGCGGCGACTTCGGGCACTCCGCGGTGGTGCTGGAGGAAATGCACCGCGCCGGCATCTCGGGGGCCGGCTTCTCTCTGCACTCTGACATCGTCGCGCCGTACATCAACCGCCTGGGTACCGAGGAACAGAAGCAGCGCTGGCTGCCCGACATCTGCGCAGGCAAGACCATCCTGGCGGTGGGCATTACCGAGCCGGGAGGCGGCTCGGACGTCAAGGCCTGCCGGACTACGGCGGTGCGCGACGGCGACGAATGGGTCATCAACGGCAGCAAGACCTTCATCTCCAACGGCATGAGCGCCGACCTGATCATGCTGGTCTGCAAGACCGACCCCGCAGCCGGCGCCAGGGGCGTGAGCCTGATCCTGGTCGAGACCAACCGAGAGGGTTTCCGCTGCGGCCGCAAGCTGCACAAGGTCGGCCAGCCGGCTGCCGACACCGCCGAACTGTTCTTCGACAACGTGCGCGTGCCGGCGGGCAACCTGCTGGGCGAGCCAAACCAGGGCTTTGGCTACCTGATGCAGGAGCTGGCGCAGGAGCGCCTGATCATCGCGCTGTACGCCGCCACGGCACTGGAGCGCCTGCTCCGCATCACGCTGGAATATGTGAAGGACCGCAAGGCTTTCGGCGGCACCGTCTGGGACTTCCAGAACACCAAGTTCAAGCTGGCCGATGTCAAGGCCAATGCCGTGGCGCTGCGCACCATGGTGGACTACTACCTGGGCGAACACATGCGCCGCAAGCTCACCGTCAATGAAGCGGCCATTGCCAAGCTGTATTCGACCGAAACGCTGTGGAAGTGCATCGACGACATGGTCCAGCTGCACGGCGGTTACGGCTACATGCTCGAGTACCCGATCGCGCGGGCCTTTACGGACTACCGCGTGTCCCGCGTGGTGGGCGGCGCCAACGAAGTGATGCGCGAACTGATCGCACGCAAGCTCTGAGCGCGACGCGAACGATCACGGTGCTACCTGCCCGCAAGCCGCGGGCCAATTATCTGGAGAAGACAAGATGAGTGAAAAAGTACTGGTTGGCGGCGTGGGGATGATTCCCTTCAGCAAGCCGGGCGCCAGCCCCAGTTATACCGACATGGGTGCGGAGGCAGTCCGGCGGGCGCTGGCCGACGCCGGTATCGGCTACGAGCAGGTGCAGCAGGCCTACGTCGGCTATGTGTACGGTGACTCCACCTGCGGCCAGACGGCGTTGTACGAAGTCGGCCTGACCGGCATTCCTGTGGTCAACGTCAACAACAACTGTTCGACGGGTTCCACCGCGCTCTACCTGGCCCGCCAGGCCGTGGCGCTGGGCGACGCCGACTGTGTGCTGGCACTCGGCTTCGAGCAGATGCAGGCCGGCGCGCTGAAGTCGCACTGGGACGACCGCCCCAAAACACGCGCCCGCTTTGCGCACGTGCTGCAGGATCTGACCGCCGACGTAGCTGACCTGCCGCAGGCACTGCGCACGTTCGGCGGCGCGGGCCGCGAGCATATGCAGAAGTACGGCACAAAGATGGAAACCTTTGCCGCCATCCGCGCCAAGGCCAGCCGCCACGCCGCCAACAACCCGCTGGCGCTGTTCCGGAACGTGGTCACCACCGAAGAGGTCATGAACGACAAGGTGATGTGGCCCGGCGTCATGACTCGCCTGATGGCCTGCCCGCCGACCTGCGGCGCCGCCGCCGCGCTGATCGTCTCGGAGAAGTTCGCGAAGAAGCACGGTCTGCGCACCGACGTGCAAATCCTGGCCCAGGCCATGGCCACGGATCCAGTCGAATCGTTCGATCCGCCCTCCATGATCAGCTATGCCGGCTTCCACATGGCGCAAGCCGCTGCCAACAAGGTCTACGAGAAAGCAGGCGTGAACCCGAAGGACATCCGAGTCGCGGAGTTGCATGACTGCTTCGCCCATAACGAGTTGCTGAGCTACGAGGCGCTGGGCCTGTGCGGCATTGGCGAAGGCGAGAAGTTCGTGATGGACGGCGACAACACCTACGGCGGCCGCGTTGTGACCAATTCCTCCGGTGGCCTGCTGTCGAAGGGCCACCCGCTCGGCGCGACGGGCCTCGCCCAGTGCTACGAACTGACCCACCAGTTGCGCGGCACCGCGGACAAGCGCCAGGTGGAAGGCGCGAAGCTCGCGCTGCAGCACAACATCGGCCTGGGCGGCGCCTGCGTGGTGACGCTCTACGGCAAGGCCTGACCAACGGTCACGAATGCGGCGGCTTCGTGTCGCCGCCCCTCGAAATCTTGAAATCCCACAGCGGGAAACATCCAGCAGGAGTATGAACATGAGCAGGAAACTGGAAGGCAAGGTTGCCATCGTCACTGGTGCAGGGCGTGGTATCGGCCGCTGCATCGCCCTGAAGTTCGCCAGCGAAGGCGCCGGCGTGATTGTCAACGATCTTGATGCCGCACCGGCCAATGATGTGGTGGAGGAGATCCGCCGCAGCGGCGGCAAGGCACTGGCCTTTGCCTGCAATGTCACCGAGCCGGACTTCGGCGAACGCCTGGTCAAGGCCACACTGGAGGCGTTCGGCGGCATCGACATCATCGTCAACAATGCTGGCTATACCTGGGACAACGTCATTCAGAAGATGAGCGACGAACAGTGGGACGCCGTCATCGACTGCCACCTGAAGGCGCCCTTCAACCTGCTACGGGCGGCCCAGCCCTACTTCCGCGAAGTCAGCAAGGCCGAGGCCGCCGAGGGCAGCGAGGTCTTCCGCAAGGTGGTCAATATCTCGTCGATCTCCGGTACGCAGGGTAACGCCGGGCAGGTCAACTACTCCGCCGCCAAGGCGGGCGTGATGGGCATGACCAAGACGCTGGCCAAGGAATGGGGCCGGATGAAGGTCAACGTCAACTGCGTGGCCTTCGGCTTCATCTCCACCCGCCTGACCGAGGCCACCACCGAAGAGAAGACCGTGAGCATCGAAGGCCGCGACATCAAGGTCGGCGTCAATCCGGAGCGCATCGCGCAGGCCAGCAAGGAGATGGCGCTCGGCCGCCCCGGCACGGCGGAAGAAGCCGCCGGCTCGGTCTACATGTTCTGCATTCCCGAATCGAACTACGTGACCGGCCAGACCATCATTTGCGGCGGCGGTCGCGGCGGATTCTGAGGCAGGGGCAACGGGGCTGCCTGTAGAGAGTCCCGCCTTGCGGCAACCCCGATTGCCAAAGGCGCCGGCAAATTGGGGAGCGGATCGCGCGGACGTCGACGGCCTCAGCGAGGTCTGGGGGCGCCGAGGTCTGGCGTATCGGCGGCCAGATCGCGCAACAGAGCCACGGCTTCATCTCTACCGGACACGCCGAGCTTGATGTAGATGTTCTTGAGATGCCACTTCACCGTCTCCGGCGAAATGGAAAGCGTGCGCGCCACCATCTTGTTCGACATCGCCTGCGCGATCAGCTTCAGGACTTCAGCCTCGCGCTCGCTGAGCGTCCTGATAGGCGTGGAGCGGCGCACGGCGGAAGCTGGCGCCACCGCGCGGCCGCGCCATCGGCTCGACGCTTCCAGCAGGCGCCTGGCATAAAAGGCCACGACCGGGTCGAGCCCCTGCTCGTCCAGCAACCTGCGCATCAGCCCCTGTCCGCCTGTCGCTGCGTCGAGAAGGCTGCGCACCAGACCAAACCGCTGGCCATGGCGCAGCGCCCCACAGAGGTGCTCCCGTGCAGCGCGTGCATTGCCGCGCCCGTCCTCGGCCACGGCGCACTGAACCAGCACGGTGGCGAAGTGCCGGCCTCGCGCGGCAAGCTCCACGCTGTCCAGGAGTGGCCTCAGGCGTGCCATGGCGCCATCGTAGTCATGGCGGTGCAGGGCCAGGCCGCTGGCGGACAGTTGCGCCACGACGTCGATCTCCCACACCGAAGCGCGGCCGGCCCCCGCTTCGGTCGACAGCTTCTGCGCGCGGGCGACGGTTGCTTCGGCCAGGTCGATCTCGCCCTCCTGCAACTGCCAGCGTGAGCGCACGGCCAGGGCCAGGGCCAGCAGACGGTCGAGGTGGTGCCGCACGGCGTAATCCTCCAGCCGGTCCAGGTAGGCAGCGGCCTCCAGGCGCCGCCCGGCGACACGATGGGACAGCGCAAGCATGAGCAGGGCACGCAGGACCGCGTCGGGGACCGAAACGGCTTCCAGTTGCTCGATCCGATTCTCCAGCAATTCGCAGACGGAATCGATCTCATTGAGTTCGTAGAAGGTCTCGCTCAGCAGCACTGCGGCCATGTGCGCGGCGCCCACATATTCGCCGCCAAGCTGCTCCGCCTCGTTCAGCACCTGGCGGAGCACCGGCTCGGCTTGCAGGATCTTGCCTTCCATCAACAGGCTGAGCCCGGACAGACAGCGTCCGACCAGACCGCTGACCATCGCGCCACCCCGCAGCGTGCTGTCGGCCAATACTTGCCGCGCCCGCTCGTGCTCGCCTCGGTGCATGTGGAGCCAGCCCACCACATTGCCGCGCGCGGTCAGCAGGAAATCGTCCGCATCCGCGGGTACACGCTCCAGTTCCGGCAACAGGACTGCCGCAGCACCGATGTCATCCTGCATCAGGGCCATGCCGCCCCGCAGCACCGTGACAGCGTAACGCTCGCGCAGCCCCAGCGTGGCGGCCTGCTGCGCAAGGCGCCCGATTGCCTGCGCGGCCGCATCTAGCCGGCGCGCACGCAGGTTGATGTGGGCCTGCATCAGTTGCAGCGAGAAGCGCGACTCGACCTGCTCGGGCGGCAGCATGCGCAGAAGGCTGGTCAACTGGCCGAGGCCCCCGCGTGCCAGCAGTTCGGAAGCACGCGCCTCGATCGCATCGGCGGCCGCGTTCGCCTCGCCGGCGAGCACGGCATGCCGGACTGCCTCTTCCACCTGGTCGCGCTGCTCGAACCAGCGCGATGCCGCCGCATGGAGCGCTTGCTGCTGTGCGACCGGCATTGCCTCCACCCGCGCAAGCAGCACTTCGCGCAGCAGGGGATGAAGGCGATACCAGCTTTCGTGCTCATGGCCGCTGACCTGGATGATGAACAGATTGCTGCTGTCCAGCCTGACCAGCCGCGTGGTCATGCGCGCAACGGCGTGCGGCTCGCCGACCAGGGCCGCGCACAGGGGTGCGCAAAAGCGGCTGCAGATCGCCACGCAGGTCAGCAGCTTCTGGTCGTCCTCGGCGAGCTTCTGCAAGACCTCGCGCTCGAAATACTCGGCGAAGGCACTCGCATCGCGCAATGCAGTGGGCGAAAAGCCAGCCCCTTGCTTCGCCTTGATATCCAGCGCGAACAATTGCAATCCGGCGACCCAACCGTCGGTCAGATCGTGCAGCCGGCGGGCGTCGCGCGGGCTGATCCCGCCAAGCTGGTCACGCAGGTAGGCTTCCGATTCCTCGGGGCTGAAACGCAGGTCGCGCAAGTCAAACTTCGTGACGAGGCCTTGCGAGTGCAAGCGCGCCAGCGACAGTGACAACTCGCCGCGCGAGCACAGCACCAGGTGCAGGTGCGGCGGGGCGTAGTCGAGCAGCCATTGCAGCGCCTGCCAGATGCGCGCGTCCTGGATGTGATGCACATCGTCGAGCACGAGGACCAGGTCCCGTGGCTGGCTGGCAATTGCCTCGATCAGCGTGACCACCCAATGCTCGACCCTGGATGCGTCGCTGCCGTCCCCGATGAGGTTCGCGGCCTTGCGCGCAATCTCGCCCTCGACCAGCCCGATGCTGGCGAGCAGGCAGTCGAAAAAGCGGCCCGGCTCGTCGTCCTCTTCGGCCAGCGACAGCCATGCCACTTCGAAGCCCAGTGATACCAGCACCTGGCGCCAACTCACCATCGTCGAAGTCTTGCCGCATCCGGCTGGGCCCTGGATCACCACGCAACGCTGGTGCCGCGCTTCCAGCAGCCGCGCCAGCAGCGCCTCGCGAGCCAGTGGCCGCCGTGCAGGACGTGGCGGTACCAGCTTGGTGCCGGCAATGGGCTCGAATACGTGCGAGTGGATGCTTGCCAACGGTGTCTGCCCTGATTGGTACGAAGACATGATTCTGTGGTGCCGGACTCATCACGCAGGCAGCGGCCCGGCGACGGGAAGCTGGACATTATAGTGACATGTTCCGCGCACCAGCCAGTAAGAGGATCTCGGTAGTTCCGCCGTTCGGCAGGCTCCGTGCACGGCTCGGCATGCTGCATCGCGGCGCAAATACCCCCCATTCTTTACTCCGTTCGGGTAGGCAGTGGTCTCTGTCGGCCCATGCATGATGATGACTTCTGCCACAGCACCGGGAACCCGGGAATGAGCCATGGCCGCCCTGCCTTCCGGCCGGCCGAGCAACCCATGACAAGATGCGGCGGACACCAGCCGCGACAAGGAGACTGCAACGATGATCCGCAAGAGATGGACGTGCATGCTGGCGCTGGCGCTGGTGCTGGTGAGCCAGTCGGCTTCGGCACAGCCCACCTACCCGACCCGGCCGATCAGCTTCGTGCTGCCCTTTTCCGCAGGCGGCGCCGCTGACACTGTCTCTCGCATGCTTGCCGAGGAAATGAGCAAGCGCCTGGGCCAGCCGATCATCGTCGAGAACCGTCCGGGTGCCGCCGGCGTCATCGGCACAAACGTTGCAGCCAAGGCTCCGGCCGACGGCTACACCGTATTGCTGACACTGACGCAGGCCATCCTCACCAACCAGTTTCTGTTCACCAAGCTTCCCTACGATCCCCGCAAGGAACTGGCCTTCGTCACCGAGGTCTGCGGCGGTTCCGTCCTTCTTGTGGTCAATCCCCGCATACCAGCAAAGGACGTCAGCGAACTGCTCAACTGGGCCGCCAACAACCGCGCCTCATTCGGCTCGTGGGGTACGGGCTCCTACGGACACCTCACCAGTGCCTACCTGAACCGCTCACGCAAGATCGACCTCACCCATGTCGCCTACAAGGGCGAAGCACCGATGATCCAGGACCTGGTGGGCGGGCAGATCGACATCGCCTTCGTTACCGCGTTCTCGGCCAAGCCCTTTATCGACTCGGGCAAGCTGCGTGTTCTGGCGGTGACGGGTGAGCGGCGCCTGCCCGCCCTTCCCAATGTGCCGACGCTGGCTGAAGCCGGGCTGACAGATCCGGAATTCCAGTCAACGGGCAAACTCATCATGATGGTGCCCGCCGGCACCCCCGCGCCAATCGTCGAACGCATCGAGAGTGCGGCACGCGCCGTGATCGGCACCGAAGCGATCCGCAACCGCATGCGCGGCATCGGCATGGAGCCGATCGGCAACAGCAGCAGGCAGGCGCTGGCCAATTATGAGGCGATGTATCCGGTGCATCAGCGGCTCGTTCAGTTGACCGGCGCGAAGCTGGACTGACGCCTCTCCCGCGCTGCTGCTCGCCCGGGACCGTCCCGGGCCGCAAGACCACTTTCCCGTACTCCGCACCGACGCCACCCCGCCCCACCTCCCCAATGCGGGGAGGCCGGTCGGGCGCCAACGCGCCCTAAGCTTGGCTGGCCTGCCGTCCGGCACCGGCGCCGCAGCGACTGACACGTGCCAGCGGCTTCACCTCGGAGAACGAAGAACATCATGCTGTCTGGCATCAGGATTGTGGAAATCTGTGGGATCGGCCCGGGCCCGTTTTGCGCAATGCACCTTGCGGACCTCGGCGCCGACGTGATTGCGATAGAGCGCACGGCCTCCGGAGAGTCCGGCGCTCCGGCAGACGGCAGCGTGCTCAATCGCGGCAAGCGTTCAGTGGTTGCCGACCTGAAGACGGCCGAAGGCCGGGAGCTGGTGCTGCGCCTGATCGAAGATGCGGATGCGCTGATCGAAGGCATGCGTCCGGGCGTCATGGAGCGCCTCGGGCTCGGGCCTGACGTGCTCCAGCAGCGCAACCCCCGCCTGGTCTACGGCCGCATGACAGGCTGGGGCCAGTACGGTCCACTGGCACAAGCTGCCGGGCACGACAACAACTACATTTCGCTCTCAGGCGCGCTCTACTACAATGGCGCCCCTTCCGAGCCGCCCTCCTCAGCCATCACACTGGTCGGTGATGTGGGCGGCGGCGCGCTCTACCTCGCAATTGGCCTGCTGTCCGGCATCCTGAACGCACGAGCGACCGGCAAGGGTACGGTGGTCGATGCGGCCATCACCGATGGCTCGGCCCACATGCTGCAACTACTGCTTGCCACGCGCCAGAAGGGCCTGGTGACGGGCGTGCGTGGCCAGAACGTCCACGACAGCTCGCACTTCTTCGCCACCTATCGCTGCGCCGACGGCCACTTTGTCACGCTGGGCGCGCTTGAGCCGCAGTTCTATGCCTTGCTGCTGCAAAAGCTCGGCCTAGCCGAAGACCCGCGCTTCGCCCGGCAATGGGATCGCCAACGCTGGCCGGAACTGCATCGCCACTTTGCCGAGTTGTTTGCCAGCAGGACGCGCGCGGAATGGTGCGCGCTGCTCGAGAACACGGATGTCTGCTTCGGGCCGGTACTGAGCCCTGAAGAAGCCGCGGCGCATCCGCACAACGTCGCTCGCGGCGTGTACTTCGAAAGCGACAGACAACTGCAGGCTGCGCCGGCACCGCGCTTCGACGGCCAGGCCCGGCGACCGGGGCCGATACCGACGCCCGGCCAGCATACGGAAGAGATCGCGGCCATCCTTGCCGGCAAGGATGCGCACGGGCTATGGCATTCCCCCCGTGCAGGCTGACCGGAGCCACCGCATGCGCCGCAGCACATACGCGGACAGTGCACGGGATTGCGCCACGGCGCAACGCGGGCGCCTGCAGCCCCGGCTGTCCGCGCTGATCGCCGAAGTACGCGCGCTGCGTCGCGAGCTCGAACTTATGCTGGCGCTGTACGCGATGCCCGATCCCCGCGAGGTGATGGCATGCCGCGCGCAACTGCTCGACCAATGGATCCAGCAGGCGCAGGGCCGGCGGCAGCTGGTCTGCCTGGCCTGCGCGGCCGAAGAAGGGGTACTCACCCGGCACCATCTGGAGCTTGGCCAGCAGACCGCGTCGACCACATCCGACCGCGCGCTGCGCGCCTTGTACTGGGCAAGTGTCCAGCGCTGGAGTCGCCTGCCTGTTGCTGGCCAGCCCCGAACGAGCGCACCCGTGGTGCGGCGATACACCTCGAACATCGTGGCAGCCGATATGTGCGAGAAGTGCTGTGAACTCAGGCATGACGCCAGGCGCTTCGCTCCGCACGAGGCACTGGCCCCACTGGCCCCACTGGCCCTTGAGCACGACGAGATGCACCGGACTGACCAGGCAGTGACGATGTCCCGGTATGGCTGCATGGCCTGCGCTACGCGGTGGGTTCGACGGGTCTTGCCATGGGAGCCGTTTGTCTCCTGGAGCGTCGTGCAGTCCGATGTTGCTTCGGCTGCGACGCCGCCGGGCCCTCTTCACGCGCTGACCGCAATGGCAGTGGGTAAGCATTCCGGCCTCGTGCCATCCAGCCTGTAGACCACAACAACCCGGTCCAGCTCCCTTCCGTCACCACACCGCGAAGAAAACAAAAAAAACCGGCCAACGGGCCGGCATGAAAATACCTGCCGGCAAGGACACCCGACAGGCGTGGAGAAGGAACAGAACCAGCAGGACGGCGCGCCACGCGCGTCGACGCTCCGTGCACTGGCAGCCAGTTCGACACCAGCGTAGCGGCTCAACCCGACTTTGGCGCCACCCCTGAAGGGTAGTCGCCGACAACCCCGTATTGCATGGAGATGGCACACCGCTGCCGCGCAGCGTCCACCGAGAACATCAGGGTCAATACGGATGGGTAGTGCGCGAATACGACACGCTGGCCATTTGGAGTGGTCTTCCTCGCCGCGCTTCTGCGCTCTACTTTGCCTGCGCTAGCTGCCACGACCTGCAACAGGCAGCACAGGCACGCGCCCGAGAAACAGCGCGACCGGACGGGCCGGAACCACACCTCGTGTACCTGCCGCCGGAATCCAAAAACGATACGGAGACCCTCAAGCATGAAAAGGAAGTTCCTGACCCTGGCGGCATTGGCGCCTGCTGCAGTCACTGCCCATGCGCAGACCAGCGTGACGCTTTACGGAGTGATTGACGGATCCGTCGAGTACGTCAACCGGGTGGCCGCTGGCGCGGCCACGCCCACGCAGGGCGGCAGCCGCTTCGGCATGCCTAGCGTTGGCGGCCTGTCCGCCTCGCGCTGGGGCCTGCGCGGCGTGGAAGACCTGGGTGCCGGCAACTCGGCGATGTTCGTGCTGGAAAGCGGCTTCCAGTGGGATTCCGGAGCCCTGCAAAGCGCCCCGCTGTTCAACCGCCAGTCCTACATCGGCTTGCAGAACAAGGAATACGGCAAGCTCAGCTTCGGGCGTCAGTACACTTCTTTCTTCGATGGCATGGCCAACTTCGCGCCGCTGCGCTTTGCCGCCACCTACGAACCGGGGATCTGGTGGATGGGCCTGAACTACCGCGAAGACAATATGGTCAAGTACACCGGCCAGTTCGGACCGCTGCAGGCCGTGGGCCACTTCTCGTTCGGTACCGGCACGGCAGTGCAGAACGCCAACATCGTGTTGGCCAACGGCGGCGCGGGTGAAACACCGGGTAATTTCACCGACAACACCGCCTACGGCGGTTCGCTGATGTACCTGGACAGCAGCGGCCTGGGATTCTCAGTTGCCGCGGACATCTGGCGCCCGGCCGCCGTAACGGGCCAACCGGGCAGGGTGAACAAGTATGGCGCCGCCGCGCTCTACAACACCGGGCCGTTCAAGTTCACGGCGGGGTACCGCTACAACAAGGGCGAGTTCTCCAATGGCGCCACCGTGCTGCGTGACGACTACTGGTGGGCCGGCATCAACTACCAGGCAACGCCCGCGCTGGGCCTGTCGTTGGCGTACTACTACGCGGACATCAAGAGCGCACGCACTGCGGCCACGTCGCCGGAGACCAACCCGGCAAATATGCAGCAGGTCAGCTTCATTGCCGACTACAACTTCAGCAAGCGCACGGACGTGTACCTGTCCGTTGGCTATGCCCACAACGGTGGGTTGAGCTTCGACAGCACCGCCACTGCCTTTGCGTTCAAGTACCCGACCATGACCGGTCAGCAAAATATGGTCGGCGTGACGGTGGGCGTACGCCAGGTCTTCTGACACAAGACGGCGGGCACCCGATACGCCGGACACTTTCGTCCGGCGTCCGGTACGCGGGATTTCCCGCTACCCGCTACCCGATTATGGGGGGTCGCAGAGCAGGCACGTGCGTACATCATCCTCTCAGGATGAGCAAGCCTGAAGGGCAACGCATGGAACCAGAGACTCCGAACCAGCCGGAACGCACGCTGCGGCATACCCGCCAGATCCTTTGCCGCGGCTACCTGCGCGACGACGGCCTGTACGACATCGAGGCCGAACTGCATGACATCTCCCCAGTGCCGACCGAACTGCCTTTCATCGCGCTTCCGGCCGGTGGATCCATCCACCAGATGCGCCTGACCATGACGATCGACGCGGAACTGGTGATCCGGCACATGTCGGCCCGTACCGATACCGGCCCCACGCCCTACTGCGCCGAGATCAACGCGGCCTATGCGGTGCTGGAGGGACTGCGTGTCGGCAGCGGCTTCCGGCAGGAGGCAAAGGCGCGCCTGGGTGGCGCCAGGGGCTGCACACACCTAACCGAACTGCTGGGCCCGCTCGCCACCACCGCCATGCAGACGATCATGTCCATGCAGCGCGAGACCACACCCTGGCACGCGCGGCTGGAAGGCGACGCCCCCATACCCCAACCCTGGGTACTGGGCACCTGCCACGCCTATCGCCTCGACGGCGAAGCCGCCAAGGTCATCTGGCCGATCGACCGCCGCGCGCGCAAGTAGGCCGGACCGCCTGACTACCCACTTCGCGGAGGGCTGCCATGCCCTGCCGCCGTGATCATGCCTGCGTGCGATGCCCGTGACGGGGCGCCATTGCCATCCAATCCAATCCGGCCCGTCCCGAGAGCCCAGTAGAGATAGCCGAGGCGGTGCGCCCAGCCGCGGGCTGCTACCAGCACGCCTGGCGCCGACGACGATGCGCAGGCGTTGGCGTTGGCGTTGGCGTTGGCGTTGGCGTTGGCGTTGGCGTTGGCATTGTTCTTGCGTGTCACCGCCGGATAGATACTCCCCATTTCTGCCGAAGCAAAAAAGAAGGGCCCGTTCCTTCACGGGCCCAAGAGTCTCTCCTCGGTGCCCTGCTCGCAAGGCACGGCTGAAGAATAGCCATTCGGCTGAGCCACAAGAAGTCGGATAACTCCGTAAGGGAAAGCCCCCGTCAACGCGGGTTGGGTCGAAGCGTTGCGTTACGGGGACGCCGCCATTGCGTAGCGCACGTCTGCCGGCGTTTGCAGTTGTGTCACCGCCGCCCCCCGTGGAACAATCAGCGCCATCGGAAACATCCGATCGCACAACAAGAAGCAGCACCACGAAGCACGACAGAGCCGGACCGATCCGGCCAATTGGTGATCGGCGGATGGCCAGGGCGGCCAGCGCCGCCACGGTTATTTCTGACTAATTTTCGACGGGTGTCATCATGACCAATTCGGGCCTGCCACGCCGCGCCTCGTTCGGGGGCGTCGCGTCTGTCTTCCTTTCCCTTGCCGCATTGCTGACGCCGGCCGCCATCCCGGCGGCGCAGGCGGCATCCAGTCCGGTTATCCAGCGCATCCAGCAGACCGGCACGATCCGCATCGCGCACCGCGAAAGCTCCGTGCCGTTCTCGTTCATTGCCGACGGCAAGCCGGTCGGGTACGCCGTCGATCTGTGCCTGAAGGCGGCTGACGCCGTGCGCGCCCAACTGAAAATGCCGCAGTTGCGCGTGGAGTGGGTGCCCGTGACGCCGGCCACGCGCATCCCGGCCATCGTCGATGGCAAGGCCGATCTGGAATGCGGGTCGACCACCAACAATCGCGAGCGTCGCGAACAGGTCGCCTTCACGATCCCGCACTACATCGCCGGCAGCCGCATGCTCGTCAAGTCGGATTCCGGCATCCGCCGCTGGAGCGACTTGCGCGGCAAGACCGTCGTCTCCACCACCGGCACCACGCCGCTGGCCATGATCCGCAAGATGGACGAATCCGGCGCGATGGGCTGGAAGGTCCTGGAGGCCAAGGACCATGCCGAGGCGTTCGCGATGGTGGAATCGGGCCGCGCCGATGCGTTCGTGATGGACGACGTGCTGCTGTTCGGCCTGCGCGCAAACGCGAAGAACCCGGCTTCGCTGGCGGTGACCGGCGACCTGCTGACGATCGAACCCTACGCGATCATGCTGTCGAAGCAGGACGCCGAGTTCAAGAAGATCGTCGACAAGGCCCTGGTCAACGCGATCTATGACCAGGAAACCCAGAAGCTCTACCGCAAGTGGTTCCAGCAGCCGATCCCGCCCCATGGGATCACGCTGGATATTCCGATGAGCTACCTGCTGCGGGACTCGTTCAAGTTCCCGAGCGACAAGGTGGCGGATTGAGGCGCTGACGCCGACCACCGGTCTTGCTCCTCTCTCCCACTTGCGGGAGAGAGGAGAAAACAGAACACCACTCCGGTCATCCCGTGCGAAGATACCGCCCGTTGCCCTCGGGCCCGCACCGCACGACCCACCATGACCGCAGCCCCCCTCAAGCTGTCCGACCTGTCCGTTTCCACCACGGTGGCCGGGCTGATCGCCATGCTGACCGGCTACACCAGTTCGCTGGTGCTGATGATCCAGGCCGGACAAGCCGCGCACCTGACCGATGCCCAGATATCGTCCTGGATCTGGGCGCTATCGATCGGCATGGGTGTCACCACGCTCGGACTATCGCTGCTGATGCGGGTGCCGATCGTGATTGCATGGTCCACGCCCGGGGCGGCGCTGCTGATCGCATCCCTGCCCGGCGTGCCCTACCCGGAAGCGATTGGCGCGTTCCTGATGGCGGCCCTGCTAATGACGGCGGCCGGCCTGACCGGCTGGTTCGACAAGCTCATGAAGGCGCTACCGGCCAGCATCGCTTCGGCCTTGCTGGCCGGCATCCTGTTCCGCATCAGCGTCGACGTATTCGTCCAGGCCCAGCACCAAACGCTGCTATTACTGGTGATGTTCGCCGTCTACCTGTTTGGACGGCGCTGGTGGCCGCGTTATGCGGTGCCCGGTGTGCTGGTGATCGGCGTCGCGCTGGCCGGCGTACTCGGCCAATTGCACTTCGAGCAGTTTCACTTCGCCGTAACCATGCCGGTCTGGACCACACCTGCGTTCTCGGTATCGGCATTCGTCAGCATTGCCGTGCCGCTGTTCATCGTGGCGCTGGCGTCCCAGAACATCCCTGGGCTGGCCGTGCTGCGTGCCGATGGCTACCACGTGCCGGCCAGTCCGCTGATTGCGGTCACGGGCGTGGCGTCGGCCATCCTGGCGCCGTTCGGATCGCACGGTATCAATCTGGCGGCCATCACGGCCGCGATCTGCACCGGCCCGCAGGCTGACGCCGATCCGCGCCGCCGCTACATGGCCGCCGTGGTCTGCGGTATCGGCTACCTGGTCATGGGCATCATGGCAGCCAGCATCGCCGCATTGTTCGCGGCCTTCCCAAAGGCGCTGGTGGTGGCCGTCGCCGCCTTTGCGCTGCTTGGCTCGATCGCCAATGGACTGACGGTGGCCATGCAGACGCCGGTCGAACGGGAATCGGCCCTGCTGACGTTCATGATCACGGCGTCCGGCATGACGCTGGCAGGCGTCGGCTCGGCGTTCTGGGGCGTGGTGGGCGGCATGCTCGCGCTGCTGGTGCTCAAGCCGCGCGAGCCAAAGTCCGCTTGATGGTCGCCTGATCGTCGCCTGATGGTCGCCGGGCAACGGCCCAAGCTCAAAGACCCGATCTGCTAGAGCAGCAGGAAGGCAATGTCCCCCACGCCGATCTGCGTGAGCGACATGCCCTTGCGGCGCTGGAACAGCACATGCTCGAGCACCCGGTCACGGTGCTCGGCGAACACAGCGGGATCGAACCGCAACGCGGCGGTGGCGTAGTGCTCCGCCAGCAGTTTGTAGACGCGATGGCGCACCAGCAGCAGTTCGTTGTCGGTTTGCAGGCGCGACATCTCGACGCTGTGCTCATCCTCGAGCTGCCGCATGCTGACCACCACGCGCGCGTGCATCCCTCGATAGCGATCGATCTCGGCATGAGCGCGGCGCAGTTCGTCGCGCAGCGTCCGCACTTCCTGCATCAGTTTCAGATTTTGCTGCACGCCTCGCTGAATGCGGGAGGCTTCTTCCAGCGCGTGGTCGGCTGCGGCAATCGTGTTCTGCCAGACGCCCTCTCCCGGATCGCGCCCGGGATCGGACTCCCCCTGCAAATGGCCGAGTCGCGTGGTCGGCCAGGCCGTTACCCCGTCAAGCTCGTTGTTCATGATGCTCCCCTTGATCCCATCTACAACCTCGCCAGCCGCCGGCGTATGTTTTGGTGCCGGCATGGTCAGGCCAGATTGGATACTGCCGCGACATTCTGGAGGCGCCTCTTGTGTATTCCCGGGCGCCCCGTGCGTTTTCAGCGCATACCATCATTCAATTCCCCTATCCCTTGCAGGGCAACCACCGCGTGGGAGGGTAATCGATCACCTGAAATTACTATGACGCCAGGATTCTCGGCAATTCGTCCCATGGTTTGCAGCCCCGTTTGGGGGTGATCGGGGGCGCGGATTGCATAATATCGAATCCGCGTGCCGCAACAGTCTCTTTTGATCAATTCATGAACGGATATCTGCTCCTCGCCCTGGCCATCGTTGCCGAAGTCATCGCCACCAGCAGTCTCAAGGCCGCCGAGAACTTCACGCGCCTGGTCCCCAGCGTCCTGGTGGTGACCGGATACGTAGCGGCGTTCTGGTTACTGATGCAGGTGATGAAAACAGTGCCAGTCGGTGTGGCCTATGCGATCTGGTGCGGCGCCGGAATCGTGCTGGTGACGCTCATCGCATCGGTGCTCTACCGTCAGGTCCCAGACCTGGCGGCCTGGCTCGGCATCGGGCTGATCATTGCCGGCGTGGCGGTGATCCAGCTTTTCTCGAAGATGTCGCATTGATTCCGGCAGCACCCTGCCCGGCTGCGCTCACCCCTTCGGTGGCAGCGTACGCAGCAGCCGGTTGACCTGTGCCAGCGTCTCGCATTCGTCAGCCTTGCGCTGCCGGCGCTGCTCGACGATTTCCAGCATGGCGCGGATCTGCCCATTCTTGGCCTCGCAGGCCTCGCGATTCGGCTCCGCGCACGGGACCTCCAGTTCACCCCGCAAGCTCTCCTGCACGATATTGATCAGCGCCGTGCAGCCCGATGTATCGGCCAGCGCCGGATCGGACGCCGGTGGCACCGCCAGAGCCGGCATCGCACCCATCAGGACAAGCAGCGGCAACCGGCAAAGATTCGCGCGGACGGATGACATGGGTAGGCGGAAGCTGGCCAAATGTGTCCTTGTTTGCGGCGTGAAGCCGACATCATAGCCGGTCGCTGAATCGGCCAATCGGAAATGTCCACAAGGTAAACGGATCGCGTCGAGAGACGCCACGTTTCGCCCGAACAGAGAAATTCAATTTATTACTATTCAAACACCAACAGCTACACCGGTAGAGTAATAACTTAACGAGACTGGCTTTGACGCATGACATCGAATGCACCGCGATTGCAGTCACCGTTCCCTTCAATCTCAATAGATGGACCGCGGCGCGGAATCTCAGTCCCGGTGCGTTTCCATCGGCGACAAGTTATTGCCCATGCTTGAACCTCTCATCAGACATTTTCGGCACACCGGATGGAACCCGACGCGGCCCGGGCTTATCCGCATCACCCTCCTCGGTGGTTACATCTTCTTGACCCCAGTCCAGCCAGTGTCCGCAGGTTCGATCATCTATCCAAGCACCGCAGGGACCCCGTTCAGCCTGTCATTTGGGACGTCGTTGACGTCTTCGCGAGACCAAGGAGTTGGACGGCAACTGGCAACCGCGTGGCAAAACCCCGGCCTTAGACTTTCCGATGTTAGGTGCCCAGTAACGAAAACAACGAGTGTCAGTGGGATTCCAGTGCCAGGAATGCCCAATGCGTACCAGACCAATCTGGCGGGCATAGGTATGCGTTTTGCAATGACCGACGGCTGGACGGGGGGTTTGGCTGCAGCACCATCGAGGACGACGTTTTCTCCACCGAGTCCAAACGCCGCCGCCGTGGACTACTTCTCGGCTGAACTCATCGTGACTGGTCCCATCAAGTCCGGCGCATTGACCAGCCTGCCCTCCATGACCGTCCAGTTCTCGGGCAGTTGCTTCGATACAGTCACCCGAACCATCACGATCACACCCGGTACGCGAGTCATGGCCAACAGTTGCACCGTCACGACACCGCACGTCGAGGTGCCGCTGCCCCCGGTCAGGCTTGCGAGCCTGCTGCCGGTCGGCAGAGTAAGCACCGAACGCGCCGACTTCAACATCAGCTTGTCGTGTCCAACCGGTATCGGCATCCATATCACGTTGACGGACGCAATCCGGCCCGTCAACAGGACAAACGATCTCACGCCGGCGCTTGATTCCACGGCGCGCGGCATTGCGCTTCGACTGTCGAGAGGCGGCACGCCAATCACCTTTGGCGCCGATTCCGCTGCACGAGGAAACCCCGGGCAATGGTACGTGGGGCCGTCTGCCGCCACCACCCTTGTGCCCTTGACCGCGCGCTACGTTGCAACCGGAACCGTCAGACCCGGCGCTGTCAGAGCGCTGGCAACGTTCACGCTCAGTTATCAATGACCGGCGGGCGCGGACACTGGCCAAATTGAAAACAGACCATCGTGAAATGGCCTGCCAAAAGGTGGATAGGTAGATCAGCGACGGGCCAATCAGTCGTCTCCCCAACGCCAGCGTGGCGGCTCCCCCTTGATCCAGCAAACGACAAACAGCGCCAGGCTCAGGATCACCACGAGGAAGACAAAGACAACGGGACGGTGGTCAACGCGGAAGAAGAAGACAGCCAGCGCTAGCAACGCGAAGTACGCGCCGTAGGCTATCCAACCTTGCCAGCAAGTCGGGAGCCCCCACCCCCAGCCATAGCGCTTGGCGTGAAACCAGTATTCAGGGTCGGTCTGCATGGTCAGGCTCTGTATACCGCATGGACGTCAGCGCAATGTACCCGCGCATGACTTGATCCTCAACGATACGCCTGCCCCGTGGACCTAACGGGGTGCCGTCGCAGGAACGACTGTGGTCCCCGGAGGCGCGATGCTGCCGTTGGCCACGTCGCGTGGCAGCAACTACGGATAGTTCATGTACAGCGCCGCAATGGCGCTGACGCTTCCGCTGGTGACGACCTGCCCCGCCTGGAAATACGTAGGGAGCCCCCAACCCAGCCGTGGCCGCCTGGCGCGAGATCAGGACACACGCTAGTAGTGCGGGCCACCTTGCCAGCGATCCCGGTCACTATCGTTATCCCGGTGATCGCCCCGATCACGATCTCCGTGATCGTGATCTCGATCGTATTCAGATCGACCATCTCCGCCGTAATACCCACCGCCTCTGTGATCGCCATGATCGGGGGTAATGACGCACCCACCGAGCAGCGCCACGGAGGTGACGAGAAGCACAAGAATGGGCTTCATATGGCACTCCTGTTCAGCCTTTTCCTTTCTCGAGCATATGCATTGGACTACCGGCACGATGTAGGAGCGAGGACATTCCGCAGCAAGGCGTTCTCCTACAGCGAGAGACGGCGCGGCGCGAAACGATCGGAAGAAACGATAAAGGGAGAGGCCAGTGCAGACTGAATGATGGTCCCGCCGACAGGAATCGAACCTGTATCTAGCGCTTAGGAGGCGCTCGTTCTATCCATTGAACTACGGCGAGCGGACCGTCTGCCTGGGGCTCGCGCCGCATCGGGGCAGGCGAGCCAAAAGACGGGGCGCAGTATAGCAAACTCGGGCGCAGGATCGGCGGCAGCCGCTATGCTGGACATATGGAGAACACAACAGCGTTCCAGTGGGAATCCGCCGCGCACACGGATGTTGGGCTCGCGCGGGCGCGCAATGAGGACGCGTGGCTCGCCGCGCCCGGCCTCTGGGTAGTGGCCGATGGCATGGGCGGCCACGCGCATGGCGATTTCGCCAGCCGCTCGATCGTGGAGGCACTATCGACGCTATCGCTGCCCGGCGATCTCGATCAGGCCATCGCCGATACACGCGCAGCCATCCTCGGCGTCAATCAGTTGCTGATGGATGAAGCACGGCATGCGCGGGTACGCGTGATCGGCAGCACGGTAGTAGCGCTCGTCTCGCGCGGGCATCAATGCGCCTGTCTCTGGGCAGGCGACAGTCGGCTCTACCTGCTCCGCGACAACCATCTGCAACAGCTCACACGCGACCACAGTCACGTGGAGCAATTGCGCGCGCGTGGCCTTATCACCGCCGACGAAGCGAAACACCATCCCGCCCACAACGCGATCACACGCGCCGTAGGGGCGGCCGCCACGCTTGACCTGGAGACCCTCACGCTGGACGTCCGGGACGGCGACATGTTCCTGCTCTGCAGCGATGGCCTCTACAACGACGTCGACGATACGGACATCGCCACGGTACTGGCCTCCTGGGATTGCCGGCACGCGGCAGATGAACTGGTGAGACTGGCGCTGGCGCGCGGCGGTCAGGACAACGTCACAGTGGTGGTAATCCGGGCCAGCGAAGCTGACGGCAGCTCGGAATTGTACTTGTCGCCGGACACTACGGGCTGACCCGCCGGACCTGGCGCATCGCAAGCAGCGCACCAAATGCGCCTCAAATAGAAAGCCCGCCAACTGAGTGGCGGGCTTGGGTTGCGGACGGGCCCGGACCTCCTGGGTCTGCGTCGCCGGCAATTCCGGTCATTCCTGTGCCAAGCATGTTTCCCGTGATTCCGCCCATGACGCGGACGTCCATCCGGACCACCCGGACAGTCGAAGAAAACCTGGCAATGGCAACAATGACCGCAATGCCGGGGCCGAGTGGCAAGCCAACCTTGCCAAAGGCAGGATCAGCGGGACTTGTCGTCGTCCGCCCCGTACGAGCATCGATGCTCGCGCTCTGGAGTATAGGCAGCAAGGCCGGACATGCAAGCCATGTGCGCGATACATCCCGTTACCTTTTCGGACTTTTCGCACCGCAACAAAATATTCGGTGTTCTGCTATACTCCGCGCCGTGAGTTTCGCACTGTGAGTTCCGCAACTCGCCCGGCTTTCAACGCTGTGGCGTATCCGCTACCTCCCAAGCTCTGCTCCCTGCCTCTGTCATTTTCTCGGAAGTATCGCTGACAGGTGCCTGGCCAGAACGCACCACTCACCTGACGCTGCCTCGTCTCCGATCCTGAAGAACAGCCCGATTGTTAGCTGTTTGCCTGCCAGGGTTCCGGTTGGTTTCTCGATAACCAGTCGCCCCTGCCTGCCGCCGTTTTGCCAGCTGAGTCTGTCGAACGGCCCACCGATTGGCGCCGAAGCCTTTTTAAGACTTTGCACTGCGCCCACCCCTTCGCGCACATCTGCCAGGGGTGCCATGCATTTTTAAGACGTACGACATGACCCAGCACGATTTCCGTGCGGAGCAGCCTATTGCCTCCGCCACCGACGCATTCGCCACGCCCGCCGATACCGCCAGCCCGCTCGACAAGCTCGACGCCATGCTGAACGCTGACGCCGCACCGGCCGTGGAAGCCTCGGAAAACGGCTTCGCAAAACTCGGCCTCGACGCCGCTATCCTGCGCGCACTGGCCGAAGCCAACTACAACACACCGACACCGGTGCAGGCGCAGGCCATCCCCGCCTTCCTGGCCGGCCGCGACCTGCTGGTTTCCAGCCAGACCGGCTCGGGCAAGACCGCCGCGTTCATGCTGCCCGCAATCCAGCGCATCAGCGAAAAGCCGGCCACGCATCGTCCGACCGAACCGGCCAAGCGCATGAAGGGCAAGCGCCCCCGTCCGTCTCCGGCCCAGCCGTCGCTGCTGGTGCTGACGCCGACGCGTGAACTGGCCCTGCAGGTAACCGAAGCCGCCGCCAAGTATGGCCGCCATCTGCGCCGTATCGTCTGCGCCAGCATCCTGGGCGGCATGCCCTACCCGAAGCAACTGGCCATGCTGGCCCGTATGCCGGACATCCTCGTGGCCACGCCGGGCCGCCTGCTCGACCATATCGAAGCCGGCCGCATTGACCTGTCCGCGCTGGAAATGCTGGTGTTCGACGAAGCCGACCGTATGCTCGACATGGGCTTCGCCGACGACATCGACGCCATCGTTGCCGCCACGCCGGCATCGCGCCAGACGCTGATGTTCTCGGCCACGCTCGACGCCCGCATCGCCCAACTGGCCTCGCGCCAGCTCCGCGACCCGCAGCGCATCGAGATCGCCGCCGCGCGCGCCGACCACAGCAACATCGAACAGCGCCTGCACTTCACCGACGACATGTCGCACAAGGAGCGCCTGCTCGACCACCTGCTGCGCGATGCATCGCTCAAGCAAGCCATCGTCTTCACCGCTACCAAGCGCGATGCCGATTCGCTGGCCGAGCGCCTGTCGGACACCGGCTTCTCCGCCGGCGCGCTGCATGGCGACATGACTCAGGGCGCGCGTAACCGCACGCTGACGGCCCTGCGCCGTGGCAACCTGCGCGTGCTGGTGGCCACCGACGTGGCCGCGCGCGGCATCGACGTGCCCGACATTACCCACGTGGTGAACTTCGACCTGCCCAAGCAGGCGGAAGACTACGTGCACCGCATTGGCCGTACCGGCCGTGCCGGTCGCTCGGGTGTGGCGATCAACCTCGTGAACCACGGTGACATGTTCCAGTGGCGCCGTATCGAGCGCTTCACGAACAACCGCATCGACGCCTCGGTGATCGAGGGCTTCGAACCGCGTCGCTCGCCGAAGCCGCGCTCGAACTTCGGCGGCAAGCCGGGCGGCCGCGACGGCTTCCGCGGCAACGGTGGCACCGGTGGCGGCTATCGCGGCAACAACGGCAGCGGTGGCTATCGCGGTAACCGCGAAGGTAGCGGCGACCGCAACTTCGGCGAGCGCCGATTCAGCAGCGACAACCGTGGTTTCGGCGATCGCGCCCCGCGTCCGTTCGGCGACGACAACCGTGGTGGCTTCGGCGATCGTGGTGAGCGTGGTTTCGGCGACCGTAGCAATGGCAATAGCAATGGCGGCTACCGTGGTCAAGGTCAAGGCCAGGGTCAAGGCCAAGCTCAGCAGCGCAGCTTTGGTGGCGAACGCAGCTTCGGCAACCGCGACTTCGCACAGCGCGATGGCAACCGTGACGCCACGCAACGTGACGGTAACCGCAGCTTTGGCGGCAACCGTGACGGCCAGCGCGACGGCAACCGTAGCTTTGGCGATCGCAGCTTCGGCGACCGCAAGTTCGGTGACCGCGGTGGCGATCGCGGCGGCTTCGGCGGCCAGCGCAACAGCCGCTCGCGTTACGAGCGATAAATAAAAAAGGCACCTTCGGGTGCCTTTTTTTATGCCGCCGGCTTGCGTGCGACGAGCGCGAGCCGCTGATACCCCCTCACACCGCGCACGTCCTGAACCCGACGAACGACACATCGTCCTCGGGCAACAGCGCGGTTCGCGCACGCGTATGGCGCAGTCGCGCAGGGCTCGCAAACGACACACCTCGCACCACCTGATGGGTGCCGAAGCGGCCGACGATCTCGCCGTCCGTCGGCTCCGCGCTGAAGCCCAGATAGGGCTCGTATGGCGTGGCGGTCCATTCGCGCAGCGCGCCCCACTGGAGTCCGCGATTCTGCGTGGCCGCCAGTTCCCATTCGATTTCCTGCGGCAGGCGGCGACCCGCCCACACGCACCATGCCTGCGCCTCGAACAGGGTTACGTGCCGCACCGGCTCATCAGGGTTGAGTGTGCGCTCGGCTCCGAAGCGCGATACCACCCAGCTTCGCGTCACGGCATGGCGAGACCAGTAGCGCGGCGCGGACCGCTCCTGCATCATCAGCCACTGGCGGCCCGCCGCGGACCAGTACGCAGGATGCTCATAGCCGCCGTCCTCGACGAACTCGAGGTATTGCGCGTTGGAGACCAGTGCCGCATCCATCTCGAACGCCGGCACATAGACCTTCTGGGGCGGCAGTTCATCGGGCCATGCGAAACCATCTGCATCGCTCCAGCCTTGCGTGAAGTTTCCGCCCGGAAAATGCAGCGCGTCGTTGTGAGAGACCGATGCCGCCAGGCCCACGGATGCCGGCTCAGCCGGCGCTACGCCCAATGATTGCAACAATGCCGCGATGGTCTCCCCCTGCACATCCTCGTGGTACAGCGCGCGGCGGAACGGGTACAGCGTTGCATCATCGTCGTTGGCCAGCAGCGCGATGCGGCGCAGCAATCCATCCAGCACTTGGGCCGCGTACTGCTTGACGCGCGATACATCTGGCAGCGCGATTTCCCAGCGCTCGTCAGGACCAATGCGCTCGGGATCGAACCATTCATCAGCACCATCAAGCAAGGATGGCTCGCTGGCTACCGGCAGGCGGATACCGCCCTGCTCCAGATGGCGCACACCGCGCAGACACCACCACTCGGCGTGCCAGGCGACGTGGCCCAGCGTCCACAGCGGCGGGTTGCAATCGTACTGGCGCGGGACGGTCCAGCCACGGCGTGTCTGACCGAACGCACCCAGCCACGCCAGCGTGCGGTTGCGCGATTCCACGAGTGCCTGCGCCAGCCCCTCGCGCGGCAGACGCCGCGCATCGGGCCACGCCGCCTTGCCGCCGGTAAAGTGGAGATCGGGAAGCATGGAGAAGCCGCTCATCGCAAGGTCCGTGACTGAGGGTGAAAGAAAAGCCGGACACGCCGGCTGCGCGCATTATGACACCGGCGAGCCGGTGCCATTTCCCGCGCGCCCTATCCCCCTGCCGGCGCCGCGGCTTCTCCGCTGGCGCTCAGCCGCGCGCGTGGAAAACGGCGAACCAGCCGCGTGGGTCGGTCCAGCTTACGGGGTCGGTGAAACCAGCCGACTCCAGCAGGATCGCGAAATCCTCGGGCCGATATTTGTGCGAGTCCTCGGTATGGATCCGCTCCCCTTTGGCAAAGTTGCGTTCACCATCAGGCCAGCGAACCGTCACCGCGCGCTCGGCCTCAAGGTGCATCTGGATGCGGGATGCCTGCTGATCGAACGATGCCACGTGGCGCCAGTCCTCGAGCGCGAAGTCGCTGCCCAGGATCCGGTTCACATTGCGCAGCACATTGCGATTGAACGCGGCCGTGACACCAAGGGCATCGTCATAGGCCGCGACCAGCGTATCAGCGTCCTTGTAGAGGTCCACGCCAATCAGCACACCATCGCCATGGCCCGTCACCGCGCGCAGCCGCTGCAGTAGCGCCAGCGCGTCGATCGGTGTGAAATTGCCGATGCTGGAACCCGGGTAGAACAGCAACCGGCGGCCCCGCCTGACGTTGGGTGGCAGGTCCAGTGGCCCGCACAGGTCCGTGCCCAGACCGAGCATCGGAATATGCGGATGCTGTTGCTGCAACCCGGACAGGGTGCCACGCAGGAAATCCACCGAGATATCGAGCGCAACGTACTGGGCCGGTTGCAGGCTCGGGAAAAGCCGGGCGGCCTTCTCGCAGTTGCCGGCGCCGAGGTCGATCAGCACGCAACCGCTGCCGGCACGCGCCGCGATCGCCGGGGCGACGCTGGCGAAGATCGACGCCTCGGTGCGCGTCGGGTAGTACTCCGGCAAGTCGGTGATGGCCTCGAACAGGCGCGAGCCGAGCACATCGTAGAAGAACTTCGGGCTGATACCCGCCTGCGACCGGAGCAATCCGGCGACGATCTCGGCGCGCAGCGCGTCACTGTTCTCGTGATATTGCTGAATGAACTCCGGCCTGAGCGCGGCATGGGCGCCGTTCGCCACGACCAGGCGTGGCGTCGGGTCCTGCGCGTGTTCGGGAGCGGAATGGTGGTTGGCGTGGTGGAGAGACTGAGGCTGGGGGCGAGACGGGTTCAGTGGTGTCGTAACAGCCGGCATGACGTTTCCTTATTGTCGATGGGCACTACGTGAATCCCTCAAAGACCGCATGGCACGACGGGCACACGGTTGGCGTGGGGTGCGCTCCTGTCGTGTCTGGCGCACACCGACCGACCGCCAATCCAACAAGCATAGGCGCATATGCATATGCGTGCGTCATGCATTGCATGGCCCGGCAGCCCGCTTTTGCCTACACACCTTGTCCATACATTCAGACACATTGTCGGTGACGCAACATTTTTCCCGCAGCTTCGGTATAATCGCGCCCAACGCAAAACGCCGGAGCATCCGGTGTCAGCGTCCCTTCCAAAGGGAAGTTAAAGGGGAGTAGCTTGGGGGCCCATGCCCTTAGCACAATCGTCATTCCGAGGCGCTGACCCGTCTCCGGTTGTGCTGACCCTGGTGCGCATACCGTACCAGCGTGTCGAGCAAGACCTTTGCAACCTGGTGTTACGGTTTGCAAAGGCAGTCCCGCCCTTGTCGGCAACTTCCGTCGCTCCGTAATCCCAGGTGTCAAAAAAACTTGCTGGCCCGACCGGCCCGCAGCAATTTGCACTTGAGGAGCCTACATGGAGTGGTTTACCGATCTGTTCACGATGCAGTTCCTGACAGCGCTGCTGTCGATCGTCGTCATCGACCTGGTACTCGCCGGCGACAACGCCATCGTGATCGCCCTGGCGGCGCGTAACCTGCCGCCGCACCTGCAAAAGAAAGCCATCGTCTGGGGCACCATCGGTGCCGTGGTCGTGCGTTCGGCGATGACCATCGGCGTGGTCTGGCTGCTGAAGATCCCCGGCCTGCTGCTGGTGGGTGGCCTGGCGCTGGTCTGGATTGCCTACAAGCTCCTGGCGGCCGAGGAAGACGGTGACGAGCATGGCAGCGGCGCCAGCACGCTGGTGGGCGCGATGAAGACGATCATCATCGCCGACGCGGTCATGGGCGTGGACAATGTGCTGGCCGTCGCCGGCGCCGCGCACGGCAGCTTCCTGCTGGTGGTGCTGGGTCTGCTGATCAGTATTCCGATCGTGGTCTGGGGCTCGAGCCTGGTGCTCAAGCTGATGGCACGCTTCCCGTCGATCATCTACGTGGGTGCCGGCGTGCTGGCCTTCACGGCTGTGAAGATGATCCTGGGCGAGCCGATCACCAAGCCGTTCTTCGAGGCGCAACCCATCATCAAGTGGGCGCTGTACCTGGTGATCGTCGGCGGCGTGCTGGGCGCCGGCTACCTGACGCAGAAGCGCCGGGAGCCGTCCACCCAAGCCAACTGACACCCCTCGTCTGACGCAGAAAGCCGCCTTCGGGCGGCTTTCTGCTTTCAGGCTAAAATCCCCGCTTGCGGCCCGCGCGCCGACGTCACTTCCCACTTCCTGTCCCGATGAAACAGTACCTCGACTTCATGCGCCATGTGTACGAGCATGGCACCGAAAAGTCCGACCGCACCGGCACCGGTACGCGCTCGGTCTTCGGCTACCAGATGCGCTTCGACCTGAACGAGGGCTTTCCCGTCGTCACCACGAAAAAGCTGCACCTGAAGTCGATCATCCATGAACTGCTGTGGTTCCTGCAGGGCTCGACCAACATCAAGTACCTGAAGGACAACGGCGTCACCATCTGGGACGAATGGGCCGATGCCAACGGCGAACTGGGCCCGATCTACGGCTACCAGTGGCGCGCATGGCCGACACCGGACGGTCGCCATATCGACCAGATCACCGAGGTCGTGCAGCAGATCCGCGACAACCCCGATTCGCGCCGGCTGATTGTGTCGGCCTGGAACGTGGGCGAGATCCCGCAGATGAAGCTGCCGCCCTGCCACGCGTTCTTCCAGTTCTACGTGGCCGATGGCAAGCTGTCCTGCCAGCTCTACCAGCGCAGCGCCGACATTTTCCTCGGCGTGCCGTTCAACATCGCCAGCTACGCGCTGCTGACGCACATGATCGCGCAGCAATGCGACCTGGGCGTGGGCGATTTCGTGTGGACCGGTGGCGACTGCCACATCTACAGCAACCACTTCGAGCAGGTGGAGACGCAGCTTTCGCGCGAGCCGATGAAGCTGCCAACGCTGCGAATCAAGCATCGTCCCGACAGCATCTTCGACTACAAGTACGACGATTTCGAGCTGGTCGGCTATGAGTCGCACCCCGCGATCAAGGCGCCGGTGGCCGTATGACGCTGCTGACACTGATCGTCGCGCGCGCGCGCAACGGCGTGATCGGCCGTAACAACACCTTGCCGTGGCGCCTGCCGGAAGACTTGCAGCATTTCAAGCGCACGACCATGGGCGCGCCGATCATCATGGGTCGCAAGACCTGGGATTCGATCGGCCGGCCGCTGCCGGGGCGCCGCAATATCGTGGTGACCCGCAACCGCGACCTGCATATCGAGGGCGCCGATGTGGTGGGATCGATCGAGGATGCGCAACGGCTGTGCATAGGTGCGGAACAGGTATTCCTGATCGGCGGCGCACAACTCTATGCGGAGGCACTGCCGAGCGCCGATCGCCTGATCGTCACGGAAATCGACGCGGATGTGGAAGGCGATGCGTTCTTCCCGGCCGTGGACCGCACGACATGGGTCGAGACCGCGCGTGAGCTCCACCATTCGGAGACGAATGGCTTCGACTATGCGTTCGTGACGTACGAACGGCCGGCTTCCGGGGAAGAATAAAAAAGGGCGGCGCAAACGGGTTCACCCGCTTGCGCCGCCCTTCGTCGTCCCTGATCGGCCCTTGTCGTCTCTCCCGTTTGGAAGAGACGCACAAACCATCAGTTCCCGGCGATCGTCATCTGCTCGATCAGGATCGAGCCAGTCTCCTTGGTGCCACGCACCAGCGCATCGGCACCAACAGCAACGATCTGGCGCAGCATCTCGACCATGTTGCCGGCAATCGTGATTTCCTCCACCGGATACTGGATCACGCCGTTTTCGACCCAGTAGCCCGAGGCGCCGCGCGAATAGTCGCCGGTCACGTAGTTCACGCCCTGCCCCATCAGCTCGGTCACCAGCAGACCGGTGCCCATCTTCTTCAGCATCCCGACGAAATCGTCGCCCGCTTGCGTCTGCGAGCTGGTCAGCGTGAGGTTGTGCGAGCCGCCCGCGTTGCCGGTAGTCTTCATGCCGAGCTTGCGTGCCGAGTACGTCGACAGGAAGTAGCCCTGCACCACGCCGTCGCGCACCACGTCGCGTTCGTGCGTGCGCACGCCCTCTTCGTCGAACGGCGCGCTGCCCATCGCGCCCGGCACGTGCGGCCGTTCGTAAACCTGGATGTGCGGCGCGAAAACTTCCTTGCCCAGCGTGTCATACAGGAACGTCGACTTGCGATACAGCGCGCCACCCGACACCGCCTGCACGAACGCGCCTAGCAGGCCAGCAGCCAGTGGCGCCTCGAACAGCACCGGGCACTTGCGCGTGGACAGCTTGCGGGCGTTCAGGCGGGCCAGCGCGCGCTCCGCCGCATAGCGGCCAATCGCTTCCGGCTCAGCCAGCGCTCCGGGAGCGCGCTTCGACGAATACCAGTCATCCCGCTGCATGCCGCCGCCTGAACCGGCGATTGGCGCACACGAGATGAAGTGGCGAGAGTAGGGATAGCCGCCCGAGAAGCCGCGCGACGTGGCCAGCACGAACTGCGAGTGCTGGGCCGACACGCTAGCGCCGTCGCTGTTGCGAATCTTCGGCGAGACGGCGAAAGCCGCCGCTTCGGCGCGGCGGGCAATGTCGATCGCGCCTTCGGCATCGATGGTCCACGGGTGGAACAGGTCCAGATCCTGGGGGTCGCGCTCCAGCAACTCTTCCTCGGCCAGGCCGGCGCAGTCATCCTCGGCCGTGAAACGGGCGATGTTGTATGCGGCTTCGGCCGTGGCACGCAGCGCGGCGGCCGAAAAATCTGACGTGCTGGCATTGCCGCGACGCTTGCCGATCATCACCGTCACACCCACCACCTTGTCGCGATTCTGCTCGATGGTTTCCACCTCGCCCTTGCGCACCGACACCGACAGGCCACTGCCCTCGGAAATCTCGGTGGCGGCATCCGTCGCGCCGAGCTCGCGTGCCACACGCAGCACATCGGCCGCCATGGCCTTGAGCTGGTCCTGGGTGTAGGTGAAATGCGCGGTCTGTTCAGCGGTCTGGCTCATATGGGCGGGCGTGATCAAAAGTCCAAACGGGAATCATAGCAAGATAAAATGCCGCCCATGACGCGAAATACCCGTAACAATCCCAATGGCCGATTCCCGGGCGCCTTTGCCCCGGAGGACGAGGACGACCTGCCCAAGAGCAAGTCCCAGCGCAAGCGCGATATGACGGCGCTGCAGGACATCGGCGCCGAGCTGGAGTCCCTGCCCAAGGACAGGCTGGCGCGCGTGCCCATGCCCGAGGCGCTGGCCGACGCGATCCACGCGGCCCGCAAGATCACCAGCCACGAAGGCAAGCGCCGCCAGATGCAGTTTGTCGGCAAGGTCATGCGTGGCCTGGACGACGACGAAATTGCCACCATCCGGGCAGCTCTGGAAGGCTTCAAGGGCACCAGCAAGGCCGAAACGGCCCGGATGCACCTGATCGAGCGCTGGCGCGAGTTGCTGCTGGCCGACGACGACGCGCTGACCAAGTTCCTTGGCGAGCACCCAAGCGTGGACGTGCAATCGGTACGCAACATCATCCGCAATGCCCGCAAGGAAAAGGAACTGGCCAAGCCGCCGAAGTACTTCCGCGAGTTGTTCCAGGCCATCAAGACCGCACTGGAAGCGAAGGACGCCGACGCGGCCCCAGACAACGCACCGGAGCCCGAAGCATGAACCCGCAGACCCCACCGACATCGCCCGTCGCCCGCAAGAGCCCAGACGAGCTGGTGGTCGGCTTTGTGTCGATTTCCGACCGGGCATCGTCCGGCACGTACCAGGACGAAGGCATCCCCGCGCTGCGCGACTGGTTCGGCAAGACGCTGACCACGCCGTGGCAGTCTGTGGAACGGTTGATCCCCGATGAGCAGGCGCAGATTTCGCGCACGCTGATCGAGCTGGTGGACGTGGCTGGCTGTGACCTGGTGCTGACCACCGGCGGCACCGGCCCAGCCCGCCGCGACGTGACGCCGGAAGCCACGCTGGCCGTCGGCACCAAGGAAATGCCGGGTTTTGGCGAGCAGATGCGCCAGGTCAGCCTGCATTTCGTGCCGACCGCGATTTTGTCGCGCCAGGTGGCCGTGATTCGCGAAACGCCGAGCCGCGCCGCGCTGATCGTGAACCTGCCCGGCCAGCCGCGCGCCATCCGCGAGACGCTGGAAGGCCTGCGCGATGCCGATGGCAAGTCGATCGTTCAGGGGGTGTTCGCGGCCATGCCGTATTGCATCGACCTGATCGGCGGACCGTACATCGAGACCGACGAAGCGGTGGTCAAGGCCTGGCGGCCGAAGAACGCCGTGCGGGCGAAGCCTGCATCGGCTTGAGGTTTGACGTTTTCTCCCCACACCCGCCCGGCGGGAGCGGGGAGAAGACTGAAAGGTTCACTTCAAACCCAGGTACAGCCCGATCGGCACGAATACCACCGCCGCGATATTGCCGAGCAGCACGATCGACGCCACCTGATCCGGCTCCTGCCGGAAGTGGTCGGCCACCAGGAAGTTCAGCACTGCCGGCGGCAGCGCCGCGAAGACGAACAGCAGCCCGCGTTGCAGGTCGGTCATCGGCACCCACCAGGCCAGTCCCAGCGCCACGACGATCCCCGCCAGCGGGCAAACCGCTGCGCCCAGCACCCCCATCCCCCAGTTGCGCAGACTGACGTCCTTCATGCGCACGCCGAGCGCGAACAGCATCAGCGGCACGGTGGCATCGCCCAGCAGCTTGATGGACTCATAGACCGGCTCGGGCAAGGTGAAATAGGGCTTCGCCAGCGACAACGCCACGCCGGCCACCGTGGCCAGCACCATCGGGTTGCGCGCGATCTGCGCCATCGATGCGTGCCGGTTGACGATCTTCATGCCGACCGTGAAATGCATCAGGTTCGATGCCGCGAACAGCGCCACGGCCGGCGCCAGGCCTGCCGGACCGAATGCGAACACCGACAGCGGCAGGCCCATGTTGCCGCAGTTGTTGAACATCATCGGCGGCACGAACGTGCGGGGATTGGCCCCGATCATCCGGGCCACGAGCCAGGCCAGCACCCCCGAGCCGATCACCACGGCCACCGCACAGGCCAGCAGGACAAGCTGGTCCGCCAGCACGAAGTCCTTGCTGATGAACGCCGACACCACAAGTAACGGCGCAATCACTTCCAGCGTCGCCCGATTGATGCCGGTCATGTCCGGATGGGCACGGCGTCCGTAGAGCCAGCCAATCAGGATGATCAGGATGACCGGGGTGATGATCGAGACGATGCGCGTGAACATGGGCGGGGGCGACAGGGTGGCGCGGTGGAGGCCGCGCACCGGCCCGCCGCGTGGAGGTACTGCTCTTGAACGGTCAGGCTGCTGGTGCCTGGGGTGCCTCGGGCGCCTCGGGCGTGGCGGAAGCCGACGTCTTGATGAAATGCTGGCGGTAGTAGCGCAGTTCTTCCACCGATTCCAGGATGTCCGCCAGGGCCGTGTGAAGCTGGCGCTTGGTGAAACCCTTGTGGATCGCCGGCTCCCAGCGCTTGCAGAGTTCCTTGAGCGTCGAGACGTCCAGGTTGCGGTAGTGGAAGAACGACTCGAGCTTGGGCATGTAGCGCGCCATGAAGCGGCGGTCCTGGCAGATCGAATTACCGCACATCGGCGACTTGTTGGCCGGCACCCAGCGCTTCAGGAACGCCAGCAATTCGGCCTCGGCCTGGGCTTCGGTCAGCGTGGACGCCTTGACCTTGTCGATCAGGCCCGAGCGGCCGTGGGTACCCTTGTTCCAGTTGTCCATCGCGTCCAGCACGGCATCCGGCTGATGGATCACCAGCACCGGCCCTTCGGCCAGGATATTGAGTTCGGAGTCAGTGACCACTACCGCCACTTCGATAATCCGGTCGGTGTCCGGCTGCAGGCCGGTCATTTCCATGTCCAACCAGACGAGGTTGTTTTCACTTTTGACGGAGGATGCGGAAGGGCTTGTCATTCTGGCGGTACGGCTCGATATGGAGGTCGGATAAGAGCGCCCGACGAGTTACCCAAGGGTACGGCGGGCGAACAATTTATAATTCTCGCATATCCGCCCCGATGGCCAGGTATGCATGCCTTCCGCCGCGCCATCGTCAACAAGGCCCACAGATGTTCACGCTGATCTTTCTTGCCGCACTGGTTGTCATGGTGCTGACCAAACTCTGGCTGGCCAGCCGCCAGATTCGCCATGTGGGCCGTCATCGCGGCGCCGTGCCAGAGCGCTTTGCCGACACCATCACATTGTCCGCCCACCAGAAGGCGGCGGACTACACCATCGCACGCACGCGGCTGTCGATGCTCGAGGTGCTGGCCGGCGCGGCCGTCCTGATCGGCTTCACGCTCCTGGGCGGCCTGCACGCGCTGAACCAGCTCTGGCTGCACGTATTCGGCGGCGGTGGCTACTTCTATGGCGTCGCGCTGATCGCCAGCGTGGTGCTGATTGGCGGGCTGATTGACCTGCCCTTCTCGCTCTACGGCCAGTTCGTGATCGAAGAGCGCTTCGGCTTCAACAAGATGACGTTCGGACTTTGGCTGGCGGACCTGCTCAAGATGGCCGTGGTGGCCTGCGTGCTGGGCCTGCCGCTGCTGCTGGCCGTGCTGTGGCTGATGGACCAGGCCGGCACGTACTGGTGGGTCTGGACCTGGCTGCTGTGGATAGCGTTCAGCCTGCTGCTGCAGGTGATCTTCCCTACCTTCATCGCCCCGCTGTTCAACAAGTTCGAACCGCTCAACGACGAAACCCTGCGCGAGCGCATCGAGGCGCTGCTACGCAAGTGCGGCTTTGCCAGCAAGGGCCTGTTCGTGATGGATGGCAGCCGGCGCAGCGCCCATGGCAACGCTTATTTCACAGGCTTTGGCGCATCGAAGCGCATCGTGTTCTTCGACACCCTGCTGTCGCGGCTGGATGGCGAGGAAGTGGAAGCGGTGCTGGCGCACGAACTGGGCCACTTCAAGCGTCGGCACGTGGCCAAGATGATGATCGTGACTTTCGCGCTGTCGCTGGTGTTCCTGGCCCTGCTCGGCTGGCTGGCCACGCGCGAGTGGTTCTTCACCGGGCTGGGCGTGCTGCCGAACTTCGGCAGCAGCAACCACGCGCTGGCGCTGGTGCTGTTCTTCCTGACGCTGCCAGTGTTCACGTTCTTCCTGGGCCCCCTGGCCAGCGTATCGTCGCGCAAGCATGAGTTCGAGGCCGACGAATTCGCCGCGCACCAGACCAATGCTGGCCATCTGGTCTCGGCGCTGGTCAAGCTGTACAAGGACAACGCCTCGACGCTGACCCCCGACCCGCTCTACAGCGCGTTCTACTACTCGCATCCGCCCGCAGCCCAGCGGATCGACCGCCTGCTGGCGCACGCATGACCCGCAGCGCGCGCCATCACAACGCCGGGAAAGGCATCGGCAAGAACGACTCGAGCGAATCGGCACTGATTGTCGCGGCACACGGCCGGCACTATGTCGTGGAACGCGCGGACGGCACGCACCTGCACGCGTTTCCGCGCGGCAAGAAGAGCGACGCCGCCGTGGGTGACCATGTACGCGTGGAACTGGCCTCGGTCGATCAGGGTGTAATCACTGCGATCGATCCGCGCAAGAACCTGCTGCACCGCTCCGACCAGTTCAAGTCGAAGCTGCTGGCTGCCAATATCGACCAGGTCATCATCGTCCTGGCTACGGAGCCCAGCTTCTCCGAAGACCTGCTGGGCCGCGCCCTGGTATCGGCCGAAGCGCTGGAAATCCGGCCGCTGGTGATCCTGAACAAGACCGACCTGACCGCGCGGCTCGATGACGCGCGGCGGCGGCTGAAGCTCTACGAGGACCTGGGCTACGAGACGCTGGAGCTATCCGTGCACGGGCGCCCGGATGAGGCGCTCGCCGCGCTCAAGCCGCGCACGGCGGGCGTCTCCAGCATCATGATCGGCCAGTCCGGCATGGGCAAGTCGTCGCTGCTGAACCTGCTGATTCCGGGTGTGGAAGCGCAGACTCGCGAGATCTCCGCGAAGCTCGACTCGGGCAAGCACACCACCACGTTCACGCGCCTGTACCACCTGCCCGAGGAATGGGCAGTGATCGACGGCCGTCCGGGCTATCTGATCGACTCGCCAGGCTTCCAGGAGTTCGGTCTGCACCACCTGAGCGAAGGAATGCTGGAACGGGCCTTTCCGGAGTTCCGGCCAAGGCTGACCGAATGCCGGTTCTACAACTGCCATCACATCAACGAGCCGGGCTGCGGGGTGCTGCAGGCCATCGACGACGGCACGATTTCCACGCGCCGGCATCAGCTCTACACGCAGTTGCTGCACGAGTCACGCCAGCAGAAGCCGTGGTAAGGTAAGCGCACCTGCCCGTTCGCTTCGCGCCATCATGAAACTGCTGCTGAGGACGCCATCGCTGGTCCACGCCGCGCACTGCGAAAACGTGCTGCGCGCGGCTGGCATCCAGGCCGAGGTCCGCAACACATGGCTGGCAGGCGCGGCGGGTGATATCCCGCTGCAGGAAAGCGCGCCCCAGGTTTGGATTCTCGATGACGCTACCGAAGCCGATGCCTGGGCGGTGCTGAATGCCGCCGCGAACCCGAGGCCGGGTCCGCACTGGCAATGCCGGCACTGCGGAGAATGGCACGAGGCACAGTTCGCGGCGTGCTGGCGCTGTGGGCAGCCACAGGAGCAGGCCGCCGGATAGACCAGCCATCGGCCGCCGGGAGAAAGAAAAAAGCGCCAACGATGTGGCGCTTTTTTCTTTGCGAGCATTGCGATAGTCGCGAGAGTCGTTGCGGGCTCAACCCACCCACAACGCCAGCGAGATCATCGCCAGCAGAATCATCCAGAGGACCACGGCACGCCAGACCAGACCAACTGCCGATTGCAGCGTGCGAACACCTGGATCGCTGCCGAATTCGGGCGGCACGGGGTCCGAACCATCGTCCATGCCGGGAGCATAGTCGACGCCCGCCACGCTCATGCGCAGTATCACACTCGAATCGTCCTCGGCCAGCGGCGCGCCGAGCCGGACGCCGAGGGCCCCACCACCACTGGCAAGCAGGATGCCGTTGACCGCGTCGTTCCATTTGCGCGCGTGGTTGCGCCACGCGTAGACCGCATCCTCGAAGTTGCCGACGATCGCAAACCCGATCGAGGTCAGGCGCGACGGGACCCAATCGAGCACGTAGAACGCCTGCGCGGCGAAACAACCCAAGGCCGGACTGCGTTCGTTGGACGGGCTGTTCCACTGCCGGCTCAGATACTCGGCGGTGCGATAGAGGATCACGCCACCCGGGCCGATCGGCACCAGGAACCAGAAGAACACGCCGAAGACATGGCGATGCACGGCGACGATCGCCGCTTCAAGCGTATGGCGCACGATCTCGCTGACCGGCATTTCGACGGTATCGAGCCCGGTCCACTCGTGCAGGATCGTCCTCGCGGTATGTAGGTCGTCGCGGTTGAGCGCCTCGTGGATGTCGGTGAAGTAGTGGCTGAACTGCCGGAATCCGAGGGTCAGGTACAGCAGCAGCACATTCCAGACCAGCGTCAGCGCGATGCTGATCGAAGACAGCAGATAGTGGACGATCACTACCGCCAGCGTCAGCGGCAACACCACGGTCAGCCAGGCCAGCGCGGCGTCGCGCGGGCGTCCGGTATCGAATGCGTGCTCGGCCCGGTCGCCCAGCACGCGCACGATATCGAAAATCGGATTGTTCCGACCCAAGGCGCGGAACTGTTCGGCAATCAGCGCCAGAAGAATGGAAACGAAAGTCATCGGGTGACGATTAATCGGTGTGCGGCGAAGTGCCGCGGCGGTCCCTTGGCCGTATAGCCAGACGATAGCATAGCGCCCCGGTGGCTTTGCAATACTCGTGTAAGCACTGGTAAGCAAAAAGCTAAAAGCGGTAAAAATACAAAACGCCCGCCGAAGCGGGCGTCAATGCCACGAGGTAGGAAACGGATGAGCCGGTCAGGACAGATCGAAGACCAGCACCTCGGCCCCGCTGCCTTGCGACAGGTTCACGGTTTCCACGTCTTCCAGCTTCGCAGCGTCGCCAGCCTCGAGCACCTGGCCGTTCACGCTGATACGCCCACGTGCCACGTGGACATAGGCGCGACGGCCCGGCGCCAACGACAGCGTGGCAGCTTCATCGCCATCGAACAGGCCAGCGTACAGGCGCACATCCTGATGGATCACCACCGAACCTTCGGCGCCGTCCGGGCTACCCACCAGGCGCAGGCGACCGCGCTTGTCGGCGGCTTCGAAGCGCTTCTCCTCGTAGCCGGGTTCGATGCCGGTCTCGTTCGGCATGATCCAGATCTGCAGGAAATGCGTCGTATCGTGCGCCGCGTGGTTGTATTCCGAATGACGCACGCCCGTGCCGGCGCTCATGCGCTGCACATCGCCCGGACGGATCACGCTGCCGTTGCCCATGCTGTCCTTGTGGGCCAGCTCGCCTTCAAGCACATAGCTGATGATCTCCATGTCCCGGTGCCCATGGGTGCCGAAGCCCATGCCCGGCGCCACGCGGTCCTCGTTGATCACGCGCAGCGACCCGAACTGGACATGGCGTGGGTCGTAGTAATCAGCAAATGAGAAGCTGTGGTACGACTTGAGCCAGCCATGGTCCGCATACCCACGTTCTTCAGATTTACGGATTTCAATCATTTTGATGGCCCTCCTTGTGGCCTGGCTATCGACCCAGGTGGCTAGATCCATATGGGTCGTGGCGTTTCGATGCTAGGCAGTTTAGGGCAGCGGGAGTATATTGGCGGGCACAGCATTAGAAGCAGTCGTTCAGAAAATCTGAATATGCCCCTATCCTTGGAATCCCTCGAAGTCCTTGACGCCATCGAGCGCAAGGGCAGCTTTGCCGCCGCCGCCCACGAGATGGGCAAGGTGCCCTCCGCCCTGACCTATGTCGTCCGCAAGCTCGAGGAAGATCTCGACGTGCTGCTGTTCGACCGGCGCCGCCATCGCGCCGAGCTGACACCAGCTGGCCGGGCGCTGCTTGACGAGGGCCGCCACCTGCTGCGCGCGGCCGACGACCTGGAGCGACGCATCAAGCGGCTGGCCACCGGCTGGGAAGCCAGCCTGAACATCACCGTCGACGACCTCGTCAATTTCCGCGCCCTGCTGCCCGTGATCCAGGATTTCTACGCCGAGAACACTGCCACGCGGCTGCGCTTTTCCAAAGAGGTGCTGGGCGGCGCCTGGGATGCGCTGGTCAGCAATCGCGCGGACCTTATCATCGGCGGTGCCTACGAGGCGCCAAGCACGCAGGGCTTCCAGGTGCGTGCCCTTGGTGCCATGCCATTTGTGTTCGCGGTGGCCGCGCACCATCCGCTGGCCGCCGTCGAAGGGCCACTCACGACGATCGAGATTGCCAAGCACCGCATCGTGGCCGTGGGCGATACGTCGCGCAACCTGCCCGCGCGCACCCACGGTGTGCTGGCCGGCCAGGATGTGCTGGTGGTGCCCACCATGCGCGACAAGCTCGAAGCGCAGATCCGCGGTCTGGGCTGCGGCTGGCTGCCCGCGCCGCTCGCCCAACCGCATATCGAGAGCGGCGTGCTGCAGGCCCGGGAGACCGTGGAGGTACGCGCCCCCGGAAACTTCAAGGTAGCCTGGCGGACGAACACACGCGGCAAGGCGCTGCAGTGGTGGACGAACAAGCTCGAGGACCCTCGGCTGGCACAGGCGCTATTGCTTCAACCGCCGCACTCTCCGCTAGATCAGACCGACTGAAACAGACCGACTGCCACAGAGCGACTGAATCCCGCAGTTCCATGTCACAACGCTACCGGGGCCGCTTCGCGCCCTCCCCCACCGGTCCGCTTCATCTGGGCTCCCTGGTTACCGCGCTAGCAAGCTGGCTGGACGCGCGCGCCCATGGCGGCGACTGGCTGGTGCGGATCGAGGACATCGACTACCCGCGCTGCGTCAGGGACGCCGACAATGACATCCTGCGCACACTCGACGCACTTGGCCTGCACCCCGATGAACCGCCGGTCTGGCAAAGCCGTCGCGAAGGCCTCTACGCGGAGGCGCTGCGCCAGCTCGACGCCGCCGGCTATCTCTATCCGTGCGGCTGCACGCGCAAGGAAATCGCCGATTCGCTCGTGCACGTGCGTGAACGGCATCAGACACTCGGCTACCCGGGCACTTGCCGCAATGGCCTGCATGGCAAGCTGCCACGTGCCTGGCGCGTGCGCGTGCCAGATGGCCCGGCGGCAACGATCTGCTTTGACGACCGCTGGCAAGGCCGCCAATGCCAGAACCTGGAAACGGAACTCGGGGATTTCGTACTGAGACGGGCCGATGGGCTATGGGCCTATCAGCTTGCGGTTGTGGTCGATGACGCCGCGCAGGGCATCACGCATATCGTGCGTGGAGCGGACCTGCTGGATTCGACACCGCGACAGATCCACCTCCAGCATTTGCTGGGCTTGCCGACGCCGGACTATCTGCACGTGCCGGTGGTGGTCAACGCAGTCGGAGAGAAATTGAGCAAGCAGAGCGGCGCGCAAGCGCTCGATGCTTCGGCGCCGCTCGATGCGCTCCGCACTGCGGGAACGCATCTTGGCATCGTGAACCAGGAGACGACCGTGGCCGCCTGGCTGGCGACCGCTACCGGTCAGTGGCTGGAACGGCTACGCGCCGTTCAGGACTTGCGCGGCACGCCGCCGAGCAGCGCGGCCACGGGGCGCTTGGGCGCCTGACGTCCACGCGTCAGCGCGGCGGCCAGTTGTTCCTCGGTCTTCGGTGCCGGCGTGTAGCTGCCCGACGGCTCGTACGGACGCGAGAAGAACGGATCGTCCGACGGACGGAACGCCTGGCGACCATTCGGCTCGGTACGGCGGCGGCGCTGCTGCTCCTCGCCCTCGCCATTGTCGCGAACGCGGCGAACTTCCGTACGCGCGCGGCGACGATCGCTGTCTTCCTGACGCGCACGCTCGCCGGTCGGATCGAAGCCGTCCAGCGAGCCGCGCGGAATGCTGCGCTTGATCAGCTTCTCGATGTCGGCCAGCAGACGGTCGTCATTGCCCGGCACGAAGATCGAAAGCGCGTCGCCGCTGGCGCCAGCCCGGCCTGTGCGGCCGATGCGGTGCACGTAATCTTCCGCACTGAACGGCAGGTCGAAGTTGATCACGCAGGGCATGGCGGGAATGTCCAGACCACGGGCCGCCACATCGGTGGCAACCAGCGCGTCGATCGTGCCATTCTTGAAACCGTCGAGCGTCTGCATACGCTCGGTCTGCGTCTTGTCGCCGTGAATCGCGGCGGCGTTGATGCCCTCGCGCTCCAGATGACGCGCCAGACGCGAGCAACCAATCTTGCTGTTGACGAAAACGATGCACTGGCGCGACTGCTGTTCGTTGGCGCGCTGCTTGAGAAGATGCACCACGGCGGCCTGCTTGTGGCCATCCTGCACCTGATACACCACCTGACGCACGTTCTCGTTGGTCGAGTTGCTGCGCGCCACTTCGATCGTCACCGGTTGCTTCAGGTAGCTGGAGGCCAGCTTCTTGATTTCGGGCGAGAACGTGGCCGAGAACAGCAGCGTCTGGCGCTGCGCCGGCAGCAGGTTAATGATGCGCTGCAGGTCGGGCAGGAAGCCCATGTCGAGCATGCGGTCGGCTTCGTCGAGCACCAGCATCTGCACCTGCGACAGGTTCACCGACTTCTGCTGCACGTGATCGAGCAGACGGCCCGGCGTGGCCACGAGGATTTCCACGCCACGGCGCAGCGCATCGGTCTGCGGGTTCATGTCGACGCCACCGAAGACCACCGTGCTGCGCAGATCAGTGTGCTTGGCATACCGGGCGACGTTGTCGTAGACCTGATCGGCCAGTTCGCGCGTCGGCGTCAGCATCAGCGCGCGCACCGGGTGACGCGCGGGAGAGGCACTCGCGTTGGCGAGCGGCAGCAGACGCTGAATGATCGGCAGCGCGAAACCGGCGGTCTTGCCGGTGCCGGTCTGCGCGGCGCCCATCACATCCTTGCCCAGCAACACCACGGGAATCGCCTGCGCCTGAATCGGCGTCGGCTTGGTGTAACCCTGTTCGGTCAAGGCGCGCAGAATGCGCGGATCCAGCCCGAAGCTTTCGAACGTCTGCTCTGCTGCTGGGGCCTGGTCTTGTGTGGTTGTCATCGTCATGGTTGAGGTGTCTGTGCAGGGCGCGAAGCCGTCGCAATCGGACACGCGTCTGGAACTGAGACCGGGCAAAGGGTGAATTGCCCGGAAAATCAAAGACTTGGATTCTACCATTACTGCCCGGGCGCGGTCATCCCGGACGCTAGCCAGTATCGGCGCCTGCGATGTCAACAACATGTCACATCCACGCGCGACGATGTTGCCCCGGCTCAAGCGCCGACCATACAACCCAGACAAAGCGTTCCACCACGGACTCCACCATGACCACCACCCCGCTCGCCGAGCCCAGCGATCTGACCCGACGCAGGTTCCTGCGCACTTCCCGGCGCTTTCTGGGCCTGGGCGCCAGTCTGGCGCTGGTGGGACCGGCGGTGCTCGCGGCCCCGGCCGTAGTGTCGAGCGGACGCCCGAACACGCCCGACGGCATCCAGCTTGGCGATCCGTCGGATGACGGGCTGGTGGTCTGGGCACGCGCCGAGCGTCAGTCGCGCATGGTGGTCGAATACGCCGCCGAGCCGGGTTTCCGCAATCCGATGCGCATTTCGGGCCCGCTGGCGACCAGTGAAGCCGACTTCACCGCCCGCACCGTGCTGACCGGCCTGCTGCCGGGTCAGCAATACCACGTGCGCGTCGCATTCGAGAACCCCGAGCAACGCCGTGGCATGGGCGCCTGGACGGAGGGTTCGTTCCGCACCCCGTCCCAGCAGGCCGATCGCCCGATCCGCTTCGTCTGGTCGGGCGATACGGTCGGCCAGGGCTGGGGCATCAACCCCGACCTCGGCGGGATGCGCATCTATGAAGCGATGCGTCAGCGCAACCCGGACTTCTTCATCCACAGCGGCGACACGATCTACGCGGACAGCCCGATCACGGCCGAGCAGAAAGCCGAGGATGGCCGCATCTGGCGCAACCTGGTGACGGAGGAAGTCAGCAAGGTCGCCGAGACGCTGAAGGAGTTCCGCGGCCGTCATCGCTACAACATGATGGACACCAACGTGCGCCGCTTTGCGAGCCAGGTCCCGCAAATCTGGCAGTGGGACGACCACGAGATCACCAACAACTGGTCAGACTCGAAGGATCTCTCCGGCGACGCGCGCTACACGGAAAAAGACGTGCGCGTGCTGGTGGCGCGCGGCAGCCGCGCCTTCCTGGAAAACGCGCCGATGCGCTGGCACCGCCAGGGGCTGGCCGAGCGCGTGCATCGCAAGATCGGCTACGGACCACTGCTCGACGTGTTCGTGCTCGACATGCGCAGTTTCCGCGGTCCAAATGGATATAACCGCGAGACGACCGAAAGCGCGGCCACGGCATTCCTCGGCAATGCGCAACTCGAATGGCTGGTGGCGGAACTGATGGCATCGCAGGCCACCTGGAAGGTCATCGCCGCTGATATGCCGATCGGCCTTGGCGTGCCCGATGGCAAGGACGCACAGGGGCGTCCGCGCTGGGAAGCCATCGCCAACGGCGACGGTCCGGCGCTGGGACGCGAACTGGAAACCGCCCGACTGCTCACGCGCATCCGACAGGCTGGCATCAAGAACGTGGTGTGGGTGACGGCGGACGTGCACTACTGCGCCGCCCACCACTACTCGCCGGAACGCGCGGTGTACAAGGATTTCGACCCGTTCTGGGAATTCGTGGCTGGCCCGCTCAATGCAGGCAGCTTCGGCCCGAATCCGCTCGACAACACGTTCGGTCCGCACGTCGCATTCCAGAAGGCACCCACCGCGCAGAACATGTCGCCGTTTGCCGGCTATCAGTTCTTCGGCGAGGTCAACATCGACCCCGCCTCGCGCGCGCTGACCGTCGATCTGCGTGACCTGAATGGCGTGTCGCAGTATTCGCAGACGCTGCAGGCGCAAGCCTGAGCGTCCTCGCGAGGCCGCCGATCGAAACGCCGGACGGCGGTGTCAATCACCGGTATCAATCGCCGCTATCAATCGCTCTTGATACCGTTGTCCTGAATGACCTTGCCCCACTTCGCGTAGTCATTGCGCATACGCGTGGCGAACTGGTCGGAAGGCAGGTACGAGGCCACGGTGCCGGCGCCCAGCATCTTCTGCTCGACGGTCGGATCGGCCAGCGCCCCCTTGAGCGCGGCCGACAGCTTCGCCACGATCTCCTTGGACGTGCCGGCCGGCGCCAGCAAGCCACCCCACGACGCGGCGTCGAATCCCGGGAAGCCCTGCTCCGCCACGGTTTTCACCTCGGGCGCGAAGCTCACGCGCTTGCTTGACCCCACCGCGATCGCACGCAGCTTGCCTGCCTTGATGTGCGGCAGCGCGGCAATCATGTCCGAGAACATCATCGGCACCTGTCCCGCCAGCACATCGGACATGGCCGGCGCGCTGCCCTTGTACGGCACGTGCTGCACGTCGAAGTGACCGAGGTTCTTCAGAAGCTCCGTCGACAGATGGCCGAAGCTGCCATTGCCCGCGCTGGTGTAGTTCATCTGGCCGGGGTTGGCCTTGGCCTTTGCGATGTACTGCTGCAGGTTGGTCACATCGGGCAGCGCGTGCGGATTGACCACCATCACGATCGGCAGCTCATATGCGTTACCGATAGGCGCGAAGTCCTTGAAGATGTCGTAGCCCTTGCGCGGCAGCAGATACGGCGCCAGCAGCGTCGGCGTGGCCAGCATCACGATCGTGTAGCCATCAGGCGTGGCCTTGGCCACGGTCTCGGTGCCGATGGTGCCTGATGCGCCCGGACGATTGTCGATGACGATCGGCTGCTTGAGCGTCTCGCTCATCTTCTGGCCGATGATGCGCGCAGCGGTATCGGTGGGACCACCGGCCGGGAACGGCACAACCAGCCGGATCGGCTTGTCCGGGTAGTTTGCCTGGGCCTGCGCCGTGGCAGGAACGAACGGCAGCAGTGCCGCCACGGCGAGCGTGGACAGCGCCAGGCGGCGATGGGTACGTTGATGACGGTGACTACGGTATTGCACGTTGCTTCCTCCAATTGCTGCCGGCGAACAGGACACGCCGGCCTGCTTTTTCGTTTTTGAGAATCCGTTTCAGAGCTTCATGACGCCGGGCCGGAACAACCGCGCGTCCATCAGGCGCAGGTCATCGGCCACGGCGACCGGCGTGGCGCATTGATCGAGCACGTCGCGTTGCAGGTCCACGCCGGGGGCGATCTCGACCAGCGTCAGGCGAGCATCGCCCTGCGCGTCAGCGCGCATTTCGAACACGGCACGTTCGGTGATGTAGAGCACAGGCACACCGAGCGACGCCACATACGGGCCGTTGAAGCTCAGGTGCGATACCTCGGGCACGATCTTCTTCACACGACCCTCGCGCGCGATCCGCAACTGGTCCTGCTCGACCCGTACCTCGAGGCCGCCGGCTGTCAGCGTGCCCATGAACACCACGGCGCGTGCGCTCTGGGTGATGTTGATAAAGCCGCCAACGCCAGCGATCAACGCGCCCTCGCCTTCCCCGAACTTGCTCACGTTGACGTTGCCGTGCCCGTCGAGTTCGGCCAGACCGAGGATCGCAAGGTCGATGCCGCCGCCTTCGTAGAAGTCGAACTGCGCGGGCTGGTCGACCACCGCTTCGGGATAGGCCGACGCGCCGAAGCTCAGTCCATCCGCCGGCGTGCCGCCGATCGGACCGGCTTCCACGGTCAGCGTGAAACCGCCCAGGCCGGCCTGATGCGCCAGCGCGCCAACCGCGGCGGGCATCCCGACACCCAGGTTCACCACGCGCGGTTTGCGTGCCGCAAGCTCCATGACGGCGCGCCGCTGCACAATCGTGCGCGCATCGAGTTGCGCCGACGCATCTGGCAACACCTCGGCTTCCTTCGCCCGCTCCGCGGCCTCGGCGGCTTCACCGCGCCACGGCCTGACATAGGCTTCGTTGTAGGCCTCGGCAAACGTCATCAGGTGATGCCCTGGCTGTTCACTGACCACCACGTAGTCCACCAGAATGCCCGGCACGTGGATGGCCTGCAGGGTCTCGTGGTAGTCGACCACCGACTCCACCTGGGCGATCACGATGCCGCCCGAGTTGTGCGCGGCTTGCGCCATCGCCAGCAGTTCGTGGTGGAAGGCCTCGCGATGCGTGCTGAGATTGCCGCGCGTGTCGGACGCCGTGCAGCGGATCAGCGCGCAATCGATGCGGAAGCTCGGATAGAACAGATATTCGTCGCCACGGAAGTCGACCGCCTCTACCCAGTTCGCCGTACCGGCGGCAATGGCATCGCGGGCACGCTGGTTGACCGCGCCACCGTGGTAACGCGCGTCCTTCTCGACACGAGGATCGACGAACGTATGCAGACCGATCTTGGTCAGTACGCCGGGCTTGCCGCCTGCGATGGCCCGATAGAGGTGCGTGAGCACGCCCTGTGGCAGGTTGAAGCCTTCGCACTGCTCGGTCATCGCCAGCGTGGCCAGCCGCGTGGCGGAGCGCCAGTGACCGCCGACGACCGCGCGGGTCATGCCGACGTTACCGAAATGGTTCACACCACGGGCGCCCCGGTCGCCCTGCCCGGCCGAATACACCAGCGTCAGGTCTCGTGGCAGGGCCTCGCGCAAGAAGCGCTGCTCGAGCGCCTCGGTCACCCCTTCGGCGTGCCCCGCCCCGACAAACCCGGCGCTAGCCACGGTCCAGCCGCTCTGCACGAGCGCGGCCGCCTGCGCGGTGGTGATCACCTTCATCGCTGTCTCCTGGTTCTTCTGGTTTTTTCTGGCGTTTCCGGATTGTCCTGCCATCGTGGTTTTCGCCGAACCACGTTTTGCGAACATTTGTTCGGAAAACGCATATCATACGGATCGGCAGCCCGGACGCAAGCCCGGTTTGACCCTCGGATACCTTTCACTGACCTCCACGCCAATGCCTGACGACCACGCTCCGGAGATCCCGAAGAAGGAAGAACTGCTCGACTCGCTGACCAAGGGGCTTGCGCTGCTGCGGCTGTACGCCAGCGGCGTGGAGCGTCTGACGATGCAGGAGGTGGCGGACGAACTCGACGTCACCCGCGCGGCCGCGCGCCGGCTGCTGCTGACGCTGGCGCACAACGGCTACCTGGCCCAGGAAGGCCGGCAGTTCGCCCTGACACCAAAAGTGATGGATCTGGGCTACGCGTACTTTGCGTCGATGAACCTGCCGCAACTGGCCCGGCCCTACTTGCAGGCACTCTGCGCCGAAGTCGGCGAAAGCTGCTCGGTCGGGATGCTCGACCAGGAATCCGTGGTGCTGGTCGCGCGCGAGGAACCCAGCCAGCTACTGCGCGTGGACATGGCGATCGGGCGCCGGATGCCGGCATATGCACACTCGCTCGGCCGCGTGCTGCTGGCGGGGCTCGACGCCGAAGCGCTCGACGCCTATCTCGCGCAAGCTGAACTCAGGCAACTGACGCCATTCACGATCAGTTCGCGCCCCGCGCTGGCGCGCAAGCTCGAAGCGGTGCGCGCCGACGGCTTCTGCACGTTGATCAGTGAATTGGCGGATGGCTTCGCCGGCATCTCGGTGCCGCTGCATGACCAGACCGGCAAGACCGCGGCTGGCCTCGGCTTGAGCATGGTGCTGGGCAGCCGCGATCAGGCTTATCTCGAGAAACACTACCTGCCGCCTCTGCGACGCACGGCGGCGCAGATCGAGTCCATCCTGAAAGCACGCTGACGGCACACTGCCCACGCGCAAACGCCCCGAAAGGAAAAAGCCCCGCTGGCCGGGGAGGTCGCGGGGCTGAAGTGGTAGCGGGGCAAGGATCCAGTCGCCCCAAGGGCTATCTTGGTGGAAGACCTGCGGCTCGGCATCACCCGAATGTGGGGAAAAGCGTGGGGTAACGCACCTAACTTCCGCGAAAAGTCACGCGTGCGGCAGATCCTGGAACGGAGCGAACCGTTCGACCGCCGACGTGAACGCCGCCAGCACCGGATGCCGCGCTGGGTCGACCTTTCCCGGCAACATGGCCTGCGTGAACGTCCAGACCACGGCAGCAGTCAGCCCTGCCTGATCGAGCGCGCGGGCGTCGGCCGGCACCGGCATCTTGGCGATCTCCTGCTCCAGCAGTTCAAACGCGGCCGCGCGCTGGCCGTCGATCCGTTCCAGCCAGGGCTCATGCTGCTTGGCCTCGGGCCGAAGGTTGTGCTCGTAGACGTTCTGCACAACCTTTTCGCAGGCCGCCAACGCCAGGCCAATCGTGCGCAGCGCGTGCTGGCGATCCGCCAGACCCGCGGGCATCAGGCTGCGGCCAGCCAGCGTTTCCGCGTAGTCGATGATCAGCGTCGAATCCATCAGCACAACACCGTTATCGCAAACCAGCGACGGCGCCTTGACCACCGGATTGATCGCGCGGAACTGGTCGAAGGTACGGAATACCGAAACCGATTCATGCGTGAACGGCAGGTCGAGCAGGCGCAGCGCGATGGCGACGCGGCGTACGTAGGGGGAATCGAGCATCCCGATCAGTCTCATTTCCTTGGCTCCGGTGGCTGGGTGACGCGGCGATTTCCGCGCCGGGACGCATACGATAGCGCAGCCCGGACGCACATGCAGCGTGCCGCACGTGACAGCCCATGACCGCGTCGCTCAAGTAACCTAATGATCATTTCGATCACTTCAATGATTGAACTAGTCAAAAAATCGCATTTCGCCTACACTCCGCACCAGAATTGATCGATTCAATCAATTCATTGATCAAAACACACAGGCTGCCGCGCACCCCAGGCGCGGCTGGAGACGAACATGCAGATTCATATCAAGCGCGCCATCGAGCGCGTGCCGGGCGGCATGATGATCGTGCCGTTGCTGATCGGTTCACTGGTTGCCACCTTCGCGCCCGACGGCCCGAAGTTCTTCGGGTCATTCACTAACGCGCTGTTCACCGGCGCCCTGCCGATCCTGGCGGTGTTCTATGTCTGCATGGGCGCCAGCATCAACATCAAGGCCACCCCATACATCGTCAAGAAAGGCGGCGTGCTATTCGCCACCAAGGTAGGCACGGCGATGCTGCTGGGCGTGATCCTCGGCCACTTCCTCGGCGAGTCGCCGATCAGCGCGGGCATGTTCGCCGGCCTCTCCACGCTGGCCGTCGTGGCCGCGATGAACGACACCAACGGCGGCCTGTACATGGCGCTGATGGGTCAGTACGGCCGGCCCGAGGACGTCGGCGCCTACTCGATCATGTCGCTGGAATCGGGGCCGTTCCTGACCATGGTGACGCTGGGCGTGGCTGGTCTTTCGGCATTCCCCTGGCCGACACTGGTTGGCAGTATCCTGCCGCTGATGCTGGGCATGCTGCTCGGTAACCTCGATCGCGAGATGCGCGACTTCCTCAGCAAGGCCGTTCCCGTGATGATTCCGTTCTTCGCGCTGGCGCTGGGCGCGGGCCTCGATCTGCACAAAGTCTGGCAGGCCGGCATGCTCGGCCTCGGCCTGGGTGTGGCAGTGGTGGTGGTCACCGGCTTCGCGCTGTATATCGCGGACCGCCTGAGCGGCGGCACGGGTGTGGCGGGTGTTGCGGCGGCAAGCACCGCGGGCAATGCCGCGGCGGTACCCACGCTGGTGGCGGCAGCCAACCCCGCCTATACCGAAGCAGCCAAGAGCGCCACGATCCTGGTGGCCGCATGTGTGGTCGTGACCGCCGTGCTGACGCCGCTGGTCACCGCATTCGTGGCACGCCGGGTAGCCAATCGCACCAGCGCGGCCGTGGCCAGGACCACCGCATGACCTGGCTGATCATCGCCGACGACCTGTCCGGCGCCGCTGACTGCGCAATCGGCTTTGCCGCACACGGCGCGCGCGCGGTGGTCACACTCGACGTGGCTAGTTCCGTCGGCATCGCCGATGCCGAGATCGTGGCGGCTGATGTCGATAGCCGCCGCATGACGCCCGAAGATGCCACCACGAGCAACATCGACGCTTGGCATCGCGGCGACGGCCGGCACCGGCGGCTGTACAAGAAAATCGACTCGACCCTGCGCGGTAACTGGGCCACCGAAACGGTGGCATTGCAACCGCTGGCGGGGCTGGCGATCATCGCACCAGCGTTCCCCGCGACAGGGCGCACCACACGCGGCGGCCGTATGTTCGTCAACGGCCAGCCATTGGAAGACACCGACATCTGGCGCCTGGAAGGCCTGAACGGTCACGCTGACATGGTGGCGCTGCTCGCCGCGCGCGGACTGGCCACGGCGCTACTGCCGCTCGACGTCGTTCGGGCAGGCGCACCGGCCGTGCTCGCCGAGTTGCGTGCGCGACAGGCGGACGGCATCGCGGCCGTTGTCTGCGACGCCGAAACCGAACAGGATCTCGTGACCCTGGCCGACGCCTCGAATCAGCTCGACACGCCGGCGTACTGGGTCGGCTCCGGCGGACTGGCGCGCGCGCTGTCCACCGTGGCGCAGGTCACGCGCGCGGAGACGACATCTCCGGTCACGTATCACCAGGGACCGGTGCTGACGATGGTCGGCAGCATGTCGGGCATTTCCGGCAAGCAAGCCGCCTACCTGTGCGAGCGGGCGCGAATGGAAGCCCTGGTCGTGGCGCCGCAGACGCTACGCGATGGCGCGGGCCATCCTGCATGGACCACCACACGGCAATCGATCACGAACTGCCTGAGCGCCGGCCGCGACCTGCTGCTCAGTATCGGCCGCGACGATGCATTCGACCCGGCCGAAGGGCCGCGGCTGTCGACCGCGCTCGCGCAACTGGTTTTGCCCTCCTTCGAACATGTTGGCGGATTGATCGCCACCGGCGGCGAAACCGCGCGCGCCATGCTCGGCGCGGCCGGTATTGCCGCGCTGGCATTGCGGCACGAGGTCGAACCCGGCGTGCCGCTGTCCGACACCATTGAATCCCTCCCTGGCGCGCCGGCGCGCCGCGTGGCCACCAAGGCCGGTGCATTCGGCACCGAAGCTGCGTTGTGGCTGGCGTGGCAAGCCATGCGCCAGAACTGAACCGCCCCACGAAACGGGATAAAGACAAACATGAGCGACTACATTCCTGTCATCGGCATCACGATGGGTGATGCCACGGGCATCGGGCCCGAAGTCATCGTCAAGAGCCTGGCCCACGAAACCGTCTACGCCCAATGCCGCCCGCTGGTTATCGGCGATGCGCGCCGTCTCGAGCAGGCAGGCAGGCTCGTCAACTCGGCACTCAAGATCCGTGCGATCCAGTCGCCCGAGGAAGCACGCTTCGAGCCGGGCACGATCGATTGCATCGACCTGGGCCTGATCCCCGAAGACCTGCCGTTCGGCAAACTGTCTGCCGTGGCGGGCGACGCGGCGTTCCGCTACATCGAGCGCGCGGTCAGACTGGCGCAGGAAGAAAAGATCGATGCGATCTGCACCGCGCCGCTGAACAAGGAAGCCCTGCACGCGGGCGGCCACAAGTTTCCGGGCCACACCGAGATGCTGGCGCACCTGACCGGCACGCCCGAAGTCTCGATGATGCTCGTCGCGCCGAAGCTGCGCGTGATTCACGTCACCACGCACATCGGCCTGCTGGATGCCATCCGCAAGATCGAACCCGGTCTGGTACAGCGCACGATCGAGCGCGGCCAGGTGACGCTGCAGCGCGCGGGCATCGCTGCCCCGCGCATCGGCGTCTGCGGCATCAACCCGCACGCTGGCGAGAACGGCCTGTTCGGTCACGGCGAGGAAGAGCAGAAGATCATTCCGGCCGTGGAAGCGCTGCGCGCGCGCGGCTGGGACGTGGAAGGCCCGCTGCCGGCCGATACACTGTTCTACCGCGCCGGCCGTGGCGATTTCGACCTCGTGGTGGCCATGTATCACGATCAGGGCCATGGCCCGGTCAAGGTGCTTGGCCTGGAAGCCGGCGTGAACATCACCGTGGGCCTGCCAGTCATCCGCACGTCGGTGGACCACGGCACCGCGTTCGACATCGCCGGCAAGGGCATCGCCGACGAACGCAGCCTGCTGGAAGCATTGCGCCAGGGCGCGGAACTGGCTACCCGCCGCGCGTGAGCAGGACGGCGGCCCTGCCGCCCTGCCACACAGCTTGAGCCAGCCACCGCTGCGGTAAGATCGGGGATCGTTTTCGATCCCCTTTTCTCTTTTCCCATCCATGAAAGCCGCCGACCGCCGCCGCGCCATCCTCGAACTCGTACTGTCCGGCGAGGATGCCAACGTTGAACGGTTGACCAGCAACCTCGGCGTATCCGAAGCAACGGTGCGCCGCGACCTCACCGCGCTGGCACGCGAAGGGCGCATCGTACGCACCTACGGCGGTGCCGCACCGCTGATGCAGATCGGCGGACACGAACCCGAGGCTTCGCTCGAGGAACGCAAGGCACTGCAACGCGACCAGAAAGAGTCGATCGCGCGCATGGCGGCGACCTTTGTCGACGACGGTGATGCCGTGCTGCTCGATAGCGGCACCACGGCGGCCGCGCTGGCCTGGATGCTCGCCGCGCGTTCAGACCTGCATGTCTACACGACGAACCTGCTCGTGGTCACCGCCCTGGTCGGCCTGCCCGAAGTCCGCGTCACGCTGATCGGCGGCGATGTGCGGCCGTCGAGCATGGGCACGTTCGGCCCGCTGGCACAGTTGGCGCTGTCGCGCATCAGCGTCGACAAGGCATTCCTGGGCGCCGACGGTGTCGTGGCTGGCGTGGGCCTGTGCGAGGCCAGCGCCGAACAGGCTTATCTGAAGGAATGCATCATCCGGCAGGCCGCCGAGATCTTCGTGCTGGCCGACTCGACCAAGCTGGGCCGCGCCCGCCAGCAGCACTGGACCCCACTGGAACGCGGATGGACGCTGGTGACGGATGGCGACGCCACCGCCGACCAGCTCGAACCGTTCCGCGCACTGAAGCAGGTGCGCGTGGCGGTCGCGAATTAGCATCGCGCCACCCGCGCTTACGCATCCGCCCTACGGCGCTCAGCCACGACGATGCCCGTTGTGCTTGTCGTGGTAGATCTGGCCGCTGGCATGGTTCTCGGCACGATTGATCGAGCGTTGTTCCCCTGCCCCGACATGGCCGTTACGCCCTGCGCGCGCTTCCGCGTGATCGACATGCGCCTGGCCACGCTCGAGTTGCGCCGTCTCCCGGTTGGTCAGCGAGCCATTCTCCACACCATTGCGGACACGCGTCTCCTGGTTGATATTGCGCTGGACGTCGGCCTGCATCCGCTGTGACGACACGCTGTCGGGGTTGCCGACCTTGCCGTTGTGCGTGTCACGCGAAATATCCTGGCTCACGCGGTTCTGCGCGTTCTGGATGCGTGCCTGCTCCTGCGGCGAAAGCCTGCCGTTCTGCAGCGAATTGGCTTCCATGCGATCGACCTTCGACTCCTGCTTCTCCAGGCTCGACGCCTCTCGCGTGGTCAGCGTGCCCGACTTCAGGCCATTCTCGATGCGCTGCTGCTGGTTGACGTCACGCTGGGTGTCGTAGGTCACCGCGCCGGTTTGCGCGCTGGCGATACCCGAGAGGGTGGCTGCGATCAGGCCAGCAAGAAGAACGGAATTGCGCTTCATGATTGATTCCTCCACATACGTTGTCAGGGTGTTCGGGCCGTCGTTTCTGATGGGGACGTCGCCCTTGCCTGCATTAATGCGGCAACTCCGCAGGCAGACGACGCCCGGTCTGTAAGCTGTGTTACGGCGCATTTCGCGCAGCGTGACGAACGACTGCATGTCCGTTCGTGCAGACAAGGTCCTCGCAACCATGAATGCCATAATCACCTCTCACAGGGCCGTACGACGCAAAGGTGAACGATGAAGCTGGCTGTGGTGACCTATGGAACCGAAGGCGACACGCGCCCGCTCGCGGCGCTTGCCCGGGCGTTGATCGACGCGGGTCATGAGGTGCATCTGCTGGCTGATGCCTCGACGCTGCATTCGGCCGACGCACTCGACGTCCCGGCCTCCGCACTCTCGGGCGATATCCGCAAGGCGCTGGCGCCGGGGCAGGCACTGTCAAACGCGGTCTATCGCAAGGGCGGATTCCAGGACACGAGTCGTGCGCTGGCGGCCATCGCCAATGCCAGCACGCCGGCCTGGATGCGCGAGGTCGCCGAGGCATCGGAGGGTTGCGATGCGTTGATCATCTCCGGGCTGACCGCCTTTGTCGGCCTTTCCGTGGCCGAGTATCGCGGCATCCCAGCCATCGGTACCGGACTGATCCCCATCACGCCGACCGCGGACTTCGCTTCGCCCTTCCTGCCACCGGGCAAGGTGCCGCGATGGCTCAATTGCGCCAGCCACCGCCTGGTGAACGAACTGCTCTGGCAGGCATTCAAGAAATCCACCAACGCCGCGCGGGCCGATGTCTGCGGCCTGCCCGCACGCAAGCATGTCTGGAGCGATCATCCAATGCTCTACGGCGTGTCGCCAAGCCTGCTGCCACGCCCACGGGACTGGGCTGCGAACGCATCCGTCTGCGGGCAATGGAGCGCCGCAGCGACCCACTGGATGCCACCTCCAGCACTCGAGGCATTCCTCGCGGCGGGCGAAGCGCCCATCTACATCGGCTTCGGCAGCATGGCCGGGTTCGATCATGCGGCAACGACCGATGCGCTGATCACTGCCATCGCTGGCCGGCGCGCGCTGTTCTATCCGGGCTGGAGCGGCATTGATGGGGCGTCATTGCCAAAGAACTTCTTCGTCGTGGGCGAGACCCCGCATCATTGGCTCTTCCCCCGGACGTCGATGGCGATTCATCACGCCGGATCGGGTACCTCGCATTCGGCGGCGCGGGCCGGCATACCGTCGGTGGCGGTGCCGTTCGCGGGCGATCAGTTCTTCTGGGCACAGCGGCTACGGGACGCCGGCGTGGCCGGCGATCCGGTTCCAGGCAAACGGCTGCGGGCTTCCATGCTGGCGCAGGCGATTGCATTCGCACAACGGCCAGAGGTGCGTGATCGCGCCCGGGCACTTGGCAAACGCATGGCGCAGGAGGATGGATTGGCTGCGGCTGTTGGCATGATCGAACGTCTGGTAGCGGCCAGTCTGTGATCCGGCCCCGCGCGCTACGTCCAGCCCGATGCCGGCGATTGCCAATAGCGTGCAGCGGGACACGACGTCCCGCTGCACGCATGATGACCGCGGTATCCAGCAGCGGTCATCATCAGGCTATAGCGAACACGCGAGGTTGACCGAGAGACCGCCCCAGCCCGTTGCCTGGTTGTTGTCGAGCTGTACCTGCAGCTTGTCGCCATGTGCTATCGCACCTGCCGGAGCCTGCACGCTGCAGTTCTGCTGACCATTGCTGATCTTGCAATTCAACCCGCTGACCGGTGCGTACGTCGCGGAAGCGCCAGAGCCCGTGACCTTGAACACAGCCAGGTTCAACACGCCCGTAGGTTTGCCAAGCGTCGTGGCCGTCAGGCTAACGCTTTTACAGTCGTACGGGATCGTGACACCAAAATCGCTCGGCAAGGCCACCGCGCCGCCGTCGCCAGTCATGACATACGCGCCACGGCTCAAGGTGTCGGGCACGTTGAAGTTGCCGCTGTAGACGGTGCCGGTGGTCATGGTGATACCGGTGCCAGGCCACTTGCCCCCCGTCTTGGGACCGTAGAGGGTGGACGTTGTGGTATCGAGATAGAAGTCGCCGTCGACCCCGATGCTGTCGGACGGAGCGCCGCTCCCGGACAGGATGTGGCCGCCGGTGTCGGAACCGCTGCCCGCACCAGTGCCAGTACCGCTGCCGCTGCCGCTGCCGCTGGAACCCTGGTTGATCAGCGATACGCCCGCCGGCCAGACGCCATTGGCCTTCGGCCCGTAGATCGTCCAGGTACTGGTGTCGAGATAGAAGTCGCCATTGTTGCCAATGGTGTTGCCGGGAGCGCCGCTGCCAGACAGCACGGCGCTGCCGTTGGTGCCAGGCGCGCCGGGGTTTCCGCTCGGGCCAGCCGGCCCCACCAGCGAAGTACCCGGTGGCCACGTGCCATTGGCCTTGGGCCCGAACGACGTGGACGTTGCGGTGTTGATGTAAAAGTCCCCGTTATTGCCAACGCTGTCGGTCGGGTCGACCGAGCCAGAAAGAATGGTGTTGCCGGCTGCGCCGGTATTTCCGGTGGCGCCAGTCGCGCCCTTGGTGCCATTCGCACCTGCGGGCCCCGCCAGAGACACGCCCGTCGGCCACACGCCGTTGGCCTTGGGCCCAAAGATCATCCAGGTGGCGGTATTGATATAGAAGTCCCCATCGTTGCCGACATTCGGACCAGGATCCGTGATGCCTGACAGAAGCGTATTGCGCTGGACGGTCGGAGACTGCGTTGTCGGCGTGGTCGGCGTGGTCGGCGTGGTCGGCGTGGTCGCCTGCGTTCCCGTGCTCGAGGTGGTGGCACTCGTTGGCGTGGAATCGCCCCCTCCTCCACAACCCGCCAACGCGATGGTCAGGCAAGCAAAGGACACTGCAGTCAGCTTCGCAGGATATGTCATACGGCTCCCCCTTGTTCTGATTTCCCTGTACGCGTTGTTCGATGGCTCGCCATGAGCGCGACAACCGTATGGCTACCGTATCCCCTGGCGTTACGTTGGAAAATCAACTGATCGTATGAGGCGCGGAGGGGTAGACTGACGTCCAGGTGGGTTGGCTACCGGACGTCTTGGTGGGCGACTTCGTCGCTTGATTTTGGGGAGGCAGGCAAATGACGAACATCTGTAGAAAGCTCGGCGCGCTGGTCATCGCGATGGTTGTCATCCCGGCGCCGGGATTGGCTGGCGCCACGGAGCAGGCGCAACAACGCCGCGCTGGTCGCGACGTCCGCCAGGACACCCGCCAGGGCTCGCGCGACACCAAACAGGATTGCCGCGCAGCGAATCAGAAGAGCAACTCGCAATGCCGGCAGGACAAGCGGGACACCAAGCAGCAAGGGCGACAGACCGCCCGCGACATCAAGTACTGAAAGACTGAACACACCCGTTTCTGACCAGTCAGGGGCTCCGGCACGACCGCAGCCCCCGGCCCTCCTTTTGCCGGCGTGACCTGAAGCCGGAAGATCCCCCGCGACGCCCAACCACACGGTCTCTTGCCCGGATCGGGGGATTTCTCGTTTGTCTTTTCTGCGATTGGCTGTATAGTTCTTCGACATATCGTAATACATAACCAGAAGGAGACAATCATGAACAGGAGTTTCCGAGTCCGGCTGCGACCGCTGCTGGCAACGCTGGCACTAGCGCCGGCGCTTTCATTCGCGCAAGACAAGTTCCCGAGCAGGCCTATCACCTGGATCGTGCCGTTCACCCCGGGAGGCATCACCGATACGGCATCGCGCACCATCGCCAAGAAGATGTCGGAAACGTTGAAGCAGTCGGTGGTGGTGGAAAACCGCCCCGGTGCGGGCGGCATGGTCGGCACGGAAGTGGCGGCCCGCGCGCCGGCCGACGGCTACACGTGGATATACGGTACGCAGGGCACGATGGCGGCCAACCTGGCGCTGTACAGCAAGGTGCGCTACGACCCGTTGAAGGATTTCGCCCCGGTCCACGCGCTCTCCGAAACTTCCACGATCATGGTCGTGAACGCCTCGCGCCCGTACAAGACGGTCAAGGAGCTGGTGGAGTACGCGAAGCAGCATCCGGGCAAGGTCAACTTCGGTTCGGCGGGCGCCGGCACCGGCACGCATCTGAGCGCAGAGTTGTTCCAGGCCAGCGCCGGCATAAAGCTGACCCACATTCCTTACAAGGGCAGCTCGCCGGCCATCAACGACCTGCTGGGCGGCACGGTGGACGTGATGTTCGACTATCCCAGCATCGTGCTGCCGTTTATCCAGAGCGGCAAGCTGCGCGCGCTCGCCACGACCGGCAAGGATCGCCTGGAGCTGCTGCCGAACGTGCCCACCATTGCCGAATCGGGATTCGCCATGGCGCAGGCCAGCAGCTGGTCCGGCATCCTGGTGCCAGCCGGCACACCGCCTCAGACCGTGGCGCTGATTTCGAAGGCAACGGAGGAAGCGCTGCGCGACCCCGAGGTACGCAAGTCGATCGAGCCTTACGGCAGCATGCCGATGTACGGTCTCTCCGAAGCCAAGTTCGGCAGCTTCATCCAGGCCGAAATCGTGAAGTGGGGGGATGTGGTCAAGAAGTCCGGCGCCAAGCTGGACTGACCATCGGGGCATCAGCAAGGACATCATCGTGGGGCGCGGGCAAGGCCTGCGCCCCACGTGACGTCAGGCCATGTTCAGGCCATGCCTTCCAGCGTCACGGGGAATCCGGGCAGCGGCCCGTCTTCCGTCTCCGTGATCCGCGCACCCGATCTGTGACGGGCTTGCGCGACAGCCTCCACCGCATCCAGCACCGGGAACACCGGCAGGTCCGCATTCGCCAGCCGCGCCATCAGCGTATCGGCGTCATACTCCGCCACGCGCTCGGCTAGGCGCGCATTGATCGTCTCCGCATTCGCGGTCCTCGCGGCGTGGTCCACGCAACACGCATCATTGGCGGCAAACAGACCCAGCACGTCATTCAGACCTCGCCAGAAATGCTCTTCCAGCGCGGCGATGGTCAGATAGCGACCATCCCTGCAACGGAACACGCCATAGGCTGGCTTACCGCCCAGCATCGCTCGCTGTGCGTCAGCCGTAGTTGCGGGCTTCTGGCGGAACAGCCCCAGCCTTGGCGCCATCCAGTGCAGAACGCTATCGGCGAGCGCCGCATCCAGATACTGGCCTCGTCCACTCCCTGTGCGCTGGTAGAGCGCGGCCAGCAGCGCGGATAGCGCCATGGAGGCCCCGGCCAGATCCGCGATCGGCAGCATGGCTTGGTGCACCGGAGGACCACCGGGCGTGCCCGTCAGCGACAGCGCGCCCGCCGCAGCAAGATAGTTGATGTCGTGCCCTGGCAGCAGCGCATGGGGACCGTCCTGTCCAAACCCGGTCAGCGACAGGTAGATCAGCCGGGGAAACTGCTCGCGGAGGCTCTCGTAGTCCAGCCCGAGCCGACGCATCGCGCCCGGGCGATAGGACTCGATCAGGATGTCCGCCTGCGCGATCTGCGCCCGCACCTCGGCCAGTCCGCTGTCGCTCTTCAAGTCGCAATACAGGCTGTGTTTGCCACGGTTGAGCGCTGCGAACAGCCCCGGCGCCAGACGCCGGGCATTGTCGCCGTGCGGTGGGCGCTCGATCTTCACCACCTCGGCACCCATCTCGAGGAGCGTCTGCGTCAGGAACGGGCCGGGGAGCAGTTCGGTCAGGTCGACGACGCGCACGCCCGCGAGTGGCGGCGCTGCGGCTGCATTCGCCGCAGGGGCCGCGGGGGCCGCAAGGGTGGCACCGGACGTGCTCATTTTCCACCCTCCCCTTGCTCCATCACGATCACCGCATCGAGCGGCAATGCGCCCTCTCCCGCAACGCCGACCCATACCGGATTCAGATCCATCTCGACCAGATGGTCACCATGCGCGACGACAAAGTCCGACACTTTCACCAGCAGCGCAGTCAGCGCGGCGATGTCGCGCCGTGGCTTGCCTCGCGCGCCATCGAGCAGCGGGAAGCAGCGCACCTCGCGAATCATGGCCTCGGCCTCCGTGGCCGACAGCGGTAGCATCCGGCGCGATACGTCCTTGAAGACTTCCACGTAGATCCCGCCGAGACCGAAGGTCAGGATGTGGCCGAACACCGGATCGCGCGACACGCCAATCAGGATCTCCAGTCCACCCGGCGCGGCCATGTGTTCCAACAGAATCCCGTCGATACGCGCATCGGGCATATTGCGCTTGACCGACGTGTGAATGCTCTCCCATGCCGCTTCGAGTCCCGCATCATCGTGAATGCCGACCACCACACCGCCGACATCCGACTTGTGCTGAATCTGCTCGCTCACCACCTTGGCCACCAGCGGATACCCCACCTCGCGCGCCAGCAAACGCGCCTGCGCCAGCGTGGCCGCCACGCGGGACACCGGAATAGCGATGCCGGCCGCACGCAGCATCGCCTTGCCCTCGGGCTCTGACAGGGCCCGCGTCGGCACATCGGCGACGGGCCGCGCTGCAGTCTGCATCAGCGGCTTGAAGTCGATATCGGCGCGGGCGCGCCAGTCCGCGTAACCCATCCAGCGCTCCACGGCCTTGACCGCCTTGCTGATGCTGCGCACGGGCGCCAGGCCTGCATCGGCAAACACCTTGTAGGCCCCGCCCTGACGCTCGCTCATCCAGATCGGCAACATCGGCACCGGACTCTCTTTCTGCACGTCGGCCGTGATATCGGCAGCGAGCTTGGTGATGTCGCCATACTCGAGCGCCTGCGGCAAAAGTACCAGCGACACGCTCGGGTCATTGCAGACCGCCTGCAGGCACGTGCGCGCCAGCTCCGGCTTTGCCATCACCGCGGTGGTGGTGTCGATGGGGTTGTCGATTGCGGCATACGACGGCAGCGCGTCGCGCAGCACGGCAAGCGTCTCCGGCGCGAACTCCGCCAGTTTCAATCCGGCATTGCCGACCATGTCGGCGCACAGTGCCGCCGTGCCGCCCGATCCCGAATAGATGGCCAGCGCGCCGCCCTGACGCGGCATGCCGCGCGCGAACAGCCAGGCGGTGTCGATCAATTCGTCGATGTCATCCACCTCCACCACGCCAAGCTGCGCGAACACGGCGCTGTTGACCTCCGCCGAGCCGGTGATCGACGCCGTGTGCGACTGCGCCGCCTTGCGGCCGTACTCGGAGCGTCCCACCTTCAGCACCACCACCGGCTTGCCCTTGCGCGCCGCGTGCTGCACGGCGGCGACGAACTTGCGGCCATCGTTGACGCCTTCGAGCAGCGTGGCGATGACCTTGATATCCGGCGCGTCGGCCATGTAGTGGATGAAGTCGCTCACCTGCAAATCGACCTCGTTGCCGCTGGAACTCCAGAGCGCCACGCCGATGCCACGGTCCATCGCCTGCAGCACATTGCGGCCCAGGCCGCCACCCTGCGTGGCCAGCCCGACCGGCCCGCCGCGAAGATCGTGCCGGAACGATGGCGAGAACGTGAAGCCGAGACGCTCCGTGATATTGGTCAGGCCCGGGCAATTCGGTCCGTAGATGCGCATGCCCGTGCGCGCCACGATCTCCTTCATGGTCTGCTCGGCGGCCTTGCCTTCCTCGCCGGCTTCGCCGAAGCCCGAGGTCAGAATAATCGCGAAGCGCACCCCTTTCTCGCCGCATTGTTCAAGCACCGCGAGCACGTGCTCGGCGGGCACCGCTACCAGAGCGGTGTCGGGCACTGACGGCAGCGAGGCCACATCGGGCCATGCCTTGCGCCCTGCCACTTCCGGCTTGGTCGCGTTGACCAGATAGACGTCGCCTTTGAAGTCGGAATGGTCCATCAGATTCTCGAGTGCGCGCGCGCCAATGCTGCCGCTGCGGTCGCTGGCCCCAACCAGGGCGATGGAACGCGGGCTGACGAGCCGCGACAGGTCTTGGTATGTCTCCATATTTGTTCTCTCGATGCGGAAGTCTGTGGAGCCCGATGAAGCGCCGATGTGCTGACGCACTGGTTCACCGCTACGCCGGGCGGAAAAGGTGACAGCTGTGCCGATCAGGCAATCGCCGACATGCCCAGAATCTCGCGACCGACGATCAAGGTCTGCACCTCCGTGGTCCCCTCGGGAATGGTGCCGCCGCGCGTGTCGCGGAAGATGCGTTCGATCGGATAATCGGTGGCGTAACCCAGACCGCCATGCACCTGCAGCGCCATGCTGGCTACTTCGTGCGCGGCCTCGGTCGCATACAGCTTGGCGATCGACGCTGAGACACGCGTGTCCTCGCCACGGTCGAGTGCCATCGCGGCGCGATACCCGAGCGCGCGAGCGGCTTCCACCCGGATCGTCATGTCCACGATCATCTTCTGCACGAGCTGAAAGCTGCCGATGGCACGACCGAACTGCGTGCGCGTCTTGGCGTAGTCCGTAGCCAGATCGAGCGCGCACTGCGCCGCGCCCACAGCGCCCATCGCGATATTGACGCGCGCGCCATCCAGGCCCTGCAGCATACGCTTGAGCGCGCCGCCTTCCTCGCCGAGCAGGTTCTCGCGCGGCACACGCACGTTGTCGAAACCGAGCTCGGCGGTGCCGGTACTGCGCAGCACCATGGTGTCCACGCGACGCACCTCGTAGGGGCTGACCTCGCGCTCCACCAGGAACGTCGACAGCTGGCCTTCGCAGTTGTCGCTATAGGTGCGCGCCACCACGATGCCGAAGTCGGCAAACGCGCCGTTGGTGATCCAGAGCTTGCGGCCGTTGAGCACGTAGTGGTCGCCCTTCAGGTCGGCGCGCGTCTGGATCTGCGCGATATTGGAACCGGTGCCAGGCTCGCTGATCGCTGTGAACACCTTGCGCTCGCAGGCCAGCAACGGATCGAGGAAACGGGTCTTCTGGTCCGGCGTGCCGACTGCGGCAAGCTTGGCGATCGGGCCGTTAGTGATGTTCAGGATGGTGCGCAGCGAAAGCCAGGCATAGCCGGCCTCTTCCATCATCATCGCCCAAGTGAGCTGGTCCAGCCCCATCCCGCCCTGTTCCTCTGACAGGCGCCCGCCGATGTAGCCGAACTGCGCCAGCCCCTTCAAGATCTCGAACGGAAAGGTCTTCTCCTGATCATGCCGGCTGATCAGCGGAGCAACCTCCGCCTGCATGAATCGGCGAATGTTGTCGCGCAGCAGTCGCTGCTCTGGCGTGGCTTCGAAAAACATGGATGTCTCCTGTAATAGTCCGGTTGGGAAATGCATCCGGCGCCAGCGGCATCATCGCCAGGCACCGTCGAAACAAAGCCGGCCACAGGAGCGGTCCCATGTGCCGGCCTAATCCTTCTGGGCGGTCGGGAAAACCAGATCCCGCGCTGCCTCGATCACCTCCAGGTACTCGTCCTTGCGGCGATTGAATCGTTCGGTGGGGCCCGCCAACGAGATCGCGAACGGCTCGTCGCCGATCCGCCCGGCCACCGCGATGGCCGTCACCCCTTCTCCTCCCTCGTCCTCGACCCACGCCCAGCCGCGCTCGCGCACTTCGGCGACCTGCTTTTCCAGCGCGACCGGATTGACTTCCGTCTTCGGCCCCAGCTTGGGCAGCGCGCGCAGGCGCAACTGCCGCGCGGCGTCTTCCGGCGGCAGCACCGCCAGCAACGCCTTGCCGAGCGCCGTGGCGTGCAAGGCCAGGCGCTTGCCAACGCGCAGTACGTAACGCAGTTCGTAGCGACTTTCCTGGAAGCCAGTCACCCGCACGTAGGCGCCATCCAGCCGGCCGCATAGCGAGGTCTCGCCCGTCTTGCCAGTGAGGAACTCCGTGGCCTCGGCCGCCACGGCGGCCAGCGGATCGTTGCCCGCAATGGCCTCGCAGATCGAATGGAGCCGCATCGTGGGATAGAAGCGGCGCGTGCGCGCGGTACGCATCAGGTACCCCGTCTCGGTCAGCGTATGCAGCAGGTCCGAGCAACTGCTCTCCGGCAGGTCGAGCAGGCGCGCAAGTTCCGAATTGGAGAGCTCGCGCTTCTCGCGCGAGAACACCTCGAAGACGGCAAGGCTGCGCGCGGCAGCAGGAACAAAGCTAGGCATGGGTTCTCCGAAATCTCGTATTGAAAGGGCAACATCCGCCCAAACCGCACAGTCTACGAGATTTCGTACGCGTTTCCGTGTTTGACAGGTGACATGACTACGATATACTGGATACTAATCCGACCTATCGTAGTTGTGCAAGATAAAGATCGGCCGATGGCACCCGCGACGGCGCGTCGACGTACAAGGCACCCGCGCACCGATGGGCAAACAGACACTGAAGAGGAGACACGATGCAGACTGCGGAATCCCGCTCGCCTGAAACACAAGCAGCGCCAAGCCTGGCCGTCCTGCGCTGCGGCGCATGTGGCAAGCCCACCTATCCCGCTTCCGCCTATGGCTGCCAGTACTGCGGCGCCGAGCCCGAGCGCGGCACGGTGGAACAAATGCCGGCGCGAGGCACGCTGCGCAATTACGTGACTGTCCATGCGCCGCTGGTGCGCGACATGCCGCCGCCGTTCGTCGTCGGCGAGGTCGACTTTGCGGAAGGCATTCGCGAAGAGGTCCTGCTCGACGTCGCCAGCGAAGCGGAGCTGGCCCCGGGCATGACGGTTCAGGGCGTGATCCGCGCCGACGCTCCGTGCGGCGACCGCTATCCGCTGCGCTTCGTACCCGCCAGCCAGGAGGTGCAACGATGAACCGCCTGCTGCAGCAAACCTCGGTCTATGTCATCGGCGTCGGCCTGCATCCGTACCAGTTCGCGTCGGATACCCCTTATGTCAGCCTCGGTCTGCGTGCGATGCGCGAGGCGCTGTCGGACGCCGGCATCGCCTGGCCCGAGGTGCAGAGCGCCTACGTGGGCACCTCGGCAATCGGCATGGCAACGGGACGCGTGATGTTCCGCCACCTGGGCTCTACCGGCCTGGCCGTGACACAGGTGGAAAGCGCCTCGGCATCGGGCTGCTCGGCGTTCCGCCAGGCGTGCCTGGAAGTGGCAAGCGGCGTCTCGGACGTGGTGGTGGCAATCGGCGTCGACAAGTTCGGCGATGGCCGCAAGGCGGCCGACAAGGACGGCCTGCCGCACCTTGCGCCCACCGCGACCATGCCGCCCGTGAAGTTCGCGCTGATGGCGCATGAATACCTGCGCCAGCACGGGCTGAAGCCCGAAGCGATGGCGCGCGTCGCGGTAAAGAACCATGGCAACGCTGCGCTCAACCCATATGCGCAGTTCCGCAAGGCTCGTACGCTCGAGCAGGTCATGGCTTCGCCCAAGGTGGTGGGTGACCTGACGGTGCAGCAGTGCTGCCCGCGTGGCGATGGCGCCGCAGCCGTGATCGTGGTGTCCGAGGCCGCGATCAAGCGGCTCGGCCTGGACAAGCGCCGCGCCGTGCGCGTGCTGGCATCGGTGGCGAACAGCGAAGAACTGGAACACGGCGATTCGTCTGCAGCCGTCGACATGGTGCGCAAGTCCACCGCGATGGCGTACGAGCAGGCCGGCGTCGGCCCCCGCGACCTGAACCTGGTGGAGTTGCACGAGGCCTTTTCGATCGAGGAATTGGTCTACACCGAAGCGATGGACCTGTGCGCGCCCGGAGAAGGCGCGGCATGGCTCGAACGCGGCGCTTCCGCCATTGGCGGCGAATGCGCGGTCAATGCTTCGGGTGGCCTGCTCGGCATGGGCCACCCGACCGGCCCGACCGGCATCGGGCAGATCGCCGAAATCACGCGCCAGATTCGCGGCGAGGCACACGGACGGCAGCACCCCGGCGCACGCTTGGGGCTAGCCCACATGATCGGGCTCGGCTCGGTGGCCTTCGCGCACATCCTGGCGGCATCGCACTGACCCCGCGAATGCGCCGGCCACGAGCACGGCTGGCGCATCCGTCGCGCACATCATTCCAGGCAAGGAGACAAGGATGCAATTCGAAACCCTGTTGTACGAAGTGGTCGACGGCGTGGCCATCATCCGGCTAAACCGCCCGGATCGCATGAACACACTCGGCGGCACCATGAAACCCGATCTCGCCCGCGCGTTCTTCGAGTTGGCCCGTGATGACACCAGCGTTCGCTGTGTAGTGCTGACCGGCACCGGCGATAGAGCATTCTGCGCGGGCGCCGACATCAAGGAACGCGCCGGCGGCACGGCCCACCCCGCCGACTACTACGTCACGCAGCAACGCACGCACGAGCTGTTCCGTGGCATCGAGGAATTCGAGAAGCCGGTGATCGCCGCCATCAATGGCGTGGCGCTCGGCGGTGGATTGGAACTGGCCCTGTGTGCCGACATCCGGCTGGCCGCCAGATCGGCACGATTCGGCCTGCCCGAGATCAAGCTCGGTGTCATTCCGGCAGCTGGCGGCACACAGCGCCTGCCGCGCGTGGTGGGTCCGGCCATCGCCAAGGAACTGATCTTTACCAGCGAACTGATCAACGCCGACGCCGCGAAAGACATCCGCCTGGTGAACCGTGTGATCGACGACGACAAGCTGATGGATGCGGCACTGACGATGGCCAGGCGCATCGCCGCGCAACCACCGCTGGCCGTGCGCTTCGCCAAGCGGTCGGTCAACCTGGGCATGCAGGGCTCGGTCGACATGGGCCTGCAGTTCGAGTGCTACGGCGCGGCCATGGTGATGGACAGCGAGGACAGGAAGGAAGGGATGCGCGCATTCGTCGAGAAGCGCGAGCCCCGGTTCGTCGGGCGCTAGTCCGCACGCGAACGGCATCGAAACACGGAACATCGAAAACTGGAGGAGTACGGAATGGAACTGCATCTGCAAGGCAAGGTGGCATTGGTAACTGGTGGCGGACAAGGCGTGGGCCGACGCATCTGCCTGGAACTCGCCGGCGAAGGCGTCAACGTGGTGATCAACGACTACTTCCTGGAGCGCGCGCAGGCGGTGCAAAAGGAGATCGAAGCAGCGGGCGGCCAGGCATTGGCCGTGCAGGCAGATATCGGCGACTCGGAACAGGTGGAACGCATGTTCGCGGCGGCGCGTGAACGCTTCGGCGACGTCGATATCCTGGTGAACAACGCCGGCGTGACCGTGGCGCGTCGCACCAAGGGCGGTATGCCCCCAACGTTCATGGAAATGCCGGTGGAAGACTGGAAGGAAGTCGTCGACCTGAACGTCTACGGCGTGATGAACTGCTGCCACAGCGCCCTGCCCGGCATGCAACGCAAGGGCGGCGGCAAGATCGTCAACATCATGTCCGAAGCCGGACGCGTCGGCGAGGCACGCCTGGCGGTCTACTCGGGCGCCAAGGCCGCCATGCTGGGCTTCGCGAAGGCGATCGCGCAGGAGCACGGCCGTGACTGCATCAACGTGAACACCATCGCACTGGGCGCGGTGTCGCACGAGGGCATCGCCAACGGTCCGCTGCATCCGTCGTCCACCCCCGAGACCGACGACCGCCTCAAGAAAATGCTCGGTGCCTACCCGATCGCACGCGGGCTCGGCAGACTGTCGCGGCCCGAGGACATCTCGGGCGTGGTGGCTTTCCTGGCATCGGATCGCGCGGCCTTCATCACCGGCCAGAGCCTTGGTGTGAGTGGCGGCTACGTGATGCTCTGAAGCCAACCTCTTTGGCACACACACATCCTGACGCCCGACCGAGGAGAACACATGAGTCCGGCAGCATCCGGCCACGCGGCCGAACGCATCTTCCAGACGCGCCTGGCGGCGCTGCTGGATATCCGTTATCCGATCCTGCTGGGCGGCATGCAACTCCTCGGCACATCTGATGTGGTGGCGGCGGTGGTCAACGCGGGAGCCATGGGGTTCATCACCGCGCGCTCCTTCCCGACCCTCGAGGCCTTTCGCGCCGACCTGCGCCGTTGCCGCACGCTGACCCGGGGTCGGCCCTTTGGTGTCAACGTCACGCTCTCGGCTCGCGAGGATCGAAACCAGTTGGCCGCTGCATGGATCGACGTGGCGCTGGACGAAGGCGTGCGCGTGTTCGAGAGCGCGGGCATGTCGCCCGAGCGACTGGTCGCGCCGATCCATGCCGGCGGTGGCCTGCTGATCCACAAGTGCCCAAGCGTGCGCCACGCGGTCACAGCGCAGCGGCTTGGCGTGGATGCCGTCGCGCTGGTCGGGCTCGAGGAAGGGGGACACCCTGGTGCCAACCAGTTGTCGGCCTTCGTCAATGGCGCGTTTGCGCTGGAGCGTGTGGAGATCCCGCTCGTGATCGGCGGCGGCATCGGCAGCGGCCGTCAGATCGCAGCCGCGCTGGTGCTTGGCGCCGATGGCGTGGTGATGGGCAGCCGCTTCATGGTGGCAGCGGAGATCGCCACCCATCGCGCACTAAAGGAACGCATCGTCGCCGCCGACGAGCACTGTTCGATTGCGATCCTACGCAGCCTGAACGATACCTGGCGCGTGCTCGACAACGCTGCCGCGCGCGAGGTGCAACGCCTCGAAGCCGAAGGCGCCCGCTCGCACGCGGCATTCGGCGACCTCATCCTGTCGTCGCGCACCCAGGAACGCGTGTACCTGGGCGGCGATACCGACGCCGGCATCGTCTCGCTCGGCCCGGCCGGCGGGTTCGCCGACGCGATCGAATCGGCGGGAAAGATCGTCGAGAGGTTGGTGGAAGGGGCGTGTGCGGCGTGGGAGGTGATGACAGGGCGGGTGGAACGCGCGTGGGCTTAAGCCCTTGATCGACAGTTTTGGTCGATCTACCGCCAGAAACAGGCCAGAAACAGAAAAGGGGTTACGGCAGAAACCGTAACCCCTTCGCATTTACAACATCAGTGGTGGGCCTCCCGTGAGTCGAACACGGCACCAACGGATTATGAGTCCGCTGCTCTAACCAGGCATGAGCTAGAGGCCCTTGAAAGGCGTTAGTTGCCTTCCAGGAAGCTCTTCAGCTTGTCGGAGCGGCTCGGGTGGCGCAGCTTGCGCAGTGCCTTTGCCTCGATCTGGCGGATACGTTCGCGCGTCACGTCGAACTGCTTGCCGACTTCCTCGAGCGTGTGGTCGGTGCTCATTTCGATGCCGAAACGCATGCGCAGCACCTTGGCTTCGCGCGGCGTCAGGCTGTCGAGCACGTCCTTGACCACGTCGCGCATGGAGCCATGCAGCGCAGCCTCGGCCGGGGCCAGCGTGTTCGTGTCTTCGATGAAGTCGCCCAGATGCGAATCGTCGTCGTCACCGATCGGCGTTTCCATGGAGATCGGTTCCTTGGCGATCTTCATGATCTTGCGGATCTTGTCCTCGGGCATCTCCATCTTCTCAGCCAGCGTTGCCGGATCCGGCTCGTTGCCGGTTTCCTGCAGGATCTGGCGCGAGATCCGGTTCATCTTGTTGATCGTTTCGATCATGTGAACCGGAATACGGATGGTACGAGCCTGGTCGGCGATCGAGCGCGTGATGGCCTGGCGAATCCACCACGTGGCGTACGTGGAGAACTTGTAGCCGCGACGGTATTCGAACTTGTCCACCGCCTTCATCAGGCCGATGTTGCCTTCCTGGATCAGATCCAGGAACTGCAGGCCGCGGTTCGTGTACTTCTTCGCGATCGAGATCACCAGACGCAGGTTGGCCTCGGTCATTTCACGCTTGGCTTCGCGGGCGCGCTTCTCGCCTTCGGACATCTTGCGATTGACGTCCTTCAGTTCCTTCAGCGGCAGCACCACGCGCGACTGCAGGTCGATCAGCTTCTGCTGCAGCTCGTGCACGGCCGGCACGTTACGCTCGACGATCGTGCTGTACGACTTGTTGTCGGCCACGATGGTCTGGATCCAGTCCAGGTTCGTCTCGTTGCCCGGGAAACGGGCCACGAAGTCGGCGCGCGGCATGCCGCACTTGTCGACGACGATATTCAGGATGGCGCGTTCCAGCTTGCGCACTTCGTCCACCTGGCCACGCAGCGTGTCGCACAGACGCTCGACGTTACGCGCGGTGAAGCGAATGCTCATCAGTTCGGCCTGGATAGCTTCCTGGGCCTTCACGTACGGCTTCGACTTGTAGCCTTCCTTTTCGAAGGCACGGCGCATCTTGTCGAACTGCTCGGCGATCACGCGGAATTTTTCCAGCGCGGCAACCTTCAGTTCCTCGAGCTGGCGAGCCGACGCACCGGCGCCACCGCCGCTTTCGTCGTCTTCCTCTTCGCCGTCGTCGCCGTCTTCGTCCGAATCCTCGTCCTCGTCATCGGCGGCTACCGCCTGGGCCGGGGAGTTGTCCTGGACTTCCTCTGCGTTCGGGTCGATCAGGCCATCGACGAACTCGTCGATCTTGATCTCTTCGTTCGCCACGCGCTCGGCGCTGGCCAGGATTTCGGAGATCGTGACCGGGCAGGCCGAGATCGCCATCACCATGTCCTTCAGGCCCGCTTCGATGCGCTTGGCGATTTCGATTTCGCCTTCGCGCGTCAGCAGTTCCACGGTACCCATTTCACGCATGTACATGCGGACCGGGTCGGTGGTGCGGCCGAATTCGGAGTCCACGGTCGACAGGGCGGCTTCGGCTTCTTCCTCGGCCTCTTCCTCGCTCGTGGCGGACGGTGCGTTGTCGTTGAGCAGCAGCGTCTCGGCATCCGGCGCCTGTTCGTAGACGGCGATACCGATGTCGTTCAGCGTGGCGACCAGCGTGTCGATCGTTTCCGAATCGACCATGTCGTCCGGCAGGTGATCGTTGATTTCCGCATAAGTCAGGTAGCCACGCGATTTGCCGAGCTTGATCAGCGCCTTGAGCTTCTGGCGACGGATCTCGAGCTCTTCCTCGCTACCAGCCTGATTCGACGAGGCAAATTCCTTGAGCAGCGCCTTTTCCTTGGCCTTGCGGTCCTTGGCTTTCTGCTTTTCGGTCTTGGGCGCAGCGGCAGGGGTAGCCGGCGCGTCGTTGTCGTAAAACTCTTCAGTCACGTCTTCGATGGTGCTGTCGTCTTGCTGCATCTCGGCCTTGGGCTTGCGGCCACGCTTCTTCGGCTCCGGCTTGACGGCCGGAGCGGCGGGACGCTCGGATGCAACGGGTGCGGGAGTCGCGGCACGGGCCTTGGGCGTCGCGGTAGCGGTGGTGCCTGCCTTGGCGCCTCCACTCCGTGTGCCGGCCGTCGTTGCCGCACGCTTGCTCTCGACTTCGGTATTCTGCTGTTTCGCCACGGTGATACTCTTGCCTTTCACTGGTGCAGCGGCGCTCTTGCCGCTTGTATTGGCGCTCTTGCCGCTCTCGCGTGCCGAAGTCGAGGGCTTTGTATTTTCGGATGTGCGATTCCTGGCGGAAGTGGATCCGGCGGGCGCAGTTGCGCTCCGCGCGGATTTTGCTGGCGCAGACCGGGCTGATGTCGTCCTGACTGACGCGGTCGATGTCTTCGCCGCCGTTGTTTTCACGGACGCCTTGCCGCTCCCTGATTGGGGAGCTTTGGAGGGCGCCTTCACGGCTACCCCTTCGGTTGCTTTGGCCTTTGCCATTGGCACGCTCACTTTCGCCAGTAATGGGAAGAAAGATTTCGCAATCCAAACCGGGCATTGTAGCACGTCACCAACCCCCGGCTTCCTGTCAGGTTGTGTTTTCACCTGAAAAATCAAGGCTTAAGCAGTTTGGCCGCCAATTTTTCCATCGGTTCTGGCCACGTGCTCAACTGCTCACGCCGAAAATCGGTTCAACTATCCTCCATGGCGGCGGGCCGCCAGCCCATTTGCCTGCGCCGCTGCACTTCGCGCGATAGCCAGAGATATCGCGCCTTGGTCTCTTCGTCAGCCGTGCCCGCGCTCACCATGGCCTCGAGCGCCTTCTGCTCGCGCTCCAGCGGCTCGGCCAGCAACTTGTGGACGGCGCCGTCGAACTCATGCGTCGCCGGCTCCTCTTCGATTTCCTCGCGCAGTACCGCCGTGCGTGCGCTCGCGTAGACATCGGCGTAGGGCGTCTGCGCCAACTGCTCGCTGAAGGCCGCAAAGTTCACCTCACCCTGAATGCCATCGCAAGCGGACACCAAGTAGCCCAGCGCCTCGGATCCGGAGTGCTGGGGGTCCAGCAGCAATGCGCGCGCGTCCCCGTCGAGCCGGGCCGCCAGCGACGGGTAGCACATCAGCAACTGGATCACGCGCTGCTCGAGCCCGGTCGGCGCCTGACGCCGCGCGCGCGGGCGCGGCTGGGCGAAACGACCAACCCGCGAGGAATCGCTGCCCAGGCCGCAAATCGCCTCGATCTCGGCCGGCGTGGTGCTTGTGGTATCGGCAAGTTCGCGCACGATCTGCAGTCGCAAGCCACCGGCGGGCATCGCCTGAAGCAGCGGCTTGGCCTCGTACTGCGCGCGGGCACGGCCCTCGGGCTGGCGCAGATCCTGATCTTCCGTGACGATTTGCAGCAAGAAGCGCGACAAAGGCATCGCGTTCTGAACCTGGCGCGCGAACGCGTCAGTTCCCTCCTCGCGGACATAGCTATCCGGGTCGTGTTCGGCCGGCAGAAAAAGGAAGCGGATCGTCTTGTTATCCGCCACGTGCGGCAGGCAGGCTTCCAACGCGCGGCGCGCGGCACGGCGGCCAGCGGCGTCACCGTCGAACGAGAAGACCACGGCGTCGGTCTGGCGCATCAGCTTCTGCACATGAACTGGCGTGCAGGCCGTGCCGAGTGTGGCGACGGCATTGGCAAACCCGAGCTGGGCCAGCGCGACCACATCCATGTAGCCTTCTACCACCAGCACGTAGCCATTTTCGCGGATTGCGTGACGCGCCTCGAACAGACCGTAGAGCTCCGTTCCCTTGCTGAAGAGCGGCGTTTCCGGTGAATTCAGGTACTTTGGCTCGCCCTGCCCCATCACGCGGCCGCCAAACCCGATCACATTGCCCTTCGTATTGCGAATCGGGAACATGATGCGATCGCGGAAGCGGTCGTACCGACGCGGCTTGCCATCGGCGTCGCGCTTCTCCTGGGACTCGATCAGCAGCCCGGCCTCCACCAGCGGACCGGCGATGGCGTCATCGCGATAGCTTCCGAACACGGTCTCCAGCCCTTGCCAGTCGTCCGGCGCGTAGCCAAGACCGAAGTGAGCGGCAATCTCGCCGGTCAGGCCACGGCCCTTGAGGTACTGGATGGCCTGCGGGGCACCGCGCAACTGCTTCTTGTAGAAGTCGGTGGCACGCGTCATGGCATCGGTCAGCGCCAACGACCTGGCCTGCTGCTCTGCCCGCTGGGCGGGTGGCAGACTATTGCGCTCCTCCGGCACGGACAGGCCGACCGACTGGGCCAGCTCACGCACCGCGTCGGGGTAGGACTGCCCCGAGTACTCCATCAGGAACCCGATGGCGGATCCATGTGCGCCGCAGCCGAAGCAGTGATAGAACTGCTTGGTCGGCGATACGGTAAAGGACGGGGACTTCTCGTTATGGAACGGGCACAGGCCCATGAAGTTGGCGCCGCCCTTCTTCAACTGCACGTACTTACCCACCACATCGACAATGTCGACGCGGTTGAGCAGGTCCTGAATAAAGGATTGCGGAATCACCCGACTGACCGTCCTGATGGCACGGACTGCCGGGCAAAACGCCGGCGGCCGTTTCGAAGTTTTCTGGAATACGTGACCGGGGCGTCGCCCGGCGGCTATCGAATCATTGTAGTGCAGATGCAACGCGCCACTTGGGATTGCTAACATCTACGCGCAATTTTCATCAACGCGCAGACAACATCACGCATTACATCCGCTGATGGCAATGATTCTGACCGATGAGAGGCTTACTTCGGCGCAAGCGCGGCCTTCACGAGCGCGGAAACTGCGGTCATGTCGGCACGGCCAGCCAGGCGGGCCTTCACCAGGCCCATGACCTTGCCCATATCCTGCGGACCGGCTGCGCCGCTTTCGGTCACGGCCTTCTGAACCTCGACAGCCACTTCCGCGTCGGAGAGCTGTGCCGGCATATAGGCTACCAGCACGTCGAGCTCGGCCTTCTCCTTTGCAACCAGATCATCGCGGCCGGCCTGCTCGAACTGGGAGATCGAGTCCTTGCGCTGCTTGATCATCTTGTCGATCACGGCGGTGATGCCAGCGTCGTCCAGTTCGATGCGTTCGTCCACCTCGCGCTGCTTGATGGCCGCCAGCAGCAGGCGGACGGTGCCGAGACGCTCGGCTTCACGGGCACGCATGGCGGCCTTCATGTCATCGTTGATGCGGGCTTTGAGGGACATGGCAATCTTCCGAAAAGTTGGATTACGCGCCAGCGACGGACGCGGGCGGGGCAAACCCGACCATAACGCAAAAACCCGCCGGAGCCATGCTCACAGCGGGTTTCGTGCTGACGCTAAGACGCGGTCAGTATAGCTTCTTCGGCAGCAGCTGGCTGCGCAGGCGCTTGTAATTGCGCTTGACGGCAGCGTCGCGCTTGCGTTTGCGTTCGGCGGTGGGCTTCTCGTAAAACTCCCGCGCCCGCAATTCGGGGAGCAGGCCATTCTTCTCGATGGTGCGCTTGAAGCGACGCAGCGCGACTTCAAACGGTTCATTTTCCTTAAGGCGAATCGTCGTCATATGGCGGCCGAAATGCAATGAGAAAACCGGGTGGGATTGCGCCGGCACCCCGCCGGCGGCTTTACGAGAGCGACGATTCTAGCGCAAGGTCTGCCAAGCTGCACGTGAGGGCCGGCACCCGGGCCAACACGAGGGCCGGCACGTGCCGCCTACGCAACAGCGCCTGCGCCACGAGCCGCCTCGGCCACGGCCTCCCCGGCCGCCACCGCCGATGCCCAGGCCCACTGGAAGTTGTAGCCGCCGAGCCATCCGGTCACGTCCACGACCTCGCCAATGAAATAAAGTCCGTCGACTTCCCGCGCCATCATCGTGGTCGACGACAGGCTGCGCGTATCAACACCGCCCAGCGTCACTTCGGCCTTCTTGTAGCCCTCGGTGCCGGACGGCACCAGTCGCCAGCGATTAAGCGATTCGCCGAGCTGGCGCAGCGCCTTATCCGGCATATCGGCCACGGATTGCGTGCCTTGCAGCCCCACCGCCGCGCACCATGCGTCTGCCAGCCGCGACGGCAGACGCTCGCCCAGCAGATTGTTCAGATGCTTGCGGCTGCTCTTCTTGTGCCCGATCAACCACGCGGCGGCGTCCTCGCCATCGAACAGGTCAATCTCGATTGGCGTGCCGGGGCGCCAGTAGCTGGAGATCTGCAGGACCGCCGGTCCGGACAAGCCCCGATGCGTCCACAGCAGGTCTTCCTTGAACGCGCCTGCGGTCTTGCCGCTGCCGGTGGATATATCGACTTCCATCGACACCCCCGCCAACGGCACGAACGGCTGCCACGCCTGGCCATCAAACGTCAGCGGTACCAGGGCCGGTCGCGTGTCGATGATTTTCAGGCCGAACTGACGGGCGATGGCATAGCCGAAGTCCGTGGCGCCGATCTTCGGGATCGACAGCCCACCGGTAGCCACCACCAGCGCGCCGACTCGCACCGTGCCCTGAGATGTCAGCAACAGGTAGTCAGCACCCTCGCGGCGGATCTCATGGATGCTGCAGCCGGTCTGCCAGCGCACGCCGCCAGCCTCGCACTCGGCGCGCAGCAGGTTGATCACGTCCTCGGCGCTGTCATTGCAGAACAGTTGGCCGCGATGCTTCTCGTGCCAACCGATGTCGTAGCGGCGCATCAGCGCCAGGAAATCTTGCGGCGTGTAGCGCGCCAGCGCCGAGCGGCAGAAATGGGGGTTGGACGACAAATAGTTGGCCGGGCTGGCCTGGAGATTCGTGAAATTGCACCGCCCGCCGCCTGAAATACGGATCTTCTCCGCCAGCTTCGTGGCGTGGTCGATCAACACCACGCGCGCGCCGCGCTGCCCGGCCACAGCGGCACACATCATGCCGGCCGCTCCCGCGCCCAGCACCGCCACATCGAACCGGTCTTGTCTGCCCTGAGTCATGCCACCCCTTCAACGAAGCCCGGATTGTATCGAAATGCGGGCCCGCGAGCGCGCCAGGCCCCGGTGTGCTACCCTGCTGCCCTTCAGATTTTGCCGGCACGATCGCTGCAGATGACTGCACGGGCGCTGCCAGCCGCACCAGAAACGCCATGCTTGTCCTCGGTATCGAATCCTCCTGTGACGAAACCGGGCTGGCCCTCTACGACACCGAGGCCGGCCTGCTCGCGCACGCGCTGCACTCGCAGATCGCCATGCATCGCGAATACGGCGGCGTGGTGCCCGAACTCGCATCACGCGACCATATCCGGCGCGTGCTGCCGCTATTGCAGCAGGTACTGGACGATGCAGGCCGCACGCGCGCGGACATCGACGCCATCGCTTACACGCAGGGCCCCGGACTTGCCGGCGCGCTGCTGGTGGGCGCATCGGTGGCCAATGCGCTGGGCTTCGCGCTCGGTGTGCCGATGATCGGCGTGCACCATCTGGAAGGCCATCTGCTCTCGCCACTGCTGACGAGTGCCCCGCCGCCGTTCCCGTTCGTGGCGCTGCTGGTGTCTGGTGGGCACACCCAGCTCATGGAAGTAAAGGGCATCGGCGACTACAAGCTGCTCGGCGAAACGCTCGACGACGCTGCCGGCGAAGCATTCGACAAGACCGCCAAGCTGCTGGGCCTCGGGTATCCGGGCGGCCCGGAAGTGTCGCGGCTGGCCGAATTCGGCAACCCCGACGCCTTCGAACTGCCCCGGCCGATGCTGCATTCTGGCAATCTCGATTTCTCGTTCGCTGGCCTCAAGACCGCCGTGCTGACGCAGACACGCAAGCTCAGCAATGCCTGCGAGCAGGACCGCGCCAATCTGGCGCGCGCGTTCGTCGATGCGATCGTCGACGTACTGGCCGCCAAATCGTTCGCCGCGCTCAAGCAGACCGGCGACAAGCGTCTCGTGGTTGCGGGCGGCGTGGGTGCGAATCGGCAACTGCGCGAACGGCTCAATGAGATGGGCAAGCGCCGCAAGGTCGAGGTGTTCTACCCCGATCTGGCGTTCTGCACCGACAATGGCGCGATGATCGCGTTCGCCGGCGCGATGCGCCTGAAGGCCGCGCCAGAGCTTGCCCGGCACGGCTACGACTATGGCGTGACGCCACGGTGGGATCTGGCCGATATCCGCCTGCCCGAGGCCCGGACTTCGTAGAAAAGCGCTAATCGAGCTGACATCCAGACACATGGCGGTCACAGGGCCACCGACCGATTTGCGCTTCCCGCATCACATAAAGAGGAAGGGAACGCCTGCGGTGACGCTGGTCTGATACCAGCCTGATGCGGCAATGCGCCCCTCTCCCACACGTGGACGAGGGGCGAAAAACAAGCAACCGTTACTGATGCCGCTTGTCGTGCTCGATCACAGCATAGGCGCTGTGATTGTGGATCGATTCGAAATTCTCGGCTTCCAGCGTGTATGCGACGATGCGATCGTCAGCGTTCAGCCGCATCGCGATATCGCGCACCAGGTCTTCCACGAACTTCGGATTCTCGTAGGCACGCTCGGTCACGAACTTCTCGTCGGGGCGCTTGAGCAGGCCCCACAGTTCGCACGATGCCTCTTCCTCGGCCATGCGCACCAGCGCCTCGACATCGAGGTCACCGGCAAGCTCCACGCGCATCGTGATATGCGAGCGCTGGTTGTGCGCGCCGTACTGCGAGATCTTCTTCGAGCACGGGCACAGGCTCGTCACCGGCACCAGAGCGGTCATGAACATGCGTGTCTGGCCGTCACGCGCCTCGGCCACGAGCGTGACTTCGTAGTCCAGCAGCGACTGCACGCCCGACACCGGCGCGGTCTTCGTGATGAAGTACGGGAACGACACTTCGATACGGCCCGCATCGGCTTCCAGGCGAACCAGCATGTCGTCGACCAGCGCGCGGAAAGCGGCCAGGTCCAGTGGCGCGCGGTTTTCCTCGAGCAGCGCCACGAAGCGCGACATGTGCGTGCCCTTCTGGTCGGCCGGCAGGCGCACGTCCATATTGAACGTACCGACCGTGCCCACTGCGCCGGCAGGCGTCTTCAGCGTCAGCGGATATCGCACACCCTTCACGCCGACGCGCTGGATCACGATCTGGCGGGTATCGACGCTCGACTGTACGTCGGGCATGACGAAGGCGGGATTGATGTCATTCATCTACGGTTTCCTCCAGGAGGCCGACAAAGGGGGCGCGGCCGTCCTTACGGTCGCGGCGATTTCGCAGAACATCTCTACGCCGCGCAACGAGTGTGAAACGACGGGTCCAGGCTGGATGGGGGCGCCGGCCCGCAGCTGCGAACACAAAAACGGAAAGGCGATTTTACGGGATATTGGCCAGTCATGTTTCTGCCCGCCGTGAATCCGCATATTTCATGCGGATAATGCCGCCGCGCTGCAGAAAAATGCCATTCCCGCGCGCCCAAAAACAAACCGGCGCGGGGTTGCCGCGCCGGTTTTCAGTACCGCGTATGACCTGTGTCGAATGGCGTCAGGCCACGCTCGCCACCTTGACCGGTTGCGCCGTCAGGCTGAAGCGCTCGCGCACCGAACGCTCGATGCCGGCCGCATCGAGGCCGCACAGCGACAGCAGATGCGCCGGATCGCCATGGTCGATGAACTTGTCGGGCAGGCCCAGCACCAACGTCGGCAGTTCGATACCCGCCTCGGCCAGCGCCTCGAGCACGGCGCTACCGGCACCGCCCATCGTGGCGCCCTCTTCCACCGTGACCAGGAAGTCGTGATTGGCGGCCAGTTGTTTGACCAGCTCCACATCGAGCGGCTTCACGAAACGCATGTTGGCCACCGTGGCATCGAGTTGCTCAGCCGCGGTCAGGGCCGGATGCACCATCGAACCGAACGCCATGATCGCCACACGCTGACCTGCGCGGGCATGGCCTTCGCGGCGGATCTCGCCCTTGCCCACCGGCAGCGCGGTCAGTTCGGGCTGCGTGGCCACGCCGACGCCGGCGCCGCGCGGATAGCGCACGGCGGTCGGGCAGTCCTGCTGGAACGCGGTCGTCAGCAACTGACGGCACTCGTTCTCGTCTGCCGGCACCATCACCATCATGTTCGGGATGCAGCGCAGGAACGGGATGTCGTACACACCGGCGTGCGTGGCACCATCGGCGCCCACCAGACCAGCGCGGTCCAGCGCGAACACCACCGGCAGGTTCTGCAGTGCCACGTCGTGAATAAGCTGGTCGTAACCACGTTGCAGGAACGTGGAGTAGATCGCCACCACCGGCTTCAGGCCCTCACAGGCCAAGCCGCCGGCGAAGGTCACCGCGTGCTGCTCTGCGATGCCGACGTCGTAGTAGCGGTCCGGGAAGCGCTTTTCGAATTCGACCATGCCCGAGCCTTCGCGCATGGCCGGCGTCACGCCGATCAGGCGCTTGTCGGCGGCGGCCATGTCGCACAGCCATTCGCCGAACACCTGCGTGTAGGTCTTGCGCGACGGCTTGGCCGACGGACGGATACCCTCGGCGGGATTGAACTTGCCCGGGCCGTGGTAGAGGATCGGATCGGCCTCGGCCAGCTTGTAGCCCTGGCCCTTCTTGGTCACCACGTGCAGGAACTGCGGGCCGTGGCCTTCCAGCGCGCGCTGGCGGATGTTCTGCAGCGTCGGGACCAGCGACTCGAGGTCGTGGCCGTCGATTGGGCCGACGTAGTCGAAACCGAATTCTTCGAACAGCGTGGCCGGCACGACCATGCCCTTGGCATGTTCTTCCAGGCGCTTGGCGAATTCGAGCACCGGCGGCGCCACCGACAGCACCTTCTCGATGCCCTTCTTGGTGGCCGCGTAGAACTGGCCCGACATCAGGCGCGCCAGGTGCTTGTTCAACATGCCCACCGGCGGGGAGATCGACATGTCGTTGTCGTTCAGCACCACCAGCATCGGCAGGTCCTTGTAGACGCCCGCATTGTTCATGGCTTCGAAAGCCATGCCGGCGGTCATCGCGCCATCGCCGATCACGGCAATACCCACGCGCTTCTCGCCCCGGGTACGGGCACCGAGCGCCATGCCCAGCGCCGCGGAAATCGACGTCGACGAATGCGCAGTACCGAAAGTGTCGTACTCGCTCTCGGCACGGCGCGGGAAGCCGGAGATGCCACCGTACTGGCGCAGCGTCGACATGCGGTCGCGGCGGCCAGTCAGGATCTTGTGGGGATAGCTCTGGTGACCCACGTCCCAGACCACGCGATCGTTCGGTGTGTCGAAGACATAGTGCAGCGCGATCGTCAGCTCCACCGTGCCGAGGTTGGACGACAGGTGCCCGCCGGTTTGCGAGACCGATTCGAGCACGTAGGCGCGGAGTTCCTCGGCCAGCGTGTCGAGCTGGCGACGGTCCAGCTTGCGCAGGTCCGCGGGGTCGTCGATTTTATTGAGCAGCGTGTAGGTCATGGTGTCCGTTCGGCCGCCGGATTCTGTGCGTCCGGCTTTTCAGTTCAGTTTGAGCGCAGCACGATCAGGTCGGCCAGTTCGGCGAGCCGGCCAGCGCGTGTGCCGAATCCCTCCAGCGCCTCGTGGGCGTCGGTGCGAAGCTGGGCAGCCAGCTCGCGTGCGGCATCCAGGCCAAGCAGCGATACGTAGGTCGGCTTGTCGTTCGCGGCATCCTTGCCCGCCGTCTTGCCAAGCGTTGCCGTGTCGGCAGTGACGTCGAGAATATCGTCCACGACCTGGAACGCCAATCCCACGGCCGCGGCATATCGATCAAGCGCCACAAGGCCGGCTTGGTCGATGTTTCCGCACAACGCACCCATGCGCACGCTGGCGCGCAACAGGGCGCCGGTCTTCATGCGGTGCATGCCTTCGAGCGCCTCGCGGGTCATGGCCTTGCCAACGTTCTGGAGGTCGATGGCTTGTCCACCGCACATGCCTATCGAGCCCGATGCCACGGCCAGTTCCGCCACCACTTTCAGGCGCGCTTCCGCAGCCAGAGCCGGGGTCTGGGCCAGCACGATGAACGCCTGGCTCTGCAGCGCGTCACCGACCAGCAGGGCCGTGGCCTCGTCATAGGCCTTGTGGACCGTGGGGCGTCCGCGGCGCAGATCGTCGTCGTCCATGCAGGGCATGTCGTCGTGGACCAGCGAATAGGCGTGAATCATCTCGACGGCGCATGCTGCGGCGTCGCAGGCCTCGGGTGTCGCACCGACCACCTCGCCCGCAGCGTGCACTAACAGGGGGCGCACACGCTTGCCACCGCCGAGCACAGCATAGCGCATCGCCTCATGGAGGGTGTATGGAATTGTGTCCGTGGAAGGTAGGGCCGCTTCCAAAGCGGCTTCGGTGCGGGCGCCCTGCGCCCGCATCCAGGTGGCGAAATCGCTCATTCGAAATCTGCGCTGTTGCTGTCTGCGTTGTTCTGGGTGCGCGACTCGCCGGCTAGCGGCTTCAGTGCGTCACCTTCGAGTACCTTGACCTGCTGCGCCACGCGCTCCAGGCTCTGCTGGCAAAAGCGCACCAGCTCGGCACCACGGCGGTAGGCGGCAAGCGATGCCTCGAGCGGCAGATCGCCGCTTTCCATACTCGCCACCAGCGTTTCCAGCTCGGCCATCGCGGCCTCATAGGAAGCCGGCGGCACGCTGGCGGCCGGCGTATCTTCAGGCTGGACCGGGGCGGTCGTGGTTCTTGGCATGTCAGGCCTTCATCAGAGGAATCCGGGATTTTACGCCAATCCTGAGCTTGGTCGCAGAATCGCCTGACCGGCGCAATAGCCACACCGACCACATGGATATCTGCCTAGCACCGGGTTTTGACAGGGAAGTGACGTGTGCGGCCGGGTCGTCATTCGGAATGCGCCCGAAAGGGCACCTCCATGACGACCCGGGTCGACTTTTTCGCTAAAAAGGCAAAAAAATCAGGCCCTTAACTTTTTGGCTCGGGTACAATCCCGGGCTCGTCAGCGAGTTCCGCGCCGTTGCGTCCGCACCAACATGACCGCTCATACGCGGTGTGTCGGCGGGCACATTTTCCCCATCACCAACCCCGGGGAACCTGGCCGGATCCGGCTCGTCTGACACGGTTTCCCAAATCGATTCATATTTCGATGGTTGGGTTGTTCACTGCTTTCGCCTGTTATAGGGAGTGGGGATAATGTCCAATCTCAGCACCGCGCTCAAGCTGGCGCCGGCTGATTCGCAGTTGCCCGTAAATGTCTACTTTGACGAGGCACTGCATCAACAAGAACTGGAACTGCTGTTCAAGAATGGCCCCGGCTACGTCGGCCACGAACTGATGGTGCCGGAGACCGGCGACTTTCAGACGCTGGCCGCCGAGGACGAAGGCCGTATGCTGGTGCGCAACCCTGACGGCATCGAACTGCTGTCGAACGTGTGCCGCCATCGCCAGGCCATCATGCTCAACGGCCGCGGCAATGCCAGGAACATCGTCTGCCCGCTGCATCGCTGGACATACGACCTCAAGGGTGGCCTGCTCGGCGCGCCGCACTTCGAGAAGCAGCCCTGCACGCACCTGAACCGCTCGCCGCTGCAGAACTGGAACGGCCTGCTGTTTGAGGGCAAGCGCGACGTGCGCGCCGACCTGGCAAAGCTCGGCGTGGCGCAGGACCTGAACTTCGACGGTTACAAGCTCGACCACGTGGAAGTCCACGACTGTGATTACAACTGGAAGACCTTCATCGAGGTCTATCTGGAGGACTATCACGTCGTGCCGTTCCACCCGGGCCTGGGCAGCTTTGTCTCCTGCGACGACCTCAAGTGGGAATTCGGCGACTGGCATAGCGTGCAGACCGTGGGCCTGCATGCTGGCCTGAAGCGCCCGGGCAGCCCTACGTACGAGAAGTGGCACGAGGCTGTGTTGCGCTTCAACAACGGGCAACTGCCGAAGCACGGCGCGATCTGGCTGACCTACTTCCCCAACATCATGGTGGAGTGGTACCCGAATGTGCTGTGCATTTCGACGCTGCACCCGTTGGGCCCGCGCAAGACGCGCAATATCGTCGAGTTCTACTACCCCGAGGAAATCGCGCTGTTCGAACGCGAGTTCGTCGAGGCCGAGCGCGCTGCCTATATGGAAACGTGCATCGAGGACGACGAGATCGCCGAGCGAATGGACGCCGGCCGCCTGGCGCTGATGAAGCGCGGTATCAGCGAGACCGGCCCCTACCAGTCTCCGATGGAAGACGGCATGCAGCACTTCCACGAGTGGTACCGCCGCGTGATGGACTACAGCAGATAACAGGCGTGCGCTGATCGCCCGTTATCGGTGGATGCCAGCAAACGGACCGCGAGAGCGGTCCGTTTTGCATTGGTGCGGCCGCCGGAGCACTGCTAGAATCCGTCTCTTATTCGTTGCTTTTACAACGGTTTGCCCGCCTTTGGCGCCGTGTCGACACCGGCACACGCCTCCGTTCCGCCCCCTCGCCCTCACCCGCCATCATGCAATCGCTCTGGATGTTGTTCGCCGCCTTCTCGTTCTCGTTGATGGGGGTGGGTGTCAAGCTGGCGGCCGAGTTCTACACCACGGGCGAGATCGTCTTCTATCGCAGCCTCATCGGCGTGACGATCATGTGGATCATGCTGGCCTCGCGCGGAGTGCCGGTGAGCACGCCGCACATGACCACTCACATCAAGCGCAGCGTGTTCGGCGTGACTGCGCTGCTGCTCTGGTTCACCTCGATCTCGATGCTGCCGCTGGCCACGGCCATGACGCTCAATTACATGTCGCCGGTCTGGATCGCGCTGATCCTCGGCGCCAGCGCCGCGCTTGCCGGCACGGCCGGGGCGGCGGACCGCAAGCTGATCGGCGCGATCCTGCTGTCGTTTGCCGGCGTGATCTGTCTGCTGCAACCCTCGGTTGGCCAGGACCAACTCACTGGCGGCCTGATTGGTTTGATCTCGGGCGTGTTCACGGCGCTGGCCTATGTCGAAGTGCGCCAACTCGGCCAACTGGGCGAGCCGGAAGGCCGCATCGTGTTCTATTTCTCGGCCGTGGGGCTGGTGTGCGGCCTGGTCTGGATGCTGTTTACCGGCGTGAGCCCGCACACGTGGCATAGCGCGGGCCTGCTCCTGGCGATCGGCATCCTCGCCACGCTTGGCCAGACGTCGATGACGCGCGCCTACAAGCGCGGCAACACGTTGCTGACCGCCAACCTGCAGTACGCGGGCATCGTGTTTTCCAGCCTGTGGGGCATCCTGGTGTGGAGCGACAAGCTCAACTGGATCTCGTGGCTGGGCATGGCACTGATCGTGGCCAGCGGCATCGCCACCACGCTCACGCGCGCACGCGCCACAGACAAACACCCCACGCCGGCCACCCCGGTCAAGTCACTCGAGGCCGAGGTGCATCCGGAGGTGTAGGCCGGTGTAGCATTGGCGGCATGTTCCGACACGTAACGCAGACAGGACTTTCATGCCGACTCCGCTGATCACCGCCACCGAACTCGACCAACTGCGCGCCGCCGGCAAGCCGCGCGTGGTCGTCTTCGACTGCTCGTTCGACCTGACCAACCCCGCCGCCGGCCGCGATAGCTATCAACAAGGCCATATCCCCGGCGCGTATTACCTCCACCTCGACAACGAACTCTCCGGACCGAAGACGGGCCTCAGCGGTCGCCACCCGCTGCCTGATGCCGAACTGTTCGCAGCGCGCCTGCGCGTGCTGGGCGTCGATGACGATACGCTGGTCGTGGCCTATGACGGACAAGGCAGCATGTATGCCGCACGGCTCTGGTGGATGCTGCGCTGGATCGGCCATGCCGCGGCGCTCGTGCTCGATGGCGGACGCAATGCGTGGGTGGCGGCCGGGTTGCCGCTGGAGCATGGCGCAACGGCCGAGCCGGAGATCGGCGGTAACCTGATGCGCCGTGCGTCGCTGGTGAAGACCGTGGATGCCGACGCGCTGGTGGCGAACCTGAGCCAGCCTTCGCTGCTGGTCGTCGATGCCCGCGCCGCCGACCGCTTCCGTGGCGAAAACGAAACGCTCGACCCGGTGGGCGGCCATATTCCCGGCGCCGCCAATCGCTTCTTCAAGGACAACCTGACGGCTGACGGCTACTTCAAGCCGGCCGATCAATTGCGCGCCGACTTCGGACAGGTGTTCGCGGGCAAGGCCCCGGCGCAGACGGTGATGCAGTGCGGCTCGGGCGTCACGGCCTGCCACAATCTTCTGGCATTGGAAGTCGCCGGCCTGACCGGCGCGGCGCTCTATCCGGGCTCATGGAGCGAGTGGTGCGCTGACCCGAAGCGGCCAGTCGCCACCGGCAGCTAAGCCGGAATTCCCGCCAGCGACATCAGTTCGATGTCACGCCAGCAGCGGTGCGCGAGTGGCGATGCCCGTGTTGCTCGTGCACGCCATTCGTGATGAAAACGATGGCCGCAATGCCGGCCGCCACCAACACCACCTGCACCGCCGACTCCTTGAGTCGCGGCTTGCGCTGCATCTGCGGCATCAGATCGCTCACGGCAATGTAGAGGAAGCTGCTCGACGCGATCACCAGCACGTACGGAATCCAGCCCGTGAGCTGGTCGAGCAGAAAATATCCGACCAGCCCGCCGATGATGGCCGCCAGGCTCGACAGCAGGTTGAACGCAAACGCGCGCGCCTTCGAGAACCCGGCATTCAGCAGCACGATGAAGTCGCCCACTTCCTGCGGGATTTCGTGCGCGGCAATCGCCAGCGCGGTGACGATGCCGATATGCGGATTGGCAAGGAACGCGGCAGCAATCACGATGCCATCGGCAAAGTTGTGGAAGGTATCGCCCACCAGGATCGTCAGGCCGCTACGCCCTGCTTCCTCGCGGTCATGCCCGTGATGGTGATGATGCCCGTCGCCCTCGTGGTGATGCGAATGACGCAGCAGCGAGATCTTCTCCAGCAGGAAGAAGCCGAGAAGTCCCGCCAGCAATGTGCCGAACAGCGCACGCGTATCAGCACCGGATTCGAAGGCCTCGGGCAGCGAATGCAGCAGCGCGGTGGCCAGCAGCACCCCGACTGAAAAGCTCACCATGCGCTCCACCACGCGCGACGCGACGGTCAGCGAGAGCAGCGCCGCGCCAAAAATGCTGCCGACGCCCGAGATCGTCGCGGCCAGCAGGATGTACAGAAGCGTGGAATGGATGATGGGCTCCCCGGAACCGGTGTCCGCCCGGAGTCGGGCAGGCGCCACCGATTAACGCAACAATGTTGCAAAAACGTGAAAGCGGCATTGTACGTACGTCCGCACAGTCTTTGCAATGACCGTAACGCCGGAAGGGCCAGATGGACATGATGGCCCTTCCGGCGAGTCAGGTCAGGCGACCTTGTGTTGACGGAGCCAGTCGAGGCAGCGTTGCCAGCCGTCCTTGGCAGCCGACTCGACATAGCTGGCGCGATAGTCGGCGTTGAACGCGTGCCCGGCTTCCGGGTAGACCACGAACCGCGACGCCTTGGCGTTCGGATTGGAAGAGGCGGCCAGCGCAGCCTTCATCCGTTCCACTTGCTCCTGCGTAATGCCAGTGTCCTTGCCGCCATACAGACCCAGCACCGGCGCATCGAGTTCGTTGACGATATCGACCGAATTGCGCGGCTTGAGCGCTGTCGGCTCGCCTACAAGCTGCCCGTACCACGCCACACCGGCCTTCACGCGATTGTTGTGTGCCGTGTAAAGCCACGTAATGCGACCTCCCCAGCAGAACCCGGTAATGGCCAGACGGCTCAGGTCGCCACCGTTGGCGCCGGCCCAGGTCACGCAGGCGTCGAGATCGCCCATCACTTGGGCGTCGGGCACCTTCTGGATGATATTGGCCTGCAACTCCTGGATCGTGCCGTAGCTGCTCGGGTCGCCCTGACGCGCGAACAGCTCGGGCGCGATCGCCAGATAGCCCAGCTTGGCGAAGCGGCGGCAGATATCCGCGATGTGTTCGTGCACACCGAAGATCTCGCTGATCACCAGCACCACCGGCAGGTTTGTCTTGCCTTCGGGCTGTGCGCGGTAGACCGGCATCTTGAAACCATTCGACTCGACCGTAACCTCGCCAGCCGTCAGGCCCTTGAAATCAGTCTTGATGGTCGTGGCGTGGACCGGCAGCACGGCGGCCGCGAAAGCCGATCCGAGTGCGGTCTTGACGAAACTGCGGCGGTCGAACGTCTGACCGGGAACGAGGCTTTCGACTTCGGGCTTCAGCATGGGGCGGTCTCCTTGATCACGGGAAATCAGGTAAGTGATGCAGACATCGCCGCCAATTCTAAGCAATCCTGGACCAAGTGGGGCCGGCGGCACGCATCCCGCGCGGCGCCGGCCTCCGCCCGCTGCGCCTAGTGCAGCTTCACGCGCGGGCTGGTCTTGCTGCGCAGCCAGTGCGTGATGGTGTCCAGCCCCATGCCAATGGCCCCATGCAGCGCCAGTACATGCATCCGGTACAGCGACGTGTACATGAAGCGCGCGAACAGCCCCTCGATGAACATCGAACCACCGATCAGGCCACCCATCAGACTGCCCACGGCGCTGAAGTGGCCCAACGACACCAGCGAGCCGAAGTCCTTGAAGCCGAACGTCGGCAGCGGCTTGCCAGCCAGCCGCGCACGAATCGCGTCATAGAGGAATGTTGCCTGCTGGTGCGCGGCCTGAGCGCGCGGCGGCACTGTGGTCTGCTTCTCGGGCCACGGCGCGGCAGCGCAATCGCCGAACGCGAAGATGTCCGGATCCGTCTCGCACTGCAGCGTCGGGCCCACGACGATCTGGCCCATCTTGCTGACCGGCAGGCCGAGCGTGCGCAGCACACCCGGCGCGGTAATACCCGCCGCCCACACCGTCAGATCGGCATCGACATGCTTGCCGCTGGCAGTCAGCACGGCGTCCTTCGTGACTTCGGTCACGCGCTCCGAAGTGAACACGTCGACATCGAGCTTGCGCAGCAGCTTGGTTGTCTCGGCCGATACACGCTCCGACAGCGCCGGCAGGATGCGCGGGCCCGCCTCGACGATATGGATGCGTACGTCGCGACGCGGATCGAGCTGGTGCAGCCCGTACGCATTGAGCACGTGCGCTGTATTGCGCAACTCCGCTGACAGTTCCACCCCCGTCGCGCCGGCGCCGATGATCGCCACGTCGACCCGTGGGCGGCCATCCTCCCCGACTCGGCCCCGGCCGTTCTGCGCGCGCACGCACGCGGCAATCAGCTTGCGCCGGAAGCGCTCTGCCTGATCGACCGTATCGAGCGCGATCGCGTTCTCGGCTGCTCCAGGCACACCGAAGAAATGCGTGACGCAACCGATGGCGAGCACGAGCGTGTCATACGGCAATTCCCGGGCAGGCAGCAATTCCGCGCCATCCTGATCGAGGCACGCCGCCACCTTGACAAGCTTGCGCTCCCGGTCGATGCCGGTCAGTTCACCTTGCTGGAATTCGAAGTAGTGCCAACGCGCCTGGGCCACGTACTCGAGCTGGTGCGTGTTCGGGTCCATGCTGCCCGCCGCCACCTCGTGCAGCAGCGGCTTCCAGATGTGCGTGGGCGAGCGGTCGACCAGCGTCACCTGCGCCGTGCCGGACTTGCCAAGCTTGTCGCCCAACCGCGTGACAAGCTCGAGCCCGCCGGCTCCGCCACCGACCACGATGATCCGGTGTGCCTGCTTCTCCGATCGTGCCACCGTGCTGGGCTGAGTACTTACGGTTGCCGCCTCCCTCTGCGTGCTGTCCTCTTTGTCGTATGCGTGACTCATGGTCTACCCGATGTTTTCAATTTGAAAACCGGCAGGCCTCGTCGGCGACTTTCTATTGTCGTCTTGCGCCGCGAAGCCGATGTTCTTGCAGCATTTCTTGATGTACCGCAAATGCGTTCATTGTTGCCAGTGTGCTGCAGAGCAGCACCCCTGACAAGCCTTCCGCAGTCGCTTCAATCAGTACTCTTATGCATACATCGGCATCGCGTTGAGGACATCCTCTTCGCGAGGATCAGTGGGCCTCTTCCCAGTTCGCGCCACTACCCACTTCGGCAACCAGCGGCACATTGAGGGTGGCCACCGCGCACATCAGCTCGGGCAGCTTCACGCGGACAAGTTCGAGTTCGGCCTGCGGCACTTCGAGCACCAGTTCATCATGCACCTGCATGATCTGGCGCGTGCCGAGACGCTCGCCTTCGAGCCAGTCCTGCACGGCGATCATCGACAGCTTGATCAGATCGGCCGCGGTGCCCTGCATCGGCGCGTTGATGGCCGCGCGTTCTGCGGCCTGACGGCGCGGGCCATTGCCGCCGTTGATGTCCGGCAGCCAGAGGCGGCGGCCGAACACAGTCTCGACATAGCCCTGCTCGCGCGCCGTCTGGCGCGTCTGCTCCATGTAGTGCGCCACGCCGGGGTAACGCATGAAGTAGCGGTCGATATAGTGCTTGGCCGCCTCGCGCTCGATGCCAAGGTTACTGGCCAGCCCGAACGCGCTCATGCCATAGATCAGACCGAAGTTGATCACCTTCGCATAGCGGCGCTGCTCGCTGCTGACGGCTTCGCGCTCGACGCCAAAGATTTCGCCAGCCGTGGCACGGTGAATATCCTCGCCATTGGCGAACGCGCGCAGCAGGTTCTCGTCGCCCGAGATATGCGCCATGATGCGCAGTTCAATCTGCGAATAGTCGGCCGAGACGATCACGTTGCCGGGCGCGGCGATGAACGCCTCGCGAATGCGGCGACCTTCCTCGGTGCGCACCGGAATGTTCTGCAGGTTCGGATCGGTCGATGCCAGGCGCCCCGTCACCGCAGTGGCCTGCCCGTAGCTCGTATGCACGCGCCCGGTATTCGGGTTGACCATCTTCGGCAGCTTGTCCGTGTAGGTGGACTTCAGCTTCGACAGGCCCCGGTAGTCCAGCAGCAGCTTGGGCAGCGGATAGTCGTCCGCCAGCTTCTGCAGCACCTCTTCATCGGTCGACGGCGCGCCGCTGGCGGTCTTCTTGACCACCGGCAGCTTCATCTGGTTGAACAGGATCTCGCCGATCTGCTTCGGCGATCCGAGATTGAACGGCTGGCCCGCCGCATCGTGCGCGGCACGCTCGAGGTCCATCATGCGTAGACCCAGCTCGGCGCTCTGCGCGGCCAGGCGGTCGGCATCGATCAGCACGCCGTTGCGCTCGATCTTCTGCAGCACCACCGAGACCGGGATCTCAATCTGTTCGTAGACGTACTTCAGCCCTTCCGATGCCTCGAGCTGCGGCAGCATCTTGCGATGCAGGCGCAGTGTCACGTCGGCATCCTCGGCCGCATATTCGGTGGCGCGCGGCAGGTCGATCTGGTCGAAGCCGATCTGGTTCGCGCCCTTGCCACAAACTTCCTCGTACGTGATCGTCTTCAGGCTCAGCAGGCGCTCGGCCAGGCTGTCCATGCCGTGATTGCGGTACGAAGCCAGCACGTAGCTTTCCAGCATCGTGTCATGCGCGATGCCGCGCAGCGCTACGCCGTGGTTGGCAAACACGTGCGAGTCGTACTTCAGGTGCTGACCGAGCTTCGGACGCGTCGGATCCTCGAGCCATCCGCGCATACGCTCGAGCACGTACTCGCGCGAGAGCTGACCATGGTTCTCGAGACCCGCGACGTCCGGGCCGCGATGCGCCACGGGAATATAGGCAGCCGCGCCCGGCTCGACGGACAGCGAGATGCCGACGAGCTGCGCCAGCATCGGATCGAGCGAGGTCGTTTCGGTGTCGATGGCGACGATCGGCGCATCGGCGATCTTGCGCAGCCATTCATCGAGCGCGGCCTCGGTGGTCACGGTCTCGTAGCTGATCTCGGCCGGGGGCACATCTTCGGCCGGGGCGTCGGCCTGCGCCGGCGCATCGAACAGCCCGCCCTGCGCCGGCGCGGCCTTCGGCACCGCGCGCGCTGCCGCGCGTGCGTTCGGCAGCGACTCACCGGTTGCCTCGCGCAGCCACGACTTGAATCCGTAGCGCTGGAAGAACGCGATCAGCTTTTCCTTGTCTTCGCCAAGGTCGTGCAGCGCCTGGAAATCGGCAACGGCACCGCTCAGGTCGCAATCGGTCTTGACCGTGACCAGTTCCCGCGCGCGCGGGAGCCATTCGAGCGTGTTGCGCAGATTCTCGCCTACCACGCCCTTGATCTTCTCGGCGTTACCCATGATGTCGTCCAGCGTGCCGTATTCGGTCAGCCATTTGACCGCGGTCTTCGGACCGACCTTCGGCACGCCGGGCACGTTGTCCACGGCGTCACCGATCAGCGACAGGTAGTCGACGATGCGCTCGGGCGGCACGCCAAACTTCGCCACCACGCCCGGCGGGTCGAGAACCTCGCCGCTCATGGTGTTGACCAACGTGACGGTGTCATTGACGAGCTGCGCAAGATCCTTGTCGCCCGTAGAAACGACCGTGTTCACGCCCTGCTGCGACGCCTGGAGCGCGAGCGTGCCGATCACGTCGTCGGCCTCCACGCCTTCCACGACCACGATCGGCCAGCCAAGCGCGCGCACGGCCTCGTGGATCGGCTCGATCTGCTTCGCGAGGTCCTCGGGCATCGACGGGCGATGCTCCTTGTATGCCGGATACATGTCATCCCGGAACGTCTTGCCCTTGGCGTCGAACACACAGGCGATATACTGTGCCGGGTAATCATTGCGCAGCTTGCGCAGCATATTGATCATGCCGTAGATTGCCCCCGTGGGCAGACCTTCGCCATTCCTCAGGTCCGGCAGAGCGTGATACGCGCGATATAGATAGCTCGATCCATCGACGAGCAAGAGTGTTTTTGGACTATCCGACATTCCCATGGACTCAAAATTGACTGGTGCCCCCGCAGGCGGTGCTGACGCCGCCCCCCTTGCCGCTACAGACACTGCTGACGTTGCCGGTAACAAGGCAGACCAGCGGGCCGAGAAAACGGCCGCACATGCTGCTGCCATTGCCGCCATGGCCGATGCCGCCGAGGCAGGCAAAGGCCCCGACGAGCAGGAGGCTGCCGCACGCGATGCGGCAGCGCGCTCGAATCCGCGCAAGATGATTCCAAGCCTGCGCGCGCTGGCCGACGAAGACCGCGCCACTGCGAAAAAGGCGCGCGCCTCGTGGCAAATGTTCACGATTATGGCAGAGTTCATCGAGGCGACCGAGTACCTTTCGGAGATCCGCCCGGCCGTCTCGATCTACGGCAGCGCGCGCCTGCGCGAGGACTCGCCTTACTACCAGAAGACCATCGAAATCGCCCGTCTGTTCTCGGATGCCGGCTTTGCCGTCATCTCCGGCGGCGGCCCCGGCATCATGGAAGCGGCCAACAAGGGCGCGCACGCGGGCAAGTCCGCCAGTGTCGGCCTGAATATCGAATTGCCCCACGAGCAGCAGGGCAATCCGTACCAGGACATCGCCATGCGGTTCCGCCACTTCTTCACGCGCAAGGTCACGTTCGTGAAGAATTCGGATGCATTCATCGTTATGCCGGGCGGCTTCGGCACCCTGGACGAACTGGCCGAAGTGCTGACGCTGGTACAAACCGGCAAGTCTCGTTCCGTGCCCGTGGTGATGTACGGCAGCCGCTTCTGGAAGGGCCTGCTCGACTGGTTCCGTTTCACGCTGCTGCCGATGGGCCTGATCGCCGAGCACGACCTGGACCTGATGAAGATCGTCGACGAGCCACAGGAAGTGCTCGAAGCCGTCTACGAGTACTACGAAAAGCGCGGCGGAGAGCATCCGATTCCGCCCAAGGAAGAAATGTTCTATCTGTAAGGCATGGACGCCCGTCGGCGAAGCTGGCGGGTGGACGCTAGGGCACGAGAGCGGCCCGGAACCGACAGGAATTGCTAGAATGGAAGCATTCTCCTGCCGGATCCGGCACCGTCGGGTCCTTGCAGGCCAAATCCGCGTCGCTGGGCTGCCGGCCCGCACGCACAGGAGCCCCAGATGACTTCCCCTTCGCATACGGGTGCCAGGCTCGCCAATGTCCCGACGGCCATTGGCCGTCATGGCTACCTTCTTGCGCTTGCCGCAGCCGCGCTTGCACTGACTGTGACCACCCATGCCGTGGCCCAGGACAACGCGGAAAGCAATGCGCTGACCCAGCAGGAACTGAACGAAATCAACAACCAACCGATCGCCCCTGCCGCGAAGAGCGAGATCAACAAACCGCGCGAGCCGAGCTTCGTGCTGCGCGAGCGCGATGGCACGCAGGTGACCGAGTACCGCAACAAGGGTCGGGCCACCGATATCCAGGTTCAGTCCGGTTTCGGCACCAAGTACGAAATGAGCAAGCCCGAAGACAGCTCGCCCAAGATTCGTGACCATGACGTGAACCGCGTGCCGTCCGTGAACCTGAAGTTCTGATACGGCAGCCTTTCCCGTTATCCTGATTGTCTTTTTACCCACGATCCTCGCCGGGCGCCCGCGCCTGGCGAAGGTCGCGCCGGCCCTCCGGCAGTGATGCCGCGGCGGCGAACCGCCATTGCCATCCGCCCTCGGTTCGTCGCGTCCCGAATTGCACCAACAGAACAGTATGGCCGTTTTCACCACGGTCTCGCAGGACGAGATCGCCCGCTGGCTGCTTGACTATGACCTTGGCGAAGTGCGCGCGCTGCGCGGCATTGCCTCGGGCATCGAGAACAGCAACTTTTTCCTGACCATGGAGCAGGATGGCGTCACACGTGAGTACGTACTGACGATCTTTGAACGGCTGCAATTCGACCAGCTGCCGTATTACCTGCACCTGATGGACCATCTGGCACGACACGGCATCTGCGTGCCGGCGCCGATGCCAGCCCGCGACGGCGAGATCCTGCGCGAACTGAAGGGCAAGCCGGCGACCATCGTCACGCGCCTGCCCGGCGCCTCGCAACTTGCGCCGCAGCCCGACCATTGCGCCGAAGTCGGCGCAATGCTGGCGCGCATGCATATCGCCGGTCAGGACTATCCACGCAAGCAGCCGAATCTGCGCAGCCTGGCGTGGTGGCAGCAAACCACCCCGGAAATCGCACCTTTCCTCGACGCCGCGCAGCGCAAGCTGCTGACTGAGGAAATCGCGCACCAGACCGCGTTTTTCGGCAGCGGTGACTACGCCGCGCTGCAGGGTGGCCCTTGCCACTGCGACCTGTTCCGCGACAACGCGCTGTTCGACACCGACAGCGCCGGCAACCACCGGCTCGGCGGCTTCTTCGATTTCTACTTTGCCGGCGACGACAAATGGCTGTTCGACCTGGCCGTCACCGTCAACGACTGGTGCATCGACCTCGCGACCGGCACCATCGACATGGAACGTGCGCAGGCTATGCTGCGGGCTTATCATGCAGTCAGGCCCCTGACGGCAGTGGAGGCGGCGCACTGGCAAGATATGCTGCGCGCTGGCGCACTGCGCTTCTGGGTATCGCGCCTGTGGGACTTCTACCTGCCGCGCGAGGCCGATATGCTCCAGCCGCACGATCCGACCCACTTCGAACGCATCCTGCGCCGCCGCATCGACGACGCCGCAGCGCTCCCCTGGATCTGATTCGCCATGCAACTACTGGAAGTTTCCGCCAAGGAAGGCTACGTCTGGTTCCGCCAGGGCATCTGGCTGTTCCGCAAGAACCCGCTGGCATTCCTGATGCTGTTGTTCATCTATCTGATTGCCGCGCAATTGGCGATCTTCGTGCCGCTGTTCGGCATCATCGCGCTGCTGGTGTTCACCCCGGGCCTGTCCGTGGGCGTGATGACCGCCTGCCGCGACGTCATCCAGAACAAGCGCGTGTTGCCCACGGTATTGCTGTCGGGCTTCCGCACGAACGGGAAACAGGCCACCCGCAACCTGCTGGTGCTGGGTGGTATCTACGCGGTGCTGGTGTTCGCGCTGAGCTTCATCGCCACGGCCGTGGTCGACATCAGCGCACTGGCGCCGATGGTGCTCAAGGGCGAGGAGCCCTCCGGCGAAGCGGTACGGCAACTGTATTACGCGCTGCTGATCGGCGCGCTGCTGTACACGCCGGTGGCAATGATGTTCTGGTTCGCGCCGATGCTTGCCGCCTGGCATGGCGTGCCGCCCGTCAAGGCGCTGTTCTTCAGCTGGACCGCCTGCTGGCGCAACCGTGGCGCGTTCTTCACCTACGCCCTGCTGTTCGCGCTGCTGCTGGTGGTGGTGCCACTGTTCCTCGAGGCAGTGTTCGCCTCGATCGGCGCGGATACCGTACTGTCGTTCCTGATCACGCCGTACTCGCTGCTGATGCTGGCGATCCTCTACTGCTCGTTCTACGCGACGTACCGCGGCTGCTTCAACATCGCGCCGCCGGGTGAGACGGCAAACGATAGCGTAGCGCAGTCCTGACCCTCTTTTCTCCCCGCTTCCATATGCGGAAGTGGGGAGAAAATCCCCTCCTCAATCAATCGCGTCCAGCTTCGCCACCGACAGCGCCAGCCACTTGGTGCCGTGACGCTTGAAGTCGATGTTCGCGCGCGCATCGGCGCCCTCACCTTCCAGCGCCTTGATCTTGCCTTCCCCGAACTTGTTGTGGAACACGCTCTGGCCCACGCGGAATCCAGTGGCCGCGGCGCGCTTCTCTTCGGCGTAGTTCTTGCCGGTGTCCATGCCGCCGGTCGGCTTGACGCCGGTATAGGGCACGTCCTCGGCACGCTTGAACCAGTCACGGCCCCAAGCGCTTTCGCGCTCAGATGACTGGCGTCCGCTACCTGAGCCATAGGCACCATAGGCCTGGCCCTGCGGAGTGATCCACTTCAGCGAAGCCTCGGGAAGCTCCTCGAAGAAGCGCGACCGCACGTGATAGCGCATCTGGCCGTGCAGCACGCGGCTTTGGGCGAACGACAGATAGAGCCGTGCCCGCGCGCGCGTGATGGCCACATACATCAGGCGGCGTTCTTCCTCCAGACCGTCGGCTTCCATCGCGCTGTTCTCGTGCGGGAACAGGCCTTCCTCGAGCCCGGTGATAAACACCACATTGAACTCGAGCCCCTTGGCCGCGTGCACGGTCATCATTTGCACCGCATCCTGGCCGGCCTGCGCCTGGTTGTCCCCCGCCTCCAGTGATGCATGGGTCAGGAACGCCACCAGCGGCGTCATCACCACCGGCAACTGTTCGGGGTCCAGCACCTGCTGGTCCTGTTCGCCCTGCGCCAGCGCCGGCATGGCATCGCGGTTCGCCGGCAGCATGCGGCCCAGCGCCTCGAGCCCGTAGCCTTCCTCGACCACGAATGCCTGCGCGGCCGTCACCAGTTCCTGCAAGTTCTCGATGCGGTCCTGGCCTTCCTTCTCGGTCTGGTAATGCGTCATCAGGCCGCTGGTGTTGGTCACGTACTCGACCGTTTGCGCCAGCGTCATCCGGCTGGTCTCGGCACGCATCTGCTCGATCAGCCGGATAAAGGCGCCCAACGAGCTGCCGGCCTTGCCAGGCACGTAGGCCACGGCTTCGGCCAGTGAACAGTTGTACTGCCGCGCTGCGTCCTGCAGCACTTCGAGCGACTTCGCGCCGATGCCGCGCGTGGGGAAATTGACCACCCGCCCGAATGCGGCGTCATTGCGAGGGTTCTCGATCAACTGCAGGTAGGCCAGCGCGTGCTTCACTTCGGCGCGCTCGAAGAAGCGCAGGCCGCCGTACACCCGGTACGGGATACCCGACGAGAACAGCGCGTGTTCGATGACCCGCGACTGCGCATTGCTGCGATAGAGGATCGCGATCTCCGAGCGCGACATGCCCTGCGCGATCTGGTCGCGGATTTCCTCGACGATCCACGAGGCTTCCTGGCCGTCCGAACCTGCCTGGAACACGCGCACCGGCTCGCCGTGCCCGGCGTCGGTGCGCAGGTTCTTGCCCAGTCGGCGCGCATTGTGCGAGATCAGGTGGTTGGCCGAATCGAGAATATGCCCGTGCGAGCGGTAGTTCTGCTCGAGCTTGATCAGGTGGCGAACGCGGAATTCCTGCTCGAAGTCGCGCATATTGCCGACGTTGGCGCCACGGAACGCGTAGATGCTCTGGTCATCGTCGCCCACGGCGAACACTGCCGCGGCATTGCCCGAGCCGTAGCCGGCAAGCAGCTTGAGCCACTGGTACTGCAGCACGTTGGTGTCCTGGAACTCGTCGACGAGCACATGGCGGAAACGGTGCTGGTAGTGCTGGCGGATCGCGTCGTTGTAACGCAGCAGTTCGTAGCAGCGCAGCAACAGTTCGGCGAAGTCGACCACGCCCTCGCGCTGGCACTGCTCGTCGTAGGCCGCGTACAGGTCGACGAAGCGACGATTGAAATCGTCATTGGCTTCGACGTCGGCCGGGCGCAGGCCCTGCTCCTTGGCGTTGTTGATGAAGTACTGGAGATTCTTGGGTGGGTACTTCTCGTCGTCGACATTCAGCCCCTTGAGCAGCCGCTTGATCGCCGAAAGCTGGTCCTGGGAGTCCAGGATGGCAAATGTCTGGGGCAAGCCGGCGTCACGGAAATGCGCACGCAGCATCCGGTTGCAGAGGCCATGGAACGTGCCGATCCACATGCCCCGGGTGTTGATCGGCAACATCGACGACAGCCGGGTCTGCATCTCCTTGGCGGCCTTGTTCGTGAAGGTCACCGCCAGGATGCCGGCCGGGGACACACGGCCGTTCTGGATCAGCCACGCGATCCGCGTGGTCAGCACACGGGTCTTGCCACTGCCCGCACCGGCCAGGATCAGGGCCGGCTCGTCAGGTAATGTGACGGCGGCGAGTTGTTCAGCGTTGAGATTGGCGAGCAGACTGGACATCGGAGCGGGGCCGGAAGGATAGGCCGCAATTATACCGATGGCCCCCGTCGCGTCCTGGCAGCAACGACAGCATCCACTCGCCCGGACCACCTTCCGGCGCCGAAATGCGCACCGGGACCCCGCCTCCCCTATAATTTGATGTTTTCCCGGCCCAATGCCGCGGCGCGCCGATCCGCCTGCCGGCCAGAGCCCTGACCCGCACACCTCGACATCCCAGCATGACCGCAGAAGACCAGTCCCTAGCCAAGAGCTTCGAACCCGCCGCCATCGAGGCGAAATGGGGCCCAGAATGGGAGCGGCGCGGCATTGCCCAGCCCACGTTCGACGCCAATCGCCCCGATTTCGCCATCCAGCTGCCGCCGCCCAATGTGACCGGCACGCTGCACATGGGCCATGCGTTCAACCAGACGATCATGGACGGCCTGACCCGCCATGCACGTATGCGCGGCGCCAACACGCTGTGGGTGCCGGGCACCGACCACGCCGGCATCGCCACGCAGATCGTCGTGGAACGCCAGCTCGAGGCGCAAGGTGTATCGCGCCACGACCTGGGCCGCGCCAAGTTCACCGAGAAGGTCTGGGAGTGGAAGGAAGAATCGGGCTCGACGATCACGCGCCAGGTGCGCCGCATGGGCGCGTCGATCGACTGGACGCGCGAGTACTTCACGATGTCGCCCGAGATGTCGAAGGCCGTGACCGAGGTGTTCGTCCGCCTGCATGAGCAAGGCCTGATCTACCGTGGCAAGCGGCTGGTGAACTGGGATCCGGTGCTTGGCACTGCCGTGTCCGACCTGGAAGTCGACAGCGTCGAGGAAGACGGTTCGCTGTGGCACATCCATTACCCGCTGGCCGAGCCGGACACCGTACGCGGCTTGACCCACCTGACCGTAGCTACCACCCGTCCCGAGACGATGCTCGGCGACACGGCGGTGATGGTGCACCCAGAGGATGAGCGCTACGCCCACCTGATCGGCAAATTCGTACATCTGCCGCTGACCGATCGCAAGATCCCGGTCATCGCCGACGAATACGTGGACCGCGAGTTCGGCACCGGTGTGGTCAAGGTGACCCCGGGCCACGACTTCAACGACTACGCCGTGGGTCAGCGCCACAACCTGCCGCAACTGTCGATCCTGACGCTCGACGCGAAGATCGTCGCCGATGCGCCGGCCGCCTACGCCGGCATGGATCGCTTCGACGCGCGCAAGAAGATGGTGGCAGACCTTGAGGCGCAGGGCCTGCTGGGCGAGGTCAAGAAGCACAAGCTGATGGTGCCGCGCAGCGAGCGCACCAGCAGCGTGATCGAACCGATGCTGACGGACCAGTGGTTCGTGGCCATGAGCAAGCCGGCCCCGGAAGGCACATTCAACCCGGGTCGCTCGATCGCCGAAGTCGCGCTCGAGGCCGTGCAGAGCGGCGAGATCAAGCTCGTGCCGGAAAACTGGATCAGCACGTACAACCAGTGGCTGTCGAACATCCAGGACTGGTGTATCAGCCGCCAACTCTGGTGGGGCCACCAGATTCCCGCCTGGTACGACGATGCCGGCAACTGTTTCGTGGCGCGCACCGAAGAGGAAGCATGCGCGAAGGCCCAGGCCGCCGGCAGCACCGGCGCGCTGCGCCGCGAGGAAGACGTGCTCGACACGTGGTTCTCGTCCGCGCTGGTTCCGTTCTCGTCGCTGGGCTGGCCCGAGAACACGCCCGAGATCCAGCACTTCCTGCCGTCGTCGGTGCTCGTGACCGGCTACGACATCATCTTCTTCTGGGTGGCGCGCATGGTCATGATGACCAAGCACTTCACCGGCAAGGTGCCGTTCCACACCGTGTACGTGCACGGCCTGGTGCGGGACTCCGAAGGCAAGAAGATGAGCAAGTCCGAGGGCAACACGCTCGATCCGGTGGACCTGATCGACGGTATCGCGCTCGAACCGCTGCTCAAGAAGCGCACTACCGGCCTGCGTCGTCCGAAGGATGCGCCGAAGATCGAATCGAAGACGAAGAAGGAATTCCCGGACGGCATTCCCGCATTCGGCGCCGACGCGCTGCGCTTCACGTTTGCGTCGCTGGCCACGCTGGGTCGCAACATCAACTTCGACACCGGCCGTTGCGAGGGCTATCGCAACTTCTGCAACAAGCTCTGGAACGCCACGCGTTTCGTGCTGATGAACACCGAGGGCCATGACTGCGGCATGGGCCCGTGCAACAACGATTGCGGCCCGGACGGCTACCTGCACTTCTCGCAGGCCGACCGCTGGATCGTATCGCTGCTGCAGCGCGTGGAAGCGGAAGTCGAGAAGGGCTTCGCCGAGTACCGCTTCGACAACATCGCCAGTGCGATCTACAAGTTCGTCTGGGACGAATACTGCGACTGGTACCTGGAGATGGCCAAGGTCCAGATCCAGACCGGGACCGAAGCCCAGCAACGCGCCACGCGCCGCACGCTGCTGCGCGTGCTGGAAACGGTGCTGCGCCTGGCCCACCCGATCATCCCGTTCATCACCGAGGAACTGTGGCAGAAGGTGGCCCCGCTGGCCGGCCGTGCCAAGGGCGATGGCAGCGAGTCGATCGCCACGCAGGATTACCCGCTGAGCGCCGCGGCCAAGATCGACGAAGCCGCCGAAGCCTGGGTGGCCCGCCTCAAGTCGGTGGTCGACGCCTGCCGCAACCTGCGCGGCGAGATGAATATCTCGCCGGCCCAGCGCATCCCGCTCTATGCTCAAGGAGACAGCGCGTTCCTGAAGGAAGCGGCGGCGCAAATCCAGGCGCTGGCGAAACTTTCCGAGGTCAAGGTGTTCGAAGACGAGGCCACGCTGCAGAAGGAAGGCGCCGGCGCCCCTGTGGCGATCGCCGACGGCAACCACCTGCTTCTCAAGATCGAGATCGACGTGGCTGCCGAACGCGTGCGCCTGGGCAAGGAGATCGACCGTATCTCCGGCGAAATCGGCAAATGCCGCGGCAAGCTGTCCAACGAGAGCTTCGTCGCCAAGGCACCGCCGGCCGTCGTGGCTCAGGAAACGCAGCGTTTGTCCGATTTCGAACAGACGCTGGTCAAGCTTCAGGATCAACTACAGCGATTGCCTGCCTGAGCGCAAAAAGTGCTTCCCCGGTTTCGTGCCGACTGCAGCGTCGGACGGAACCGGACAGACGGCACCCCTACCGTTACGGCACGGTATCACTCCGGATAAACAAGGAAGGCTGAAATGGAAAACCGCGTCACCAAGGCCGTCTTTCCCGTTGCAGGGCTAGGCACCCGGTTTCTGCCCGCCACCAAGGCGAGCCCCAAGGAAATGCTGCCCGTGGTCGACAAGCCACTGATCCAGTACGCCGTGGAAGAAGCCATGGCCGCAGGCATTACCGAGATGATCTTCGTCACCGGGCGCTCCAAGCGCGCCATCGAGGATCACTTCGACAAGGCTTACGAACTGGAAGCGGAACTCGAGGCCAAGAACAAACAGGCACTGCTCGATGTGGTGCGTTCGATCAAGCCAGCGAACGTCGAGTGCTATTACGTGCGCCAGCCCGAGGCACTGGGTCTGGGCCACGCGGTGCTTTGCGCCGCCAAGCTCGTGGGCGACACGCCGTTTGCCGTGATGCTCGCCGACGACTTGCTCGACGGTGGCAAGGACCTGCCCGTGATGAAGCAGATGGTGGATATCTACAACCACTACAACTGCTCGGTACTCGGCGTGGAAGAGATCGCGCCCGAGCAAAGCCGCTCGTATGGCGTGATCGACGGCCGCGAGTGGGACGACCGCGTGATCAAGATGTCCGCCATCGTCGAGAAGCCGGCACCCGAGAAGGCACCGTCGAACCTGGGCGTGGTGGGTCGCTACATTCTCACCCCGCGCATCTTCGACCATATCCGCGAGCTTAAGCCGGGCGCCGGCGGCGAGATCCAGCTCACCGACGCCATCCAGTCGATGCTCGACCAGGAACAGGTGCTGGCCTATCGCTACAAAGGCGTGCGGTACGACTGCGGCAGCAAGCTCGGCTATCTGAAGGCGACCGTCGAATTCGCCCTCAGGCACCCCGAGGTGCGCGACGAGTTCAGCGCCTATCTGTCGCAGCGCTGCACCAGCCCGTCAAGCGTACCCGCCTGACATCCGCCTGAAAAAACGAAGCCGCCCCGGAAGAGGCGGCTTCGGCAGGAAGGCAGAAAAAAACCCCGCTTTGTTACCGAAGCGGGGTTTTTCTTTATTCCGGGGCGGTCAGAAACCGATCGCCGCGCTGCCGACATCCACACGCACCTTGTCGCGATCTAGCAGCCGGCCGGCGTGCCGGGCATAGTCCTGCGCCCATTCCGGATGGGTGGCAAAGCGATTCTCGCCAGAGAACTTCGCCACGTTCAGGATCTTGTCGATCACCAGAACCTTGCCGACCGGACTCGACGCCTGGCAATCCAGCTCGGCGTATTCGCGGTCAAACCAGCGCCAGGCGGCATCCTCGGTCACCGCGGCGAGTTCACTGTCGCCCAGCGTGAATTCAAATTCCTTGCCACTGCCGAACACTACGGTCAGGGTACGCGCCATTGCCGGTTCTCCGAAAATCTCCGAGGATGAGGCCCCTATTGTAGTGACTTGCCGCCGGATCGGGGCGGGCGGAAGAACTAGGCCGTTGGAACAAACCGTTGCCGACCGTTGCCTTGTACACACACCCCTACTGGCATCTGTGGTTTCCTTGCGACGCATCAATGCGCTTTGGATTATGCTGTCAGACATGGCCATTACACGACAGGACCTCGAATCGGACAGGCTGCGCACATCATTGTGCAGCACGCCGGTCGCGTCCTCGTTGTTGCCAGAAGCCGATGTGGAGCGTTCGCTCTGCGACGCGCTCGGCGCCCGGCCCGAGACACCCGGCCTGAACGGCGATGTCTGGCTGTTTGGCTATGGTTCCCTGATCTGGAATCCGATGGTGGTCCATACGGATCGCAGGCTGGCCACCGTGCATGGCTACCATCGCGGCTTCTATCTCTATTCCCGCATCAATCGGGGCACGTGGGACAATCCGGGCCTCGTGCTCGGCCTGGATCGTGGCGGTTGCTGCACCGGTATGGTATTCCGCATCCCCGGGCACGTGATCGAGCAGGAATTCCGCGTGCTGTGGCGCCGCGAGATGCTGACCGGCGCCTATCATCCGCGCTGGCTGCGCGTGAGGGTCGGCAACGCGCCGGATGCACCCGAGCAGCGGGCGCTGGCCTTTGTCATGAACCGCGAGCATTCGGCCTACGCTGGCCGCCTGCCAGACGAGCGCGTGGTGGCCTGCCTGCGCCATGCCTGTGGCCTGTATGGCCCGGCGCGCGAGTATCTCCAGCAAACCCTGCTTGGCCTGACAACGAATGGCGTGGACGATCCGTACCTGGGACGCCTGTGGCGCCAGCTCCAGGAAAGCGATGCCGCCGAAACCAACGGCGCCGCAACGCGGGCGAGTGTCGCCAGCGCTGACGCTGCCGAGTCTATTATCCAGCCGCACGAAACTGTCTGATCGATCCTGTCACCTGCCAACATGACGCGCTCCCAGACCCGTCCCCGCCGCCAGGCACTTGCCGAGATACTCGGGCTGATGGGATTACTGGTCGCTGGGGGGTTGCTGGCCGGCCAGGGCGGGCAGACGCTGGCCCGCTCGGTGGGTGGACTGGGCGGCGCATCCGCGCCGATGCCTTCTCGCCCGTGGCACGGCAGCAATCACACACCCCTGCCGTCGCGCGGGGACGGCATGGCCGCCCTCGACCACAACCTGATCACGGCAGCCAGTATCGGCGACCTCGACCTGGTCAATCGGCTGCTCAAGGCCGGCGCATCAGCCCAGGCCACGGACGAACGCGGACGTACCGCTCTGCTCGCGGCGGTCTACAACCGTCGGGGCGATGTCATGCGGGTGCTGATTCAGGCTGGGGCGGACGTCAACCGCAAGGACGATGAAGGCAACAGCCCATTCCTGCTGGCCGCGGCCACCAACCAGATCGACGTGGTACGGCTGGCCCTGTCGCACGGCGCGGATCTGAACAGCACCGATCGCTACGATGGCACGGCGCTGATCGCCGCCAGTCAGCACGGCAATGTGGAAATCGTGAAGCTGCTGATTAGCGCAGGCGTGCCGGTGGACCGGGTGAACCAGCTGGGTTGGACGGCACTGCTGGAAGCCATCATCCTCGGCGACGGCAGTTCGCGCTATGAGGACATCGTCCAGGCATTGCTGGACGCCGGGGCCGATGCCAACCTGGCCGACCGCGAAGGCGTCACGCCCTCGCGCCATGCGCGGGAGCGTGGCTACAAGACGATGGTGCGGATGCTGATGCGGGCCCGCGGCCACTGAGTTTCCAGTGCCGCGGGGTGTAACGCCTCACCGGCTCAGCCAGCCTGACGCGCGTTTTCCGTTTCCTGCAGCTGGCGCCACATCACCTTGCCGGTGCCGGACTTCGGCAGGGCATCGACGAACTCGACCACGCGCGGATACTTGTACGCGGCCATGTGCTCCTTGGCCCATTCGATGATGTCTTCCGGCTGGGTCTTGCCCTTGGCATCCGCGCGCAGCACCACCACCGCCTTCACCGTTTCGCCGCGATAGGCATCGCGCGTGCCGATGATGCAGGCTTCCTGCACGGCCGGATGCTTGTACAGCAGGTTTTCCACTTCCGCCGGCCACACCTTGAAGCCAGAGGCATTGATCATGCGCTTCAGACGATCGGTGATGAAGAAGTAGCCTTCCTCGTCCATGCGGCCGAGGTCGCCGGTGCGGAAGTACGTCTGGCCCTCGAACTCGATGAACGCATCGCGCGTAGCGTCAGGCTTGCCCCAGTAACCCTTGAACACCTGCGGACCGCGCACGATGATCTCGCCCACCTCGTTCGGCGCCAGTTCCTTCAGCGTGACCGGATCGACCACGCGCGCGTCGGTGTTGAACGTCGGCACGCCCAGGCATTGCAGCTTCGGCCGGTCGGCCGGGTTGCTGTGCGTCGGCGCCATCGTTTCCGACAGGCCGTAACCTTCCAGATAGTTCAGGCCGAACTGAGTCTTCAGGCGCTCCGCCACGGCCTGCGGCATCGCCGCGCCGCCTCCGCCGATATAGCGCAGGCTGCTCATGTCGAACGACGCCAGGTTCGGGCTGCCCAGGAAGTCGATCACCATCGTCGGGATATTGGTCCAGTGCGTGACCTGGTAGCGGGAGATCAGGTGGCCAGCCACTTCGCGATCCCAACGCGGCAGCATCACCACCGTCGCGCCGCTGTAGATCGGACCATTCATGCCGTACTGCATCCCCGTCACGTGGAACAGCGGCAGCACCGACAGGATCACCGATTCCGCGCCGCTGCCCGACCACGTCGAGCCGCCGACGATGTTGTGCATCACCGAGCGATGGGTATGAATACAACCTTTCGGGAAGCCGGTGGTGCCAGAGGTGTACGGCATCACGGCCATGTCATCCGGTCCGGCGGTATGCGGGCCTGGCTTCAGGCCGGCGGCAAGCGCCTTGGCCCACGGCGTGGCGTTGTCCGGCAGCGGATGCTCGGCGGTGAGCCAAGCCGGCGGTGCGTCCTCCGGATGCACGTGGGTCGGCGGCAGGGCATCGGTGTATTGGGTCACGAGCAGATGCTGGAGGCGCTCATCGGCTGACAGTTCGGCATCGGCCTGCATCACGCCAGCGGCCAGATCCGCCGTACAGATGGCCACGCGCGCCTGGCCGTCGGTCACGTAATGCTTGAACTCCTCGGACCGGTTCATCGGATTGACCGGTACCACCACGGCATCGGCACGCAGGATCGCGTAGTAGCTGATGATGAACTGCGGGCAGTTCTGCATGTAGAGCAACACACGATCGCCCTTCTTCACCCCTGCCTTCTGCTGCAGCCAGCCTGCCAGCGCGGTGGCTTGCGCCTCCAGTTCACGGAACGTGATCGCATTGCCAAAATAGCGGATCGCCGCCTTGTCCGCATAACGGTGCGCCGAGACTTCGAGGTTGTACCAGAGCGAAGTCTCCGGCAGCACGATGCTCGTCGGCACCCGTTTGGGCCAGAACTGGAAATGGGGGCGAACGGACGGCGTTGTGGTCATGGTGTCTCCTGCGGACGGTCGGGCGTCGACCGGATTTCTGGAATCGCTAGCGTCGCGAGGTAGGCCTCGCGTATCGGTCAAGCAATATAACTGAACGACCGTTCTATTTTCAACAGGATGTTTTCCCGCCCCTCCCGTACGTGGGGTTGCTGAGGTTGTTTTCGGCGCTTACGCCCTCACAATAAGAAGGTCAGGCCGTACCCGACGGCCCTTTCAATTCCGAGGTGCAGAACAATGAGCGACGTCACCCTGCAGAACTTTGAAGCCGATGTCATTGAGATGTCGCGCCAGGTCCCCGTGCTGGTCGACTTCTGGGCGCCGTGGTGCGGCCCGTGCCGCACGTTGGGACCGATGCTGGAAAAGCTGGAGGCGGAATCTGGCGGCAAGTGGCGGCTGGCAAAGGTCAACGTCGACGAGAACCAGGAACTCGCCGCCCATTTCGGCGTGCGCAGCATTCCGCATGTGGTGGCATTTGCCGACGGGCAGGCCGTCGACCAGTTCATCGGCGTGCTACCGGAATCGCAACTACGGGAATTCCTGGATCGCCTGACGCCGAATCCGGGCGAGTTGGCGCTGCGCGAAGCCGTCGAACTGGCCGCCGCTGGCGACCGCGAAGCCGCGCAGGCATCGTTCCAGGCCGCACTGGCCTACGATCCGGGCGCAGACACCGCACGCCTGACGTACATCGGGTTCCTGCTGGACGGCAACAAGATCGCCGATGCGGAAACCGAGTTCGGCCTGCTCTCTCCGCGCGCCGCGCAGGAAGATGCGTATGCCGCGCTGCAAACGCGCCTTGAAGCCATGAAGGGAGTGGGCGATCTGCCCGATGGCGCCGATCTGAAGGCGCGGGTGGCGGCGAATCCGGCCGATCTGCCAGCGCGACTGGATCTGGCGCATGTACTGATCGCCCGTCGCGAGTACGAAGCCGCGCTTGAGCAACTGCTGGAAATCGTGCGGAGCGACCGCGGGTTCGAAGACGACGTTGGCCGCAAGACCATGCTCTCGGTGTTCGAGCTCATGGGCGACGACCCGGCGGTATCACGGTGGCGCCGCCAACTCGCCACCGTCCTGAACTGAATTTGAGGTAGCTGACGGTCCAGTCGGACCGTCAGGCCGCAGGTGCCTCGACCAGCGAGAAGCCGTTGGCTTTCATGTGCTCGACCATCATCGTATCCATCGACTTCACGTGATTGTCGAACCAACCCGACAACTCACCCGTCAGGCGTCGACCCAGCGACAGCGCGCCCTTGCCCGGACCCTCTGGGTCAGCCCGTTCCTCCACGATCTTGTCGCGCACGGCCTTGGCCACGGACATCACGCCCTGATGCTCGTTGGTGTGGCAGAAGCGCGGGCCGAACTGCATCGCTTCCATCCACTGCTCCTCCTGCTCGAAGTGGTGGCGCGTATGCTCGATCCACTCCTCGAAAGCGGCCAGGAAACCGGCATCGTCGGCTTTTTCCATGGCCGCGAGCAACTGGAGGAATTCGGCGTGCGTGGCATCGGTGACGGGCTCGCCAAGGCGCAGATCGTCGGGCAGGCCCTCGGCCGAGAGGCCGGCGTAGGGGTCGGCGTAGGAGTCGGTATTGGTCATGGAACCGCAGGATAAGGAAGCCGTGAACAGTCGGCAAGCATACCCATTCCGCACCAGTCTGGTCTGATTTCCCGCAAACGGCGCTACAAATGACGTTATCCTTGCGACTCATGCCTCACGCTGGACACGTGCAATGCCACGATTGATTTTCTTCTGCGGCCATGCCGGTACCGGTAAGACCACCCTCGCCCACAAGCTGATCGGCCCGCTGATGCAGGCCACCGGCGAACCCTTCTGCCTGCTGGACAAGGACACGCTCTACGGCCGCTACAGCGCCGCCGCGATGCGGGCGATCACTGGCGATCCGAACGATCGCGACAGCCCCGCCTATCTCGACAACCTGCGGGACCCCGAATACGAAGGCCTGCTCGATACCGCTCGTGAAAACCTGATGCTCGGTATCAGCGTGATCGTGGTCGGCCCGCTCTCGCGCGAAATCCGTGCACATCAGCTCACCGACCCCTCGTGGCTGCGTGTACCCGAAGGCACGCAGACCCATGTCGTCTGGGTGCACCTGCCCGAAAGCGAAGCCCAGGCCCGGATCGTCCGGCGCGGCAACCCTAACGACGCCTACAAGCTTGCCCACTGGGACGCCTATCGCACGCGCCGCTTCCTGCCCGAGCCGGCCGAATATCCCGAATTGATCTACTTCGACAACGTCGCGCCCCAAGAGGCGGACGTCAATCGGCTGCTCGCGGCATTAGCCGCCTGAGGCAATTGCCCCGATCACAGCCGAAGCGGCCACAAAGCCGAACACGGCAGTCACTGCCACCGAGGAGCCAAAACCCGCGCAGGCCAGCCCCTGCGGGCCCTGGCGTGGCGCGGGCGGCACCTCGTCGATCTCGCACGCCTGCTGTTCGGGTTCGGGGTAGCGCAGCGGTTCGTCCGAGTAGACCGCCTGGATGCCGAACTTCTTCTTCGGATCACGCGGAAAGCCCCACTGGCGGCGCAGGTTGCCACGAACCTTGGCCAGCAGCGGGTCCTGGATCGTACGGGCCAGGTCCTCGATGCGCACGCGCGTCGGGTCGAGCTGGCCGCCCGCCCCGCCACACGTGATCACGCGAGCGCCCTCACGGCGCGCCCACCCAAGGATCGCGGTCTTGACCTTCACGGCGTCAATAGCGTCGATCACGTAGTCAAACCCCGACAACAGGGCCTGCACGTTGTCCTCGGTCACGAAGTCGTCCACGGCCGTCACGCGGCAGCGCGGATTGATCGCCACGATACGTTCGGCCATCGCGTCCACCTTGGAACGGCCATAGGCGTCGCCCAGTGCATGGATCTGTCGGTTGGTATTCGATGCCGCGATATGGTCCAGGTCGATCAGCGTCAGGCGGCCCACGGCGTTTCGGGCCAATGCCTCCGCTGCCCAGCTTCCCACCCCGCCGATGCCGATCACGCAGACGTTGGCCGTTTCGAGCCGCGCCAGGCCTTCGGCGCCATACAGGCGCGCGACGCCGCCAAAGCGGCGATGATAATCATCGTCCTCGGGGCTTTCGTGAGACAACGGCGCAGGCAAGTCCTGCGCCGCGAGAGGCGTGGGGGTAAGGGTCATGCGTTCTTGTTGCTGTGTCTGCCGGCACCGGCTGCCGACGAACCGTGCCGGCATTTTATGCCAGCCGCCGCCTCCGGGTCGGCGCCAGGATTCTGAAAGTCAGTCAAAGGCGGACAAACGCATTGGCATTGCCTCCCTACAATAGGCATAGTGGTTGATCCGCCGCATGGCTGACACCAGGAGATAACGTTCCCATGCCCGCCTCGCACCGCCGCCGCAAGATTGCTCTCTGGAGCCTGTTCACGCCACTGGCGCTGATCGCGCTGGTGGTCGTCGTCGTCCTGACCTTCGACTGGAACCGCGTCAAGCCGTGGCTCAACGACAAGGTCACACAGGCCATCGGCCGGCCATTCGCCATCAACGGTGACCTGACGGTGACCTGGAGACGTGCCGAGGGCGAGGCCGGCTGGCGCGCGCTGGTGCCGTGGCCCCGCCTGTCGGCCAAGGACATCACGGTCGGCAACCCGGACTGGGCCAAGCAGCCGAGCCTCGCCACCATCCGCGAGCTGATCTTTATCCTGCGGCCAGCCCCGCTGCTGACGCACGAGATCAGCGTGCCTACGATCGTGGTGGACAGCCCCGCGGTCTGGCTCGAACGCCTGGCCGACCGCCGTAACAACTGGACATTCGATACCGGACCGGAAACCGGCGAGTCGCCGTGGCATCTCGATGTTGGCGAAATCGTGCTGGAACGCGGCAACCTGTCCCTGAACGATGGCGCGGAGAAGATCGAGTTGCAGGCCACACTCGACACGATCGGCGACCAGCCACTCTACGATCAGGAACGCGACGGCGCGCTCGCCCCGTCCGCTGACGCCTCGGCGGCTTCCGCGCCCGCGGGCGCGTCAAACAAGACGGAAAGCAAACCCGAGAGCCGTTATGGCATCCGCTGGAAGGTCGTCGGCCATTACAACCAGGCCACGATCAATGCGACGGGCAAGGCCGGCACCGCGCTGAGCCTGCGCGACACCCGCAAGCCTTTCCCGCTCCAGGCCGACGTACGCGTCGGCGGCACGCGGGCCCGAATCGAGGGAACGCTGACCAATCCGGCGGAACTGGGTGCGCTGGACGTGAGTCTGGTGCTGTCCGGCGACAACATGGCGCGGCTCTACGCGCTGACCGGCGTGGTGCTGCCATCCACGCCGCCGTACGAAACACGCGGCCGGCTGGTGGCCACACTCAAGAAAGGCGCATCGTCCTATACATACCGAAATTTCACGGGCAAGGTTGGCAGCAGTGACCTCGGTGGCACGCTGACGTTCGCGCAGCGCGCGCCACGACCGTTGCTGTCCGGTGAGCTGGTGTCGAAACAGCTGCTATTCGCCGATCTCGCGCCGATCATCGGCGCCGAGGCCAAGCCCGGCCAGGCCGCCGCGGAAAGCGCGGTCAAGCAGCCCGCAAACAAGGTACTGCCCGTGGCACCCTTTCATACCGAGCGCTGGGATGCCATCGATGCCGACGTGACATTCACGGGAGAGCGCATCGTTCGCGACGAAACGCTGCCGATCACGAAACTGACCACGCACGTCAAGCTGACCGATGGTGTGTTGCGGCTCGACCCCCTCAATTTCGGACTGGCCGGCGGCAACCTCGTCTCGACAATCCAGCTCGATGGCAAGCGCGCGCCGATGGCTGCCATGGTCGACATGCACGCACGCCATCTGCAGATCCGGCAGCTCTTCCCGAAGATCGAATCGATGCACGCGAGCGTTGGCGAGGTCAATGGCGGTGCCAGGCTGACCGCCACCGGCAACTCGGTCGCGGCGCTGCTCGGCTCGGCGAACGGCGAAGCCCGGCTGCTGGTCGAGAATGGCACGGTCAGCAAGTTCATCCTGGAGGCAATCGGCCTGAACGTCGGCAGTGTGGTGATTTCGAAGCTCTTCGGCGACAAGCCGGTGCAGATCAACTGCGGCGTCAGCGCGTTCGGCATCACCAATGGCGTGGCCCAAGCGCAGACATTTGTGCTCGACACGCAGGATGCCGTGATCACGACCGAAGGCGCGATCGACTTCAAGGACGAGGAACTGGCCCTGACGATTCATCCCGATTCCAAGGGATTGCGCATCCTCTCGCTGCGCTCGCCGCTCTACGTCGGCGGAACATTCAAGAAGCCGTCCGTCAGTCCGAACTACGCCATCCTGGCGCTGCGCGCCGGCAGCGCGCTGGCGCTGGCATTTACGGCGCCTGTCGCACTGGTGGTCCCCCTGCTCGACATCTCGCCGGCAGAGGACAGCCAGTGCGGCAAGCTGCTGGCGAACCTGAAAAAGCGGCCTGTCATTGCCACGCCGCCGGGCAAGCCCGGTCCAAAGAACCGGCAGCCCGCATCCACCCCATCTGTCCCCGCTGCACCGCACAATCTGTCGCGTCCTACCAACGATGCGCAGCTCTTCCAGGGGGGCTGAAGGCCGGCCATGGGTTACGCATGGCTTCCACGCAACAGATCGCAGCAAGAATCTGTTGCGGATTTGCACTTCCCCCCTTCACCAACGTTGTGCATGACCGACGTCAGTCGCATAATCAAACGGCCATTGACTAAGCAAGCATTTAACACAATGGCGAACAACGGTTGCCGTTGCTGGTCCAGTCCAGCCATTGACGACCTTGTCTGGTGCGGCCTCGCGCCGCACTGGTTTTTCTTTCGCGCGTCTTATCGCCTGGGCCCCTGAATCGTTGCCGGCGGCGCGAACCACCCCATTGCCACCGCGCCCCCATGACGTTGCCCCACGCCGCCGTCCCCCCGATCAGTTGGCTGATCGCGCTGACGGTGTGCAACCATTTGGCGTTCAACGCCAGTCGCGTCGTCGTTTCCCTCTTTGCCATCTCGCTGAAGGCGTCCACCGTGACGCTGGGCATCCTCATGTCGCTCTACGCGCTATTGCCGATGTTCCTGGCAATTCGCGCCGGCAAGCGCATTGACGAGATCGGGCCACGCCTGCCGATGACGGCGGGCTCGCTGATGGTGGTGGCCGGCACGCTGCTGCCAGCGGTCTGGCATGACATCGCCTCGCTGTACGGTGCCTGCGCGCTGATCGGCGTGGGCTTCATGCTCGTGCAGGTGGCCATGCAACTGCTAATCGGTCAGGTATCGACCAACGAAACCCGCCTGCGCAACTACACGCTGCACGCACTGGGCCTGTCCATCTCGGGCACGCTGGGTCCCGTGGCGATGGGCTATATGATCGAGCACGCCGGATACCGTGCGGCATTCTGCGTGCTGGTGGTCATCGCGCTGGTCGGCCAGGCTGGCCTGCAGTACGTGCGTCCGCGCCTGCCGGCGCAAGGCGGCAACGCAGGCAGGATCGCCATCGAGGACGGCTCGCGCCGGTCGACGCTGGATCTGCTGCAGCACCCCGAGTTGCGTGCGGTGTTCATCGCCAGCGCCGTGCTTTCGGCCGCGTGGGATCTCCACGCGTTCCTGATTCCGATCCAGGGCACGCATATCGGCCTGTCTCCGTCGTCGATCGGCTGGGTGCTCGGTGCGTTCTCGATCGCCACGCTGGCGATCCGCGTGGCCATGCCGATGGTGTCGCGCCACTTTTCCGAATGGCGGATCATCCGCCTGGCGCTGACCGTGGGCGCGATGGCATATCTGGTCTACCCGTTCGTGTCGCACTTCTGGCTCATGTGCAGCCTGGCATTCGTGCTCGGACTCGCGCTGGGCAGCGCCCAGCCGAACGTCATGAACATCCTGCACACGGTGTCGCCGTCGGGCCGCGCCGGCGAGGCGCTTGGCCTGCGTTCGGCGGTACTGAACACGAGCCAGGTGGTGTGGCCGCTGACCTTTGGCGTGGTCGGCACGGCGCTTGGCATGTTGCCGATCTTCCTGTCGATGGCCGGCGCGATGGGCATGGCGGGTTACTACTCGCGCAAGCAGTCGCGCAAGATCGCCCTGCCCGACTGAAGCACCCTGGGCGCCCCGGGGTGCCCCGAGCGCGTTGCGGCAACGCAAATGCAGCGTGCAGCGCATTCGCTATACTCGAAGTACGCTTATCCGCGCGATTCGTGCGCGGAACGCAAACCTTCCTGATACGCGACATGACCCAACTCGCAGACCTGCGCCGCAACTACATGCTGAGCGCGCTTTCCGAAACCGACGTCGCTCCCGACCCGATTCGCCAGTTCCAGTCGTGGTTCGACGAAGCCATGCAAGCCAAGCTGCCCGAGCCAAACGCCATGACGCTGGCCACCGTGGGCGCCGACGGCCAGCCGTCCGCGCGCATCGTGCTGCTCAAGGGCATGGATGCCGACGGCTTCACATTCTTCACCAATTACGAAAGCCGCAAGGGCGTGGACCTGCTGGCCAACCCGCGCGCGGCGCTGTTGTTCCATTGGGTGCAGCTCGAGCGGCAGATCCGCGTCGAAGGTATCGTCGAGAAGGTCGAGGACGCAGAGAGCGACGCCTACTACGCGTCGCGGCCGCTCGGTTCACGCCTGGGTGCCTGGGCATCCGAACAGAGCCGCGAGGTTGCAGGGCGCGACGTGATCGAAGCGCGCGAAGCGGATTTCCGCAGCAAGTTCGGCGAGAACCCGCCGCGCCCGCCGCACTGGGGCGGCTACAGGCTCAAACCGACTTGGATCGAGTTCTGGCAAGGCCGCCCTTCGCGCCTGCACGATCGAATCGCCTATCGCCAGAACGCTGATGGAAACTGGCAAATCGTGCGGCTCTCGCCCTGACGCCATCAGCGTCTGCGAGGTCTGATAGACATTTGTCCAATGAAGGACCTGCACTGCACAATTTCAAAAATTGGCGTAAAGTTTGACGGTTGCTGCACCGGCTATGCACCGGTGCGCACCCCAAGGCCAGCGCTGCGTATGAGCGCGCAGTGATCGCAGCAGACCGTGGGGCATTCGTTCGAGAGGGATAGCCAACCAATCGGGAGAAAGCCGCATGTTTTTCAAGCAGACCCTGGACAAGCAACTCGATAGCTGGATTGCCGATGTGCGCGAGCACTCGAATTTGCCCGTCAAGCTCCGACTCTGGAATGGCAGTGAATATCAGCTCGGCAGCTTTGACAGACCCGCCGTCACGCTGACCGTGCGCGAAGCCTCCGCGCTGCCGTTCTTGCTAGTACCCAGCCTGGACAATCTCAGTGAAGCGTATGTCCAGGAGAAGATCGACCTCGATGGGCGCCTGGCCGACATCATCAAGGTGGGATACGGTCTCTCCGCCGCCGCCGCACGCCGTGCGGGCGGCGTGCTGAACAAGGTGGCGCAGCATTTCACGCACACCAAGGCCGAGGACAAGGCGTCGATCCAGTATCACTACGACGTTTCCAACGACTTCTACAAGCTCTGGCTCGATCCGAACATGGTCTATTCATGTGCGTACTTCGAGAACGGCAACGAAGACCTGGCCACCGCGCAGATCAAGAAGATCGACCATATCCTGACCAAGATCCGCTTGGAACCTGGGCAGACGCTGCTCGACATCGGTTGCGGCTGGGGCGCGCTGGTGCTGCGGGCCGCGCAAAAGTTTGGCGCCAGGTGCGTGGGCATCACGCTGTCACAGAACCAGTTCGATCTGGCGACCGCGCGCGTGAGGGCTGCGGGCCTGCAGGACCGCATCGAGATCCGCCTGCAGGACTATCGCGACATCAGCGGGCAATTCGACCGCATCACGAGCGTCGGCATGTTCGAACACGTCGGCAAGGATAACTTGCCGGGTTATTTCGCCCGTATGCGCGACCTGCTGGCCGAAGGTGGCGTGGCGATGAACCACGGCATTACCGCCACCGACCCAGACAGCGGCGAGATACCGATGGACGGTTCGGGCTTCATGGATCGCTATGTGTTCCCGCAGGGCGAGCTGCCGCATATCGGCATGGTGCTGACCACGATGCAGAAGGGCGGCCTCGAAGCCTTCGACGTGGAACTGCTGCGCCGCCACTATGCGCAGACGCTGCGTCACTGGGCGGAGAATTTCGAGACCAATGCCGATACCATCCGCGAGATGGTCGGCGAGAAGAAATTCCGCATCTGGCGCATCTATCTGGCGGGCTGCTCACATGCATTCACAAGCGGGAAGATGTCGATCTACCAGGTGGTATGCCAGAAGGCCGATCGCAATGCCGACACATTCCCGACGTCGCGGCGTTATATTTACGCGTCTCCGATCGGTACGCCTTCCTGACGCTTGACTGAGAACCTCGACCTATTCGGCGATGCCCCGGCATCGCCGCCCGTTGCGAAGCCCACTGCCCGACCTGCGGCGGGCGATCCCGAAAACAAGAAGCCCGTTGGCAAGATCGTCCAGCCTTGGACGCCCGACGCCGCGTTGCAGGCGCTCGCGAAGCAACTGCCGCCAAACCTCTACTTCGGCACCTCGTCCTGGTCCTATCCCGGCTGGCACGGCATTACCTACGACGGCCAGTACACCGAGAGCCTGCTGTCACGCAAAGGTCTGCGTGCCTGTGGCCAGCATCCGCTGCTGCGCGCGGCTGGCATCGACCGCGGTTTCTACGGCCCGATTCCATTGGCCGATTACCTGAACTACGCCTCGCAGGTGCCCGAAGACTTCCGCTTTCTGGTCAAGGCGCCCGCCAGCGTGTGCGACGCATGGCTGCGCGGCCCCGATGGCGCCGGTCGGCTGCAGAACGCCGCGTTCCTCAATGCCGAGATCGCAATCCGCGACTTCATCGAGCCGGCCACGAGCGGGCTCGGCCCGCGCTGCGGCCCCCTGCTGTTCCAGCTTTCGCCGCTGGCTGGCATGGCTGACGACGGCCCCGCTTTCCTGGCACGGCTCGACGCGTTCCTTGCCGAACTGCCCGCGCTGGACCGCGCGGTGACGCCAAATGCCTGCTATGCCGTGGAGATCCGTGACGCGGCGCTGCTGACGCCACGCTACATCCGTATGCTGCGCGAGCGCGGCGTGCGTTTCTGCCTGGCCGCGCGTGACCGTCTGCCACCCGTGCAACGTCAGGCTGCGGCGCAGGCATTGATGGACGATGGCGCGCCCGGCCCGCAGGTCTTGCGCTGGATGCTGCGCGAAGGCCGGTCCTATTCGATGGCCGAGCAGGCATTCTCGCCATTCGACAAGCTCGTGGACGAAGACGCCGAAACGCGCCACGCCATCGCTGACGTGGTCGTGCGCACGCTGCGCGCCGGCCAGCCCGCCTATGTCATCGTCAGCAATAACGCCGAAGGCTGCGCGCCGTTGAGCATCGCGCGGCTCGCTGAGGCAATCGCCGGGAAGCTGGCGACCTAGCGCCGCATCCGGTGCGAGAAATCGCGCCGGAATTTCGTCAGCTTCGGCGAGATCACGAACGCGCAGTACCCTTGCGCCGGGTGCTCCTGGTAGTAGTTCTGGTGGCTGGCCTCGGCGGGCCAGTAGGGTTGCTCCGGCTCCACCTGTGTCACGATCGGCGCATCGTAGACATGCTCGGCAACCAGCTTGCCAATCACATACTCGGCAACCGCGCGCTGCGCCTCTGAGTGCGTGAAGATGCTGGAACGGTACTGTGTGCCGACATCGTTACCCTGCCGGTTCAGTTGCGTCGGATCGTGGATCGAAAAGAAGATTTCAAGGATCTCGCGATAGTTGATCGCGGACGGGTCGAATGTCACCCGCACCACTTCGGCGTGCCCGGTATCTCCCGCGCAAACCTCGTGATAGGTGGGCTGGCTGACGTGCCCACCCGTGTATCCCGATTCCACCGCGCGCACACCGGCGACCTGTTGGTAGACCGCCTCCAGACACCAGAAGCAGCCGCCACCGAGCGTGGCGATTTCAAGGCCATGGTCCATTTGCTCGTCCCCCTTCCAGTCGCGGACGCCACGCTGGCTCGCGCAGGCGTCCTGTCTAGGATAAGCACTTGGCGCGCTTGCTGCCGACTTTAAAGCGCCCGGACGGCTTCCAACGTCACTTCAGCGGTGATTGGCTGGACTCCGCTACAATCGCAGGCAACGTTGGCTCGCCTGCTTTGTGCGAAAAACCACCGAAAACATCGCAAACGCGGATTAGGTTGATACGCGTTGAATGCATGGCGGCCATCCCGATATGAAGATCATGGATTTGTGTGAAGCCCGAGACATGGGCATACCCGAGGCCGAGACCCCAATCATGGCGCGCAAGGCCACCGCCCCCGATTTCGATAGCCAGCATTTCAAGCGGGCGCTGTCGCAGTTCGCCACCGGCGTGACCGTGATCACGACGCGCGCGGCCGGCCACCCGCACGCCAACGGCGCACCATTCGTCGGCATCACCGCGAGTTCGTTCAACTCGGTATCGCTCGATCCGCCGCTGGTGCTGTGGAGCATGGCAACCCGCGCCAACAGCCTGCCGATGTTCCGCGACGGCTCGCACTACATCATCAACGTGCTGGCGGCATCGCAGCTCGACCTCTGCCAGCGCTTCGCCACGCTCAAGGGCGACCGGTTCGCCGGCGTCGACTATCGTCTTTCCGCCACCGGATTGCCCATCCTTGCCAACGCGCTGGCATGGTTCGAATGTCACAACCGCAGCCGCTATGACGAAGGCGACCACGTGATTTTCGTCGGCGAGGTCGAACGTTGCGGCATATTCGATACCGGCGGACAGCCGCTGGTATTCCAGGGCGCCCAGTTCTCCACGCTTTCGCCGCTCGACCGCTAGGCTAGCCGCCCGCTTCCTTCACGATCGCCAGCGGCGATCCGTCGGTCTTGATCCGCTGCAGGACGATGTTCGAGCGGATATCCATGACACCCGGCGTGCGATAGAGCCGGTTCACAATGAAGTCCGAGTAGTGCTTCAGGTTGCGCGCCTGAACACGCAGGATGTAGTTGCTGTCCCCCGTGATCACATAGGCCGTGAGCACTTCCGGCCACGTCTGCACGACCGCGTTGAACGTGTCGTGCCACCCCTCCACGTCGTGCCGCATCGATACCTGCACGATGGCCTCGATCTCCAGCCCGAGCTTTTCGGCGTCGAACCACGCGTGGTAGCCGCCGATTACGCCACTCTCTTCCAGCAACCGCACGCGCCGCAGGCACGCCGACGGCGACAGCGCCACGCGGTCGGCCAGATCCTGGTTGCTGATGCGGCCGTTCTCCTGCAGGCACGTCAGGATGCGCAAATCGATCGAATCAAGGTTCATTTCGCAGAATCCACGAATTTCTAGAATTGATACGCAATTTTATGCGAAAGAAGGCCAAATCGACGGCCCATTTCGCAAGGCTTTTTTCGGGTAGTTTGACTATGATGCCCACACACACCGCGCCCGAAAAAAAGCGCAGACGCGAGACACCATGCCCCAAGCCCCCCAACTCCACGACGGTCGCCGCATCTGGGATATTTCCCCAGCCGTTTCGCCCGCCACGCCGGTCTGGCCTGGCGACACACCGTTCCAGCATGACCCGGCCTGGCAACTCGACGAGCATTGCCCGGTGAATGTCGGCCGCATCACGATGTCGCCACACACCGGCGCCCATGCCGACGCCCCGCTGCACTACGCGGCGGATGGCGCGCCGATCGGAGCCGTCCCGCTGGACGCCTACCTGGGCCCGTGCCGGGTGATCCACTGTATTGGCGCAGCACCGCGCGTGGAGCCGCAGCACATCGCGCACGCATTGGCCGGCACGCCACCGCGCGTGCTCTTGCGCACCTACGCGCAAGCGCCGCAAGGCAGTTGGGATTCCGCTTTCTGCGCCGTGGCGCCGGAGACGATCTCGCTGCTGGCCCGCCATGGCGTCCGGCTGATCGGCATCGACACGCCGTCGCTCGATCCCGAAACCTCGAAGACGATGGACGCGCACCACGCCGTGCGTGACCACCAGCTTGCCATTCTGGAAGGCATCGTCCTCGACGAGGTGCCGGCCGGCGACTACGAACTGATCGCGCTGCCGCTGCGCCTGGCCACGCTTGATGCGAGCCCGGTGCGCGCCGTGCTGCGCGAGCTCCCCTGACATTCACGAACCGATTTCGAACGGACGAAGACCGCATGACAACGCTGACCCGAGCACACTGCCAGACGCTGGACCGGGATGACCCGCTCCGCGCACTGCGCGAACAGTTCGCCCTGCCCGAGGGCGTGATCTACCTCGATGGCAACTCGCTGGGCGCACGCCCGCGCGCCGCCGCCGCGCGCGCCGCGGAAGTCGTGAGCGAGGAATGGGGCAATGGCCTGATCCGCAGCTGGAATACCGCGGGCTGGTTCGACCTGCCGCGCCGCCTGGGCAACCTGCTGGCTCCGCTGATCGGCGCCGGCAATGACGAGGTAGTGGTCACCGACACGACATCGATCAACCTGTTCAAGGTGCTGGCGGCCGCGCTGCGCGTGCAGCGCCAGCGCGATCCGGCCCGGCGCGTGATCGTGTCGGAGGCCAGCAACTTCCCGACTGATCTCTATATCGCCCAGGGCCTGGCCGATCTGCTGCAGCAAGGCTATGAAGTCCGGCTGGTCAACAGCCCGGACGAGATCGACGCCGCCGTAGGCGCTGACACCGCCGTGCTGATGCTCACGCACGTCAACTACAAGACCGGCGAGATGCTCGACATGGCCGGCCTGACCGAGCTGGCGCACGCGCGCGGCGTGCTGACCGTTTGGGATCTGGCCCACTCGGCCGGCGCCGTGCCCGTGGCGCTCAATGTGGCCAAGGCCGATTACGCGATCGGCTGCACTTACAAGTACCTGAACGGCGGCCCGGGCTCCCCGGCTTTCGTCTGGGTAGCACCCGCGCTGCGCGACCAGTTCTGGCAGCCGCTGTCGGGCTGGTGGGGCCACGGCGCGCCGTTCGCGATGTCGCCGCAGTACGAACCGGTGCAGGGCATCGGCCGCTTCCTGTGTGGCACGCAGCCGATGACGTCGCTGGCCATGGTCGAATGCGGCCTGGATATCTTCGCGCAGACCAGCATGACCGCGCTGCGCGCCAAGTCGCTGAAGCTGACCGATCTGTTTATCGAACTGGTCGAGGCCCGCTGCGCCACGCACCCGCTCTCGCTGGTCACACCGCGCGACCACACGAAGCGCGGCAGCCAGGTCAGCTTCGCGCACCCCGACGCCTACGCGCTGGTAGCCGCGCTGATCGAGCGTGGCGTCATTGGCGACTATCGCGAGCCGGGCATCGCCCGCTTCGGCTTCACGCCGCTCTACACGAGCTTTACTGAAGTGTGGGACGCCGTCGAGATCATCCGCGACGTGCTCGACAGCGGCGTCTATCGTGACGCGCGCTTTGCCGTGCGGACGGCGGTGACCTGAGCGGGAGTCGATCATGAGCGAATTCAAGGGATGCCCGATGGGGCACGGAGCCGCCCCGCAAAACGGTGATGGCGGTGATAGCGGTGATACCGGCAATGGCTGGCACGGCGCGCAAATGGATTTCGCGCGCGACATGAGCTATGGGGACTACCTGGGCCTGGACCAGATCCTGAGCGCCCAGCATCCGCTGTCTCCGGATCACAACGAGATGCTGTTCATCGTCCAGCACCAGACCACCGAACTCTGGATGAAGCTGATGCTGCACGAGCTGCGCGCGGCGCGTGATGGCGTCAAGTCGGATCAGCTTCAGCCGGCATTCAAAATGCTGGCGCGCGTCTCGCGCATCATGGATCAGCTCGTGCAGGCGTGGAACGTGCTGGCGACGATGACGCCGCCCGAGTACTCGGCGATGCGCCCATACCTGGGGGCATCGTCCGGCTTCCAGTCATACCAGTATCGCGAGATCGAGTTCATCCTCGGCAACAAGAACGCAGCCATGCTGCGTCCGCACGCGCATCGACCCGAACATCTCGAACTGGTGGAGACCGCGCTGCATACGCCGTCGATGTACGACGAGGCCATCCGGCTGATGGCCCGCCGCGGCTTCCAGATCGACCCCGAGGTGGTGGAACGCGACTGGACCCAGCCGACGCAGTACAACGCATCGGTGGAAGCGGCCTGGCTCGAGGTCTACCGCAACCCGTCGGCCCACTGGGAGCTCTACGAACTCGGCGAGAAGTTCGTCGATCTGGAAGACGCGTTCCGGCAATGGCGCTTCCGCCACGTGACCACAGTCGAGCGCGTAATCGGATTCAAGCGCGGCACCGGCGGCACCGAAGGCGTCAGCTATCTGCGCAGGATGCTGGACGTGGTGCTGTTTCCAGAACTGTGGAAACTGCGGACAGACCTGTAGTACCTGCTGGTTTGCTCCCCTCCCCCCAATTCATGGGCGAGGGGAGCGCATAGCTGCGGCACTCAGACTTGTCGCCCGGCCGGGTCCGACAGCCGCGTGGCCAACGCCTGCAACGCAGGCGCCAGCTTCTCCCGAAACACCTCCTCGCCGACGGCGCCATACGATGCGCTGCAGCTGAGCATGTGCAAATCCTTCTCCCCCACCGGACGAAACGCCACCGCGCACGCGTGAATGGCGGGATGCCAGTCACGGAACGACGCCGCATAGCCGTCGCGCTCCGCCGTCGCCAATGCCGCGCGCGTCAGTGCTTCCTGTGCCTTCCATTGTTCCGGGAACGCCTGCGCGAACTCGGCCAGCACGCGATCGCGCCGGGCCTGCGGCAGCGCAGCCAGATAAGCCCGCCCCATCGAACTCGATACCAGCGACAGGCGCGATCCCACGCCCAGGCCGAGCATCGCGCCCGCGTCGTTCCGGATCGACTCCAGGTAGATGACTTCCAGCCGCTCGCGCTTGCCCAGTGACACCGAGACACCGTGCTGCTGCGCGAATGCCAGCATGTGCGGGCGCGCCAGCGCCACCACGCCGGAGGCCGACAGGTACGAGAACCCGAGTGCCAGCACGCCGGCATCGAGCGCATACTTGCCCAGGCTGTCGTCATAGCGAAGGTAGCCAAGCTGCACCAGCGTGCCGGCCAGGCGGCTGACCGTCGCCTTCGGGAAGCCGGTGCGGCGCACGAAATCCTGATTGCCGAGCATGGTCTCGCCCGTGCGGAAACAGCGCAGCAACTCCAGTCCGCGCGCCAGCGCAGTAACGAAGTTCGGATCGCTTTCGCGTTCACGCGGCGCCGGCTCCGCGGCTGGCGCGACGGATTCGGATGAAATGTCCAAGGCGAAACTCCAGATGGGGTTGGTCGATTGCCGAACGCAAATCTCCGGGGCGCGAGATTTCCCCTGTTGCGCCGCGGATCGGTTCGGCTATACTAGCTCATCGGAACAAGGTTCCGCAATGCGGAACTTAAGAAATTCCACCCGATTTCCATTTCGTGTCGTTTTTCCCGGATTGTGTGAAGGCTACAGGCCTTCCTCGCCACACCAAAGAAGGAGACCTCCATGGCTGCCAACGCCGAATTCAACTGGGCTGACCCGCTGTTGCTCGACCAGCAACTGACCGCCGACGAACGCATGGTGCGTGACGCCGCCGCGGCTTACTGCCAGGACAAGCTGATGCCGCGCGTGCTGCAGTCCTTCCGTAACGAGAAGACCGATGTGGAGATCTTCCGCGAGATGGGCGAACTGGGCCTGCTCGGCCCGACCATCCCCGAGCAGTACGGCGGCCCCGGCCTGAACTACGTCAGCTACGGCCTGATCGCGCGTGAAGTGGAGCGCGTGGATTCGGGCTACCGCTCGATGATGAGCGTGCAGTCGTCGCTGGTCATGGTCCCGATCTACGAGTTCGGCACCGAAGCCCAGAAGCAGAAGTACCTGCCCAAGCTGGCCACCGGCGAGTGGATTGGCTGCTTCGGCCTGACCGAACCGAACCATGGCTCGGACCCGGGCTCGATGGTCACGCGCGCCAAGAAGGTGGCTGGCGGCTACGAGCTGACCGGCGCCAAGATGTGGATCACCAACTCGCCGATCGCCGACGTGTTCGTGGTGTGGGCCAAGCTGATGGGCGACGATGGCAAGGAAGCCATCCGCGGTTTCATCCTGGAAAAGGGCTGGAAGGGTCTGTCGGCCCCGGCCATCCACGGCAAGGTTGGCCTGCGCACGTCGATCACCGGTGAAATCGTGCTGGACCAGGTATTCGTGCCGGAAGAGAACATCATGCCGGGCGTCAGCGGCCTGAAGGGTCCGTTCACCTGCCTGAACTCGGCCCGATATGGCATTGCCTGGGGTGCGCTCGGTGCTGCCGAATTCTGCTGGCATACCGCACGCCAGTACACGCTGGACCGCAAGCAGTTCGGCCGCCCGCTGGCCGCCACCCAGCTGGTGCAGAAGAAGCTGGCCGACATGCAGACCGAGATCACGCTGGGCCTGCAAGGCTGCCTGCGCCTGGGCCGCATGAAGGACGAAGGCACCGCCGCGGTGGAAATCACCTCGATCATGAAGCGCAACTCGTGCGGCAAGTCGCTCGACATCGCCCGCGTGGCGCGTGACATGCTCGGCGGCAACGGTATTTCCGACGAGTTCGGCGTGATCCGCCACGTGGTCAACCTCGAGGTGGTCAACACCTACGAAGGCACGCACGACATCCACGCGCTGATCCTGGGTCGCGCGCAAACTGGCCTCCAGGCATTCTTCTGAAGCTGGAAGCATGAAAAAAGCCCGGTCTTGAGTCATCAAGCCGGGCGGAAGCACACTACCAAGGAGACGACGGGCAAGCCCGCCGTTTTACGACATCATTCGAAAGGTCAGTGGCACTGAACCGGGCCCGGGGGCAAACCCCGGGCCCGGTTTTTTCACTTGTTGGGCTGCGGCGTCAGACGCAGGTACGGACGTACGGCCTTGTAACCCTTCGGGAATTTCTGGCGGATGACCTCTTCGTCCTTCAGCGAGGGCACGATCACCACGTCGTCGCCGTCCTGCCAGTTTCCCGGCGTGGCCACGCTGTGATTGTCGGTGAGCTGCAGCGAATCGATGACGCGCAGGATCTCGTTGAAGTTGCGGCCGGTGCTGGCAGGGTATGTAATGATCAGGCGGACCTTCTTCTTCGGGTCGATCACGAACAGCGAACGCACCGTCAGGGTTTCGTTGGCGTTCGGGTGAATCATGTCGTATAGCTCGGACACCTTGCGGTCACCGTCGGCCAGGATCGGGAAGTTGACCGTGGTCGACTGGGTGTCGTTGATGTCCTGGATCCAGCCGTGATGCGATTCCACACTATCCACCGACAGGGCGATCGCCTTGACGTTGCGCTTTGCGAACTCTTCTTTCAGCCGAGCGGTCAGGCCCAGTTCGGTCGTGCACACCGGGGTGTAGTCCGCCGGATGCGAAAACAGGACACCCCAGCCATCGCCGAGCCAATCATGGAAGCGGATGCGGCCTTCGCTCGATTCCTGTTCAAAATCCGGTGCGATATCGCCAAGACGCAGTGCCATCGGGGGTCTCCTGAAACAACAGTAAATAAACGTAAGGAATGACGTGCAAACACAGGGAACCGAGCTTAGTTGGATTGCCTTCCAACCCAAACGAATATAAAGTCACTACAAAATCACTCGAAGTCATAAAGACTTGCGGTGACCACGCTTTGACGTCCCCCTGCCCTGGCTCGCTACGGCCGAAACAAGGGCGTGGCAAGTGACAGCAGTATGGATTTGCGGATTCAGGCTTGAAACGATGGCAGGCCGCCACATATGCTACTTGGACGACAAGAAACGCCACAAGCCAGGGCTGGCAAGGCAAAATGTCACTACTTGAACCAACCGCCCGCAAACAGGAGAAACTAATGAGCGATGTCAAGACCGTTCTGTCCGATGCCGAGGAACTGCTGAAGCAAGCGGCCTCGACCACCGGGGAAAAAGCTGCCGAACTGCGCGAGCGTGGCATGGGCCTGCTGAAGCAAGCCAAGGAAAAGGCCCAGGATCTGCAAGATGCCGTGGTCACCAAGAGCAAGGCCGCCGCACGCGCCACCGATGACTACGTGCATGACCACCCGTGGCGCGCCGTGGGCGTGGCAGCCGGTGTGGGCCTGCTGATCGGTCTGCTGCTGAACCGCAAGTAATACCTATCGCAGCACGGCGTCCTGGCCGCGCATCTGCGCCGGACGCCTTGGCCCGAGGCCCGGTCCGCGGCACTGCCCGCCGCACCGGGACCTTTTCATTGCAGATGCCGCCACTGCGGGCGCATCGATCCTTCGCCGGAGCCGCATGAGCGAATCCCCTTCCCCCAAGTTCCTGGAGTCCGTTCGCAACCTCGCCAGTTCCGTGGTGTCGATGCTCCAGACGCGCCTGGAACTGGCCAGTGTGGAATTGGCCGAGGAGCGCGGCCGGCTGATGAAGGTTGCGCTGCTGGCGTGCTTCGGACTCGTCTTCTTCAGCATGGCGCTGATGACGTTCACGCTGCTGGTCGCCATCGTATTCTGGGAAACCTACCGCTGGCAGGCCCTCGGCATCATCATCCTGGCCTACCTCGCCTGCGCCGCGATCTGCCTGTTGCTGGCGCGCCGCATGGTCCGACGCGCGCCGCCGCTGTTCGAAGCCACGCTGGCCGAGCTCGACAAAGACAGGGAGATGCTGCGCCGATGACCACGCCCGCCGACGATTCGACCAACCTGGGCCAGCGCCACGAGCATGCGCGTCCGGTCCGATTCTCCAAGGAAGTCCGGCTGCCGCTGGAGATCCGCAAGGAACTGCTGATCACTCGCGCGGCGCTGGAACGCTACGACGCCGTGCAGGCGCTGCACAACGTCAAGGGCGGCGTACGCCGGATGACCAGCCTCGGCAACTGGCTGCCAAACCTGACCCACACACCCGGCTGGCTCAAACTGCTGGGTCTGACGCGCGAATATCCGATGGTCAGCACGGCGATCACGCTGGCGCTACCGCTGCTGCGGCGCACACCGATCGGCCGTGTCGCCTGGAAGGTCTCGAAGCTTGGGGTCGTGGCCGGCGCCGGTTATTGGGCCATCAAGACCTGGCAGTCCGTGCGGGGCGTACCGGCGAATGCTGGCACATCAAAAGCGCCTACGCCAACCGCACCGACCGAGGTCGTCGACACCGGCTTCCGCGATCCGCTGGTGAAATCTCCACCGGCAACCTCCACCCCACCCCAATCCTGACTAGCTGACCTCCACGCGATTGCGTCCGGCACGCTTGGCCCGATAGCAGGCCACATCGGCGGCGCCGAGCGCGTCTTCCGTGTTGGAGGTCCGCTCATCGAGCCGGATCAGCCCCACGCTGACGGCGACCGAGAACACATGCCCCCGGCAGATAAAGCGGAACGCAGCAATCGCCTGACGCAGGGATTCCGCCACCCGTTCGCCATCACTCGGCAAGCAGTGTTCGAGCAGCACCGCGAATTCGTCGCCACCCAACCGCGCCAGCGTATCGCTACGGCGTAGCTGCTGGCGCATGAGATCGGCGATCTGGCAGAGCAGTTCGTCCCCGGCGGCATGGCCACACGTATCGTTGACAGCCTTGAACCGATCCAGGTCGAGGTACATCAGCGTGTGCGTGCACCCCTCCTGCCGGGCCCGCAAGATTGCCGTTTCGAGCCTGCGCTCGAACTCGGGCCGATTCACCAGCCCGGTCAACGGATCATGGCTGGCTTCATAGGCCAGCTGGGCCGCCTGCGCGCGTTCCAGGCTGACGTCGTGGAGCACGACCACCACGCCGATGGCCTGCCCAACCTTGTCCCGGATCAGCGCCACGGAAGGTTTGACGACCACTCTCGCCGAAGACTCGCCCGCCGAACGCCGGCTCAGCACCGTGACAGTCTGGCTCGGCCACGTCCCGGCCAGCGCGCGTGGCACCAGATCGGTCACCAGATCGCATGTAACTTCATCGGTCAGCGGACAAACCTGAGGCAGGAAACAACCGGCCGCTTCGGCCTCGGTCCAGCCCGTCATCGCCTCGGCCACCGGGTTGAGCGATTCAATCCGTCCCCAGACATCGGTCGTGATCACTGCCTCGCCAATTGCCTGGAGCGTGACCTGCGCCCGCTCCTTTTCCGTATGCAATTGCGCCTCGAAGCGCTTCCGGTCCGAGATGTCGCTGAGCGAGCCTGCCATGCGCACGGCCTTGCCAACCGCGCTGCGCACCATGCGGCCCCGCGCCCGCATCCAAAGATATCCCCCTGCCTTCTTCCGTAGTCGCAGCTCGATGTCATACGGGGTGCCCTTGCGCATGTGCCCCGACAGGCGGCGCCCCAGCTCGGTGACGTCATCGGGATGGGTCAGTGCCATCAAGGTCTCGACCGCGTGCGGGAGTTCGTTGGCGCGATAGCCGAGCATTTCCGCGCACCGAGGGGAAAAATAGAGTTCTCCGCGATGCGGATGCCAGTCCCACAGGCCGTCGTTGCTGCCGGCCACCGCCAGTTGCAGGCGTTCCTCACTGGTCGACAGTGCGGCGCGTAGCTGCCGCTCCTTGATCATCATGCTGCGTGACACCCACGTGACCCACGCAAGCAACGTCACCGCCACCGCAATCGAGCTCCACGTCAGCAGCGCGCGCACGCGCCGCGAAGCTCTGCCTAGAGTCGAGGAGAATGCCGCCTCCTGGGGTGTCAGCCGATTGTCGATATCGACGATCTCGCGCCGGATAGGCGCCACGCAGCGGGCATCGCAGTCGCCAGCACGAAAGCGCCCGCGCAATGTCCGGGACAGCGTGTCGAGCCGGGCGATATCGACATCGGCTGCCACCCAGATCTCGATAGCTTCGTCGATCTCCGCGACGCCGCGGAACGTGCGGTAGAGCCGGATCATTCCGGAGATGTCGTCGGTATGATTGCCGCCGATCAGCAGCCCTTCGACCGCCCGCGTATGGTCATAGCGCGAATGCTTTTCCAGTTCGATACGCGCCTGACGATCGCCAAGCGGCACGGCGATGGCAGCAAGGTATGCGTCGTAATCGGTATCGAGCTGGCTGCGGGAATAGTTGAGCAAATGCAGGACCGCCGCCTTCTGTCCCTTGGTCCAGAGGCTTTCCCCGGCGACGAAGCTGCGCGCGGCAGATAGCACATCCACGCTGGCAATGCAGAACAAGGCCAGCGCCACAACCACCGGAACGAACGGCCAGATGAGGCTCGACACTTGCTCACCGGCCGGCAGACTACCTTCACCAGCTCGCCGCATTGGAGACTTCCCGTGCCGGACGTTCCGGCACCATCAAACGACTGCGCCGCACCAGATGCGGCACGGCGCAATCATTGTCAGCGAGCCCGCCCGGGGTGTCTCTACCTCAGACTGGGTAATTGAAACGGTTCAACCGCCATGTCAGCCCATCAACACCATAACCAGCATGACGCCATTGACGACGGCGAGCGCGCCGAGGACGAACGTCGCATGTGACATGTGATGCAACCGGTCGGCCAGCAACCGAACCGATGTTGGCGCCACGTTGCGACCCCTGCCGTGTGCCAGTACCCAGGCACACATGCAGAGAACGGCCACCGGCAGGATCAGCCAGGCGAGCACCCAGGGCGGAACGTCACGCGTCGCACGTGCTTGGACGACGGATGTCGCAAGCGTCACTGGCTCATTACGGACAGGGGGCGAGAGCGCCGGGGGCGGCTCCGTCGGCGCAACGGACAATGCCTTGATCGCTGGCGACAACATCGGCGCCGGCGCGGGTACCGGTGCAGGTGCAGGTGCAGGTGCGGCAGTCGGCGGACGGTTCGCCGTCGAAGCCATGGTCCTCGCGGCCGCGGGATGCTCGACAGGTCGCCGAGCAGGCATTCGCCGCCAGTCCGCGAACACCTCGTCGACGCACGTGACCGTCTCGCAGGCGTTGCGCTTCCTGCGCCAGGCCGCGAGATCGGCCGTGCTCAGCGTGCCCGCGTGCAGCATCCGCTGCTGGTCCGCGTAGATGCGTTCGTAGGCAACGTTGAGCATCGCGTACTCGCAGATCAGCCGCTCGCCAGAGGCCAGCCGGGCAGCCGGGCGCGCGCAGTAACTGACCGACGGATCGACACATCGGACGGTACTGGCCTGGTAGTTAGGCGGACAGACGATCTCGGACGCCCGCGCGCTGCTGATGGCTGCGAGGCCCAGGGCAAGAAGAATGGCCAGCCGGCCTGCGAGCCGCTTCATGACATCCTCTCATCGGTCCTTCGCCATGTTGCTTGCGACGACCAGCCTGGAGATATCCGGATTAAATACCATGATCGACTGCGAGCCAAAGCCCGAGACGCTGCCACGCAAGTAGCGCGCGATTGCCGCAACGATCACTTGTGACGTTGCCTGCCCAGCAAGCTCCCGGCCTTCGTTGGCACACGGACGCCGATCACGCCCATCACGCCCGAAGCGCCATCAGCGGCGATGCAATCGGACTCGCACCCCATTGCCCGAGCGGACTGTGACGCGCCCCACCACCTTGGGCACGTGCGTAGGGTCCGCATCCACCCGATAACGGCGCACGATGCTGGCCAGGATCAGTTCGGAGCCAGGCCCCACGATGTCGCTTTGATAACAACCATATTTGCCGCGAAGGGTGCCCGCACCGTCCGCCGCGCCAAGCCACGCGCCTCACCGTTGGCACTTCGTTGACAGCGCCAAAACAAAAAGGGCCTGTGACTTTCGCCACAGGCCCTTCGTAATACTGGTGGGTCGTGCGTGACTCGAACACGCGACCAACGGATTAAAAGTCCGCTGCTCTACCGACTGAGCTAACGACCCGCAAAAACTGAATCGGCGATTATAGGGATGCTCCTACCGACTGTCAAGCCTGACGACTCGCCCGTCGCTTCAGGCCATGCGTTCGAGCCGCCAGATCTGGTACTTGAACGCCAGCACTGCCCCGACGATGATCGCGGCGAAGGCGATGAACGAGCCGACTGCCAACGTCGACACGCCCGACAGCCCCTGCCCCACGGTGCAGCCCAGCGCCGTGACGCCGCCAGCGCCCATCAGGATACCCCCGACCATATGGTTGGCCACATCCTCGGCATTGCCGAATCCCTCCCAACGGAACGTGCGCGAGACCAACGCATAGGCTGCCGCGCCAGCGATTACGCCAAACACGCTGACAATGCCGATCGTCAGCACCTTGCTCTTGTCGCTGAACATCATCAGCCAGTCGAGGGTGTACGCATACGGCGCCACGAAGCTCAAGCTTTCCATGCGACCGCTGTTGCTGGCCACGAACAGCTCCTCGAGCGTGTTCGGGTCCTCGGACACATAGCCGATATGGCCCGATACGTACCACATGCCGACGATGATCAACCCAACCGCCAGACCGCCCAGCAGGTTGTCGAACGTGCGAAAGCCATTGCCGAGCAGCGCCCAGATAACCAGCACGGCGCCGATCACCACACCCAGTGCCAGTTGCAGCGTGCCGCGCGCCAGGCCGGTGCCGTGCGCGATGAGCGACGGCAGATCCTGCGTCGCCGGCAGTGTGACAGCCACGGTATCGACGGTACTCACGCGCACCACGCCGAACAGGCCGCGCAACGTCATATAGGCCGAGAGCCCCAGGAAGACGAACACCACCAGTGACTTCAGGTTGCCGGCGCCAATCCGCACAAGCGTCTTGCTGCCGCAGCCCGACGCCAGCACCATGCCGAAGCCGAACATCAAGCCGCCCACTGCCGTAGACAGCCAGCCGAGCCTGGCCGAGGTGTAGATCGTCTTGGTCGGGTCGATCAGGCCAGCCCAAGCCAGCACGCCAGTGCCAATCATCGCCACGCCAATGGCCATGATCCACATACGCATGCGGCTCCAGTCACCGATGTTGACGATGTCCGAGACGGCGCCCATCGTGCAGAAATGCGTGCGCTGCAGGATCGCGCCAAACAGGAAGGTCAGGACGAAGGTGCTCAGCAGCACGGTGCGCATAAGCGCTGGGATATCGATATCGGGCATGTCGGACCGGGGGTGGCTCGTGGATTTCTGTCTGGAGGGGGCACTCTGGCGGCACCCCTCTCTTCTTTAATCAGTTGGGGGTCTGGTAACGGGTCGGGTCGGGCACGCCGGCGGCCTCGAAGCCGGCCCGGCGAATCCGGCACGAATCGCACACGCCGCACGCGCGGCCATCGTCATCGGCCTTGTAGCACGAGACGGTCAGGCCGTAGTCGACGCCGAGCTTCACGCCAGCGAGAATGATCTCGGCCTTGGTCATGTCGATGATCGGAGCATGCACGTGAAAGCGATCGCCTTCCACGCCAGCCTTCGTGGCCAGGTTGGCCAGCGCCTCATAGGCAGCGACATATTCGGGCCGGCAGTCCGGATAGCCGGAGTAGTCGACGGCATTCGCGCCGAAAAACAGGTCGCGTCCGCCGATTGCCTCGGCCCAGCCAAGCGCCAGCGACAGCATGATCGTATTGCGCGCCGGCACGTAAGTGATCGGAATTCCGCCTGCGGTGCCGTCGGTGGGCACGTCGAGCGCGTCATCGGTCAGGGCTGAGCCACCGAAACGGCGCAGGTCGAGGTCGATGATTTCGTGGCGCTTCGCGCCAAGTTCGGCCGCCACGCGTTTGGCAGCTTCAAGCTCGGACGAATGGCGCTGGCCATAGCGCATGGACAGCGCATAGGTTTCGAAGCCGGCCGCGTTGGCCATGGCGAGGACGGTGGCGGAATCAAGGCCGCCGGAAAGCAGAACGATGGCGCGTTTGGTCATGATGGTTGCGCGCGGAACAAGCGCGCTGTAATACGCCCGGATTGGGCGAAGCGCGTATTTTAGCGCGGCGGCCAGATCAACAGGATCAGGCGCGGCTGATGGCCTGAATCCCACGGCGATTGATATGCGGCAGCCCAAAGAAAAAGGCCCGCTCGCGCGGACCCTTTCCTGGACTACATACCGGTATCGGTTACTTCAGCGTCTTCAGCCGGTTGCTCGCGGCCTGGGCGCCTTCAGTCCCCGGATATTTCGCCACCACGGCTTCCAGTGTCTTCTTGGCCGCGGCCTTCTGGCCAGACTCGAACTGGTTGTTGGCGATGGCGATCATGGCGTCCGGCGCCTTCGGGTGCGTCGGGAAGTTCTTCACCATGGTATCCAGCACGTACGTCGACCCCTTGTAGTCGCGCTGCGCGTAGAGCGAATTGCCGAGCCAGAACTGCGCCAGCGGCAAGTACGGGCTTTGCGGATACTTCTTCGCAAACGCCGAGAAGGCATTGCCCGCGCCCTTGAAGTCGCCCGACTGGAACTGCTTCAGCGCAGCGTCGTACTCCGGCTTCTCGGTCGGTTGGGCGATGCCCTCGCGCCCTTCCACGGTCACCTGCTGCGGCTCGAATTTCTTCAGGCGCGCATCCAGGTCAGCGTAGTAATCCTTCTGCTGCTTCTGCAGCGTATCCACCGTGTTTTGCAGCACTTCATTCTGACCGCGCAGTCGGGCGACCTCTTGGCGCAGACCTTCGAGCTGGTTCTGCGCGTCGAGCAGGGTCCGGCTGTTCTGGTCGATGCGCTGGGATGCCGTGGCCTGGAAACCGTTGAACTGGTCCCGGATCTGGATCACCGCACGGCGCGCCTCGTCGTCGTCAAAGACGCCGGCGTGCGCGGGAATGGCTGCCAGCAGGCCACCGCCGGATACAGCGGCAAGCCATAGCAGCGTGGAAACGCGAGCATTCATGAAGAATTATCCGTGGATCAGTAAACGATATCGGCGCGACGGTTCTCGGCCCACGAGGCATCATCGTGACCGGTTGCCTTCGGCTTTTCCTTGCCCAGGCTCACAGCTTCCATCTGCGAGTCAGGCACACCCATCGCAGCCAGCGAACGGCGCACGGCTTCGGCACGCTTCTGGCCCAATGCCAGGTTGTACTCGCTGGTGCCACGCTCGTCGGTGTTGCCCTGGATCAGGATCTTGCGGCTCTTGTTGCTGCCCAGGTACTGCGAGTGGGCTTGCAGCATGCCTTGGTAGTCCTGCTTCACGGAGTAGCTGTCGAAATCGAAGTACACGCTGCGCTTGGCCAGCGGGCCGTTCGGGTCGTTCAGCGGGTCACGCGAAACATCGACCGGCGCCACATTGCGTGCGTCGGTGGTCGCGCCGGTGCCGGCGCCGGACTTCGATGCGTCGTCGAGCTTCACACCCGAGCTGCAGGCGCCCAGAGCCAGCAGAGCGGCAATGGCGAGCGATTTGGTCATCATTTGGGACATGGCGAGAGACTCCTCTTTTTTACTGCATGAAAGGCCCCCAGGACGGCTCTCGAACAGCGCCGGACTGGAGAGACAGAACCTGCTTGGTGCGTCCGTCCGTGGAGACTGCCGCCAGTACGGAGCGGCCGCCCACGCGGGTGGCATAGAGAATGTACTTGCCGTTGGCCGCGAAGCTCGGGGATTCATCGTTGGTCGTATCGGTGAGCGACGTCACATCACCGTTCGACAGGTCCTGTAGTTGCAGCCTGAAGCCACCGCTGCGCGAAATGTAGGCCAGGTACTTGCCGTCCGGCGATATACGCGGGCTGACGTTGTAGCTGCCCTTGAAGGTCACGCGCTGCGCTGCGCCGGATTCCTCGCCAGACGCCGGCATACGGTAGATCTGCGGCGCGCCGCCGCGATCGCTGGTGAAATAAATGCTACGGCCATCCGGGGAGAACTGCGGCTCCGTATCGATGGCGCTGCTGCGGGTCAGGCGACGCAGGCCTGAGCCATCGGCGTTGACCTGGTAGATCTGCGTGTTGCCGTCGCGGGAGAGCGACACGGCCAGGTGCTGGCCATCGGGCGACCAGGACGGCGCGCTGTTGTTGCCCTTCTGATTCGACACCACAACACGCTTGCCCGTTGCCAGGTCATGCACGTAGACCACCGGCTTCTTGGCTTCGAACGAGACGTAGGCCACGCGGCGGCCATCGGGCGACCACGCGGGGGAGATGATCGGTTCGGTGCTGGTCAGCGCGATCTGGGCGTTCTGGCCATCCGAATCGGAGATCAGAAGCTGGTAGCGATTGCCCACCTTCGACACATACGACAGGCGCGTCGCAAACACACCGCGCTCGCCGAGCAGCTTCTCGTAGATGTAGTCGGCGATCTTATGCGCGGTCACGCGGAGCTGGCCCTGCGTGACGGTGAATGCCAGACCGCCAAGGCTCTGCCCCTTGGCGGTGTCGTACAGGCGGAAACGCACCTCGTACTGGCCATTGCTGGTCGGCGTCACGCTGCCGGCCACGAACGCGTCGGCGCCCTTCGCCTTCCAGCTGCCCAGGTCCACCTGGGCCGATTCGGCCACGGTCGCGCCTGCGGGGTCGACGTTGCGGAAGCGTCCGCTGTTCGTCAGGTCGCTGCGGATGATGGCGGTCAGGTTCTGCGGGGCCTGGGCCTCGCCCTGGAAGTTGGCGGTCGCTACCGGGAACTGGTTCGAGCCGACTCCGGTGATCTCCACGTTCAGTTGCGCGTGCGCCGCGCCCGCCGACATCAATGCCGCAGCCAGCCACGCCATCAAGGCATGGCGACTCTGGTCGCGGGTGGGATTGGCGTTCTGGCGTCGGGATAGCCAGTTGGGGGCCCAAAGCTTTCGCATGCTGCTCCTCAGTCGATTTCAGGTTTCATCGTTGCGGCGGCACAGCAAACACGGCGAGACGGGCGACATGCGGCTTGGCATGGCCCCACAAGCGTACGTATTGCACGCTGCCGGCCGCGTCAGGCAACCATTCATGGTAGCGGTGGGACCTAACGCCCACGATGAAGGTTGCATTATGTTGCAAAACATGGCGTTATCGACACGGTTCGCCCGCTCAATCCTTCGGTTTGAACGTAATCGTGAAGTTTGCGGGTGCCTTGCCGTCCTCATCGCGCGGCAGCGGATCGGAGCGCTGCACTGCACGCAGCACGGCGTTGTCCCAGTCCGAATTACCGCTCGACCTGGTCAGTCGCGCCGACAGCAGCGAACCATCCGGCGCCAGCGAGACCGACACCACGGCTGCGGGATTGCCCTCGACATCGCCACCAAAAATGATGTTCGGCTTTACACGGCGACGCACGCGGTCGGCGTAGCCCGGCGAAGCCTTGCCTCCCGATCCGGCGCCCGAACCCGCGGCGCTGCCGACGCCACCGCCGGACGAAACGCCGCCACCGGCCATTGCCTGCAGGCGGGCCAGTTCGCTCTTGCGCTGGGCATTGGCCGCGGCGTCACGCTTGGCCTTGGCATCGGCGTCGGCCTTCGCCTTGGATTTCTGCTCGGCATCGGCCTTCGCCTTGGCATCCGCGTCAGCCTTGGCCTTCGCCTTCTGATCAGCCTCCGCCTTCGCCTTGGCGTCCGCGGCTTCCTTGCGTTCCTGGTCGGCCTTCTTCTTCGCGTCTTCCTTGCGCTGCGCCTCGATCTGCTGCTGACGCAGGTCTTCCTTGCGCTGGGCTTCCTTCTTTTCCTGGTCTTTCTTTTCCTGGTCTTTCTTTTCCTGGTCTTTCTTTTCCTGGTCTTTCTTTTCCTGTTCCTTCTTCGCCTGGTCCTTGCGCTCCTGCTCCTTGCGCGCGGCCTCCTGCTTCGCCGCTTCGCGCTCGGCGGCCTCTTCGGCCTGCTTGCGCTTCTGGCGTTCCAGGGCGATATCGGCCGCTTCCTCGACCTTGCTGCGCACGGCAGGCTCAGGCGGCGTGGGACGCGGCAGTTCCACCGGGCGCGGCGGAGGTGGTGGTGCAGGCGCGACGTCCGGCACCTCTTCCCAAAGCTCCGCCTCGGCACCCACCGGCGTGCTGCTCTGCCAGTGCACGCCGTAGTACAGCACGATGCCGAGCAGCAGATGCATCACCAGCGCCAACAGGAACGAGCGAAGCGTGCCGCGTTCCTTGACTGGCTGGTACGGATAGGCGGCGGCTTCCACCGCGCGCGCGGGCCGTTGATGCGGATGACGGGACGAAAGGCTGGCCACTTTGAGTTGCGACGTTGGGGCGCTTACTTGGACTTCACCATCAGGCCGACGCGCTTGACGCCATCGGCCTTCAACACGGACATCACGTCGAGCACGGCTTCGTACTTGACGGAGCGGTCGGCGGCGATCACCACCGGCTGGTCCGGATTTTCATTCTGACGCTGGCGCACGAAATCGATCAGGCCGCGCTTGTCGAGCTTGCGCTCGAACGCGTTGCCAGCGTTGTCCTTGCCACGCGCGGTCAGCTCGCCGTCCTCGTGCACGGTGACGATGATCGGCGGCGTCTGTTGCTGCGGTGTGGCATTGGCCACTGACGGCAGGTCCACCACGGCCGGGTTCACGATTGGTGCTGCCACCATGAAGATAACGAGCAGCACGAGCATCACGTCGATATACGGCACGACGTTGATTTCCGCACTGGCCCGACGGCGTGATCCGCCGCGGCGCTGAATGGCTGCCATGACTGGTGCTCCCCCGCTCTCGGTTTAACGCGTCTGGCGCTGAAGGATGTTCAGGAATTCTTCCATGAAGCTTTCGAACCGGATGGCCAGACGGTCGATTTCCGTGGCATACCGGTTGTAGGCGATCACGGCCGGGATAGCTGCAAACAGGCCGATCGCGGTGGCCACGAGTGCCTCGGCGATACCGGGCGCCACTGACGCGAGAGTCGCTTGCTGCACATTCGACAGGCCGCGGAATGCGTTCATGATCCCCCAGACCGTGCCGAACAAGCCGATATAAGGGCTGACCGAACCGACCGACGCCAGGAACGGCAGGTGGGATTCGAGCACGTCCATTTCACGCTGGTACGCGGCGCGCATCGCGCGACGGGCGGCGTCGAGCAGCGCGCCGGCCTCATTGCCGCGTTCGCGTGCCTTCAGGAACTCGCCCATGCCCGATTCGAAGATCCGTTCCAGGGCGCCGGTGTTGTGACGATTGTTGACCGCACTGTTATAGAGCGCCTGCAGGTCGCCGCCTGCCCAGAAATCGCGCTCGAAGCCCTCGGTCTGCGTGCGCGCGGCGCGCAGTGCCAGGTGCTTGCGGAAAATGTAGGTCCACGAGAACAGGGACATCACCAGCAGCAGGGCCATGACGGCCTGTGCCAGCAGACTGGCGTGAAGTACCAGCGAAATGATCGACAGGTCTTGCGTGACGGTCACTGGATTCATCGAGCGTTTTTGATAGTGGCGAGAACAGGGGCAGGAATCGGGGTCGGCCGGAACGTGCTTTTATCGACACATCCGACTCGAATTTGGCCGGCGGCCAGCATCAGCTCGCCACGCCAGGCTTCCTGGGCAAATTGGACCGACGCCGGTCCGACGCGTTCGATATGCGTACGGATCTCGAGCTGGTCGTCCAGCCGGGCGGGCGCATTGTATTCCACAGTGGTGCTGCGGACGATGAAGACCACGCCGGACGAATCCGCGAGGCTCTGCTGTTCGACGCCGAGCGAGCGCAGCCATTCGGTCCTGGCCCGTTCGAAGAATTTGAGGTAGTTGGCGTAGAACACCACGCCGCCTGCGTCGGTATCTTCCCAATACACGCGCAGCGGCCATACGAAATTTGGCATGGCGGGCATTGTAACGGAGTGCACTGGTAAACCCGTGTGTGACTTTGCAACAGCAAGTTGCGAGCCAATCCTCGCCAGGCCTTGCCGGATCAGGGCCGGGCGCACATCCGGGCCGGCCATCGTCTTGCAGCAAGCCGCTTGCTCGCGTAAACTCTGCGGCAACCATTCCACCTTGCGCGACTGGCGAAGTCAGTGGGTACTACCACGAGGAAGCGCAAGTTCATTGGGCGTGATATTCGATGCGCCTGCCGCTCGCCTGGGCAGCGAATGGGAAGCAGGGTGCGCCCTGCACCGGCTGGTCGCGTTTTCGCGCCCCCGGTGCTGGACGCCAGTGCCTTCCCCGCGCGCCCTAATACGCGAAAATCCCGCAATACAGAGTAGCGTCGACAGGCATCCGGTTTTCGTACCGGCCGTGCCATCCGCTCTCCCTTTTAAACAGACGAGTCACGCCATGTTTGAACGTAGCCGCTTCACGATCGAGCAGATCGACCCCGAAGTCTTTGCCGCGATCCAGAAGGAAAACCAGCGTCAGGAAGACCACATCGAACTGATCGCTTCCGAGAACTACACCTCGCCGGCCGTGATGGCCGCCCAGGGTTCGCAGCTCACCAACAAGTACGCCGAAGGCTATCCCGGCAAGCGCTACTACGGCGGTTGCGAGTACGTGGACGTGGTGGAGCAGCTCGCCATCGACCGCGTGAAGCAACTGTTTGGCGCCGAAGCCGCCAACGTGCAGCCGAACTCGGGCTCGCAGGCCAACCAGGGCGTGTTCTTCGCCATGCTCAAGCCGGGCGACACGATCATGGGCATGAGCCTGGCCGAAGGCGGTCACCTGACCCACGGCATGGCGCTGAACATGAGCGGCAAGTGGTTCAACGTGGTCAGCTACGGCCTGAACGCGCAGGAAGACATCGACTACGACGCGCTTGAAAAGCTGGCCCACGAGAAGAAGCCGAAGCTGATCATCGCCGGCGCATCGGCTTTCGCGCTGCGCATCGACTTCGAACGCATCGCCAAGGTTGCCAAGGCTGTTGGTGCCTACTTCATGGTGGACATGGCCCACTATGCCGGCCTGATCGCCGCCGGTGTGTACCCGAACCCGGTGCCGCACGCCGACTTCGTGACCACCACCACCCACAAGAGCCTGCGTGGCCCGCGCGGTGGCGTGATCCTGATGAAGGCCGAGCATGAGAAGGCCATCAACTCGGCCATCTTCCCGGGCATCCAGGGTGGTCCGCTGATGCACGTGATTGCCGGCAAGGCCGTGGCCTTCAAGGAAGCGCTGCAGCCGGACTTCAAGGCGTATCAGGAACAGGTGGTCAAGAACGCCGCCGCACTGGCCGAAACGCTGATCGCCCGCGGTCTGCGCATCGTATCGGGCCGTACGGAAAGCCACGTGATGCTGGTGGACCTGCGCGCCAAGAAGATCACCGGCAAGGAAGCCGAGAAGATCCTCGGCGACGCCCATATCACGGTGAACAAGAACGCGATCCCGAACGATCCGGAAAAGCCGTTCGTCACCTCGGGCATCCGCCTGGGCTCGCCGGCCATGACCACGCGCGGCTTCAAGGAAGAAGAAGCCCGCCAGGTGGCCAACCTGATCGCCGACGTGCTGGACAACCCGCACGATGAGGCCAACATCGCCGCCGTGCGCGAACAGGTTGCCGCACTGACCCGTCGCTTCCCGGTCTACGGCTGATTCGCCAGTCGATCGCGTTATAGTTAGCGCACACGAACGGCGCTGCCACCTCTGAGGTGGCAGCGCCGTTTCAACAACCAGCACGACCGCAACAGAAATCGAAGATGCAAAATGCGGTCAGGCTCTTACTTTCAGGTGGTCAGGCATGAAATGCCCCTTCTGCGGTCATTCCAGCACTCAGGTTCTTGACAGCCGCGTCTCGGAAGATGGCGATACCGTGCGCCGCCGACGCCGCTGTGAAGCCTGCGACCGCCGCTTCACCACCTACGAGCGGATCGAGCTGTTCTTTCCCGCCATCGTCAAGAAAAATGGCTCGCGCGTGGACTACGCGCGTGCCAAGCTCAAGGATTCGATGCGGCTGGCACTGCGCAAGCGGCCAGTTTCCGCCGAGGCCATCGACGAAGCGATCACTCGCATCGAAGAAAAACTGCTGGCTCTGGGCGAGAAGGAGATCCCGAGCAGCCAGGTCGGCGAACTGGTCATGCGTGAGCTTCGCAAGCTCGACAAGATCGCCTATATCCGCTTTGCCTCCGTGTATCGCAGCTTCGAGGACGTTTCCGAATTCCGGGAAATGCTCGACGAATTCTCGTCATCTACCCCACGAAAGGGGTAATAAGGACCGCAAAAAAGCTGGCTGATCACCACTTGCCGCTCTTGGCTAGAGACAGGCAAGCGAGCGCGCGTGCAAGTCCGCCTCATGGCGCGTGCGCAAACCCGGACCTCTAAAGCCCAACTTGCGTGATGCCACGCCCTTGGCGACTCTGGCACTCCCTCAGATGTTTCCGGGCTCGACTCGGAAACACACTGACACCAATCCTCCACAGCCAGACACGTCCTGACACCATCCCCGCCGTTATCGTGGCCTTCCGTTCTAATCGAACCGATACGCCATGGTTGCCCGCCTTCCCCCCCGTTCCCCTTCATTGACTTCGTGCCGAGGTCACGTTCTGTTCGAAGCATTGCTGAGCCTGGCCTTCATCGGCCTGGGCGCGATACCGCTGGGGATGCTCGGCACGGTCTCGCTGCGCTGGACCGCTGAACAGGAACGCCTGACCACCGCTCTGATGCGGGCCGCTGAACTGGCCGAAGCAAGTGCAATGGCATTGCAGCCACCCGGCAACGATGCGCTCCCGATCCCACTTTGCGGATTGCCCGAGCAGAAAGAGCGTTGCGTGCCAGACAAACGCCTCGCGATCGCAACCATCGAGAGCCGTTCTCCGACGGATGCAGCCGGAGTCGCCACCATGCCTACCCGGCTGGCATTGTGGGTCGCGCCATGAGGGCAAGATCGCAGCATCACGGCTTCACCTTGGTGGGCATGATGATCGGTGTCGCGCTTGGCACGATTGCAATGCTCGCTGCGCTGACCATGTGGCAAGTCATGCGGGACGCCTATGCCAGTGTGGCAGACGGGATCGAGATCGAAGAGCGCGGTCAGCGCGCATTGGCCATCATCGCCCATGCGATCCGGCATGCGGGCTGGATTCCCGCGCATGTTGCGCTGGAGCCCGCACACCCCGCCCCACAGGCGCCGCTTGAAGGCCGTGACGATTGTGGTGCGCCGTCGATCGACGACGGGATGGAATGTGGGCGACGCGGCGTCCGCGGCAGCGATGCACTGCTCGTGCGGTTTTCCGGCAGCGGTCGCGCAACCGATCCAAGCCTGGCCGACGGCACGATGACTGACTGCAGTGGCTACGCGCTGCCCGCAAGAACAGTTGGCGACGGCATCGCACCGCCGGCACACCATGCCGCGACCAACGTCTTCTATATCGGCAAGGGTAGCGACGGCGTTCCCCAGTTGCTGTGCCGTTACCCGCGCCGCAGCGACAACCGCGCGCAGGCACACGCCTACACATCCGGCACCCTTGTGCGCGGCGTCGAGTCGATGCAATTGCGTTTCGGCATGGTCGATGAGGGCGATGGCCAAGGCGAGAGTGAGCGCGTCTCCGCTCTGCTTGACGCTCAAGACGTGGCGCGACAGCGACAACTCGCCTGGCATCACGTGCGAGCGGTACAGGTCACGCTCGTCGTCCAGGGACAGCGCCCGACTGTCAGTCGCGCGCCGAGACAACGAACCCTCACCACGACTGTTCGTCTACGCAATCCGTCTCGATGCCGGGAAGCCCTATGCTGAACCTCCGCGCACATTCCGGTGCGGCGCTGCTGGCGTTCCTCTCCACCCTGCTGCTGATGATGGCTAGCATCGGCGCCGCCGCCGCGCACCTGCTGTTTGCCGGGCGAAGCATGACGAGCCAGTGGCTGGACCGCGAGATTGCATTCCGCGCGGCCGAGGTGGCGCTACTCGACGCGGAAGCGGATCTCATCGCCGCCATCGCGGAGGTCGGCGGCGAGCGACTGGCGTCATGGCCAACGCCCGGAACGTGTGGGACGGGAGCACAACGCGGACTGTGCATGGCCGATGGCGACATGACGGCATGGATGCCTTGGCTCAAGGGCAATTTGCCGGCAGATCTCGGCATCGATGCCGGTACGTTCACGGGTATCACCATGCCAATCCTGCCCGCCGATGTCATCGGAGCGACTACGGCACCTCGTTACGTGATCGAACCCCTTGAGGATCGAACTGGCCTGACAGCCGACGCCTGGCCGCGCTTTCGCATCACGGCGTTGGGCTTTGGGCGCGACACCGGCGTCCGAGCACTGCTCCAGACGGAGTTCCAGCCGTGATGCACCATCGCACATGCTTCGGCGGCATCGTCATCCTGGTACTTTGGCTGAGCATGACCGCCCCCAGCCATGGCTCCACGACCGGTCAGCTTCCGCTCAGCTATCGCATCTCGGCAGGCAGTTTTCCATGGACCGGCCGGCTCCATGCAGTCGTCTTCCGCACCGCGCGCATCCACACTTCCACCGTGCTCACGAAATGGGAGGCGGGCGCCGAGCTCGACTGGCGCGATACCGCTTCGCGCAGGCTATACCTCGGTGGCGATCACCTTGTGCCACTCCATTGGCACACCATTGACGCCGACGCCCAGGCAGTACTTCGCACCCCCGAGCCCAGTGGCAATGGCACGAGGCGACTTGCATGGTTGCGAGGCGACAGGACGGACGCCACACTTCGCCCGCGCGACACGCGATTGGCCAGCGGCGCCGGCGCCCGCGTGCGCGTTGTGGCAGCCCCAGCCTGGCTGCCGATGCAACCGGGACACGCCCAATTTCGCCTGCGTCACGCAAGCCGCCCGGTCACCGTCTGGATCGGTACGCGCGACGGCATCGTGCATGGCTTCGATGCCGTGACCGGCAAGGAGCTTGCAGGATTCCTCCCGCGCGCCGCGCTAGCTGGTTCCGCCGCCCTCACCGTACCGGGTGGCGCCATGCCCGTGGCGCCTTGCCCGCGCCCGGACAGCATCGACGCGGATCCATCCGGAGTCTGGCGGACGCTGTTGTTGTGCGGCATCCCGTCGACGGACAGGCAGCCGGCCGCCGTGTTCGCCCTGGATGTCTCGTCACCGGAAAGCGAAGCGCCGATCCGGCTGCTCTGGGAGATTCCTGCTTCCGAGACGTTGCCATTGACAGGCCAGGGCCCGATACGCGCACTCATGTGGATCGAACACGGCGCACGTCGCTGGGCCGCGCTGACCATTGTCACCGCGGCGCCGGAAGCCAGCTCACCTGCCGGGATTGCCTTGCTGCCGCTTGACCGGCCCATCGTGAATGGACTCCCATCCGGCACAGTGCCAAGGCTATATCTGCCCTCGACCGGATGCGGTGCCGACACCACCGGGACCCGGCTGCTCGCAGCCAGCGTACTTGCCAACGCAAGTGGCCACGCTCGTGCCGCATACGTCGTCGACGACACGGGCAGACTTTGGCGATTCGGACTCGATCACCTTGGCGCGACGCAGCAGGCGGAGCCAGCACGATGCCTGCATCGTCAGCGCGGAAGTGCCACCGCCGAGGCACCAATCGTCATGCATCCGTCCAGCGGACCGCTCGTCATCTACGCGGGCGGTGGCGAGCTTTCCGCAATTCCCGATGGGCGCGGTCCGCGCGGCACCCCCTCACGGATCGACGCCAGCGTGTCAGGCGATGGCGTGATCTTCCGAACGGGCCAGCCCCAATTGGACACCGGCGCGAATGGCTGGACTCTTGCACTCCCCCATCCTGGGGAATCGATCACGACGCTGGACGACGTTGGCCCTGCGCATCTGAGCTTCACCACGCTAACACCCGACGGGCGCACTCGTAGCTACCTGATCGAAGCGGCCAGCGGAGAGTCGGTCATGCAGACGGCCCCGGACGGTACGCTCGTGCGCGCCGTAACCGGTGTGCCGTTCGATGACCGGTTCGGCACGCCAATCGCCGTGGCATCGCCAACCTCGAACGGCGGGCCGGTCGTGCCCGGCAGCTCGACCTTCGACACATTCGAACTCGGCATCTGGCAGGTCGACGGCAGCACCGCGCATCTCGCGCAGAACACGCACTATCGGCGCCGGCGCGGACGCCTTGGCTGGCGCGAACTGATCCGGACCGAGCCATGAACCTCGCTCAACTTAGAAGCATCAGTGGCCACCAGACCGGCTTCAGTCTTGCCGAACTACTGGTGACCCTGCTGATCGGCGCGATCCTGTCGACGCTGGCGATGCCCGCATGGCGACATCATCTGGAACGCGCGTGGCGCGTACAGGCACGGGCCGAGCTGGTTTCCGCGATGCTCTCACTCGAGCGGCACGCCCTGCTCACCACCTCGTTCGCCAGCACACCGGGCGCGGCGACACCAGCCGGCCAGTGGCCGCGTCCCGTACCGCCCCCACCAGCCCACACGCGCCACTGGCTGACTGCCACAAGCTGTGCCGGACTCGATCTGTCGCGTTGTGTGGAGATACGCGCCACCCCAGTGCATGTGGACAAAGCGTGTGGCACGCTGGTCCTGCGCAGCAATGGCGAGTGGCTCTCCATGCCCACGGCGGACGCCGCCGCCATTCCGTTGCCTTGGGAGTGCTGACATGCGAACCACAGGCCACGCGTCCCGAAACGCCAAACGCGGCGCCACCTTGCCCGAACTGCTGATCTCGTTGGCCATCAGCGCGATCCTGGCCATCGCCGCGTGGCCGGTGCTTCGCAACCTGACTGCGGAGCAGACGGTGGCCCATGCTGCGGACCGGCTGGCCGCGTCACTGGCGCTGGCACGCACAATCGCGGCCAGTCGCCGCGTTGAAGTGCGTATCGGCCCCCTGGCAGGCGCCCACACGCTGGATGGCGGCTGGCAGTTGGACAGTGACATGGAGCCTTCGCTCGCGGTCGTCAGAGCCAGCGATCCGTGCCTGCGGATCACGCTCCGCAGCACGGCGGGCCCTGCGGGCGCACAAAGCCTGCGCTTGACACCTGTGGGATACTCACGGTCTGAGCAAGGCGGCTTTCTGGCCGCCACGTTCCAGTTGCGCTGCCACCGCGCGCAGCGTCAGGTCCGGCTCGGTGCCCAGGGGCGCATCCGGATCTGCCGGCCCGGCATCGATGTCGATTGCGACTGACCGGAGCGGATTCCCGACAAACCCTTTGGCCAGAATCCCACGCCATGTTTTCCGCCGCTGACTACACCGCCATGGAACAGGCCCTCGCGCTCGCCGCGCGTGGCATGTTCACCACCACGCCGAACCCTCGTGTCGGCTGCGTGCTGATGAAGGACGGATTGGTCATCGGGGAAGGCTACACGCAACCGGCCGGCCAGGATCATGCCGAGATCCAGGCCATGAAGGACGCGATCTCGCGCGGCCATGATCCCGCTGGCGCCACCGCCTACGTCACGCTGGAACCGTGCAGCCACTTCGGCCGCACACCACCATGTGCCGACGCGCTGGTGCGCGCTGGTATCGCGCGCGTGGTCGCTGCCATGGAAGATCCGAATCCCACCGTATCCGGCCGTGGCCTGCAGCGCTTGCGCGACGCGGGCATCGACGTCCGCTGCGGGTTACTGGAAAAGGAAGCGCGGGATCTCAATATCGGCTTTATCTCGCGCATGACGCGCGGACTTCCCTGGGTGCGCGTCAAGGTAGCTGCATCCCTCGACGGCGGCACTGCGCTGCACGATGGTACAAGCCAGTGGATCACCGGCCAGCCCGCACGCGACGACGGGCACGCCTGGCGCGCCCGGGCCTGCGCCATCCTGACCGGTATTGGCACCGTCCGCGACGACAATCCGGCACTGACTGTGCGTGCCATCCCGACGCCGCGGCAGCCGCAGCGCGTGCTTGTCGACTCACGGCTTGAAGTGCCGCTCGACGCGCAGATCCTCAACCGCGATACCGGCGACTTCGCCAAGCCCGTGCTGGTCTTCTGTGCCATCGAAGACAAGGCCCGCCAGCGCGCGCTCGAGGCACGTGGCGTCGAAGTCGTGGTACTGCCCAATCCGCATGGCAAGGTGGAACTGCGCCGCATGCTGGAAGAACTCGCGCGGCGAGGCATCAACGAACTTCACGTGGAAGCGGGTTTCAAGCTCAATGGCTCACTGATCCGCGAAGGCTGCGCGGACGAACTGCTGGTCTACCTGGCGCCGAAGCTGCTTGGCGACGCGCAGGGCATGTTCAACCTGCCGCCGCTGTCGAAGCTTGAGGACGCGACCGAATTCCGCTGGCACGAAGTGCGCCAGATTGGCGACGATCTGCGCCTTATCGCGCGCCGCGCCGATACCCAACACTGAACAAACACACACATCGAAGAGGCAAGCATGTTTACTGGCATCGTGGCGGCGGTTGGCCGCATCGAATCCGTCTCACCGCTCGGTGACGTCAACGCAGGCGTGCGCCTGCGCGTGGCGGCCGGCGATCTCGACCTGTCCGACGTCGGCATCGGCGACAGTATCGCCATCCAGGGCGCGTGCATGACCGTGGTTACGCTGGGCGCGGGCCAATTCGACGTCGACGTCTCACGCGAGTCGCTCGACAAGACCGTCGGCCTCGACCAGCCAGGCCGCGTCAATCTGGAAAAGGCGCTGCGTCTGGCCGACCGCCTGGGCGGGCACCTGGTGTCGGGTCACGTGGACGGACTTGGCGAGGTCGTTCGCTTTGCACCGGTGGGCGAATCGCATGAGCTCCGTATCCGCGCGCCGCGCGAGCTGGGCCGCTATCTGGCCTACAAGGGTTCGGTGGTGGTCAACGGCGTGTCGCTGACCGTCAACAGCGTCAGCGATGAAGCCGACGGCTGCGTGTTCTCGATCAACCTGATTCCGCATACCGTGGAAGTCACCACGCTCAACGAGCTGGCACCGGGCAAGCGCGTGAACCTCGAGATCGACCTGATCGCCCGGTACGTGGAACGAATGCTGTCGGCATCCGCCGACGCGGGACAACCGCTGGTCTGACAATCGATGGCGCCGGTAGCTGCCGGCGCCTCCTCCCGGCGCCCACCCGACGTCCACCGACGCAATGCAGAACGGCCACTGGCAATTCGATTGCCAGTGGCCGTTCGCTCTTGCTGCGCTGCGTGAGGCTCAGACCTTGATGTCGATGTTCTGACCCAGATGCGGCGGATTGCTGCCAGCCGATCCAACACCGGGCATGGATTGCAGCAGTTGGGCCACGCCCTGCGACTGCAGGTCGAGCGTCTTGCGTAGCATCGTGAGGCCTACGGGATCACTACCTGGGTCTGAGGCGTTCAGCGAACTGACGATGGAATTGATCATTGGGTTCTGCCTGATTCAAGTTTGACAAGTGCGGCACGGCAGGCGCGAACACTTGCGCCATTCAGTCGCATCCATGTTGTCGGCAGAATTCCGGCATGACTTGAGCGCGGGTCTATGAGCGCGGGCCTTTTACTCGTCGCCCTTCTCGCCCACCGTCTCCGCAGCCTTGCGCGTGGCAATCCAGTCGCCAATCGCCCGCATGACCACCTGTTCGCGTCCCACGAAGCCGTGCTGGGAGAACGCCTCGCAAGGCTCTCCACGCGCCCCCTTCGACCCCAGCACCGTGATCAATGGAATGTTTCCACGCCGGGCCACGATACTCCGGTACTGCGTCAGCGGACACGGGTCATCCTGATGGTGGACAAACAACTGATCGACATGCGTCGCCGTCCAGTCGAAGTTCCACATCGGCAGGCCGTGCGCATTGCGATTGCGGCCTGCGCGTGGGTCAGTAATAGTGGACGTGTGCACCGCGCCGTCGATGCGGCCATCGAGCTTGCGCGCCAGGAAGGCGCTCGACACGGTGCCATAGCTCGTGCCGATCAGGTAGACCTTGCCAATGCCAAGGTCCGCCTTGAGCTTGTCGATCGCCGCGCCTACGTCGACCGCATACTGGTCCGACGTCCGGTAGTCGTCATCGCAGTTGCTCCAGCGGTCCTTCGGGCAGTCGACCATCACCGTCATCACCTGATCGCTCACCAGATGCCGGCGCGCGCGCACCAGGAAGTTGCCGCGAAGCTGATAGACCGGCGCCCCGTTCTGGACTTCGACCCGCAATACGCCGGGATAGCCCGGAAACAGCAGCGCCGCCGTCGAAGGACTGGAGCCGGGCTTTTTGCTGACCACCAGACTCAGCTCGGTGCCTCGCGGCAGGCTTACCGTCGTGACGCTCTCCTCGAGCGCGGCTTCCTGCGCCATCGTGCGAGGACTCAGGAAGACACCCAGACACAGCGCGACGATCGTCATTACGTATCTCATGTTCTCCCCCTCTCCGCTCAGTGCGCTCAGTGCGCTCGATGCGCTCGGTGCGCATTCGCTCCGGTCAGGCCGCCCCTGACGGCGCAAACCTCGGCGCGCCCGCCACGTCCAGCGCCCCATCCTCCTGGGCGATGAACACGCCGCGCGCCACATTGTGTGGGTGCCGCGCCGCTTCCGCGATGCTCAGCACCGGCGCATAGCAAACGTCAGTGCCGCCAAGCAGCGCGTCCCAGTGCGCGCGCGGCTCGCTCGCGAAGAGCCTGGTGAAACGCTGCTTCAACGCGGGCCAGGCCGCGTGGTCATACTGCGCGGCGGGATCGACGTCGGTCATGCCGAGCCGCTCCAGCAACAACGCATAGAACTGCGGCTCCAGCGCGCCGATCGTGATGAATCCACCGTCGGCACAGCCATACACATCATAGAACGGCGATTGATGGAACGGGCTGGGTGTGGGGCCATCGAGCTGGCCGTTATTGCGCACCCACACCGCGATGCTGCCGAGCATCGCCACCATGTCGACGATGGCGCCATCGACCACACGCCCGCGCCCCGAGGCACGGGCGTCAAGCAGGGCGCAGACGATACCGAACGCCAGCCCCAGCGCGCCGCCCGCATCGCCGACCACGGTGGGCGGGATCATCGGCGCCTCGCCCGGGCGGGCCGACAGCGACAACATGCCCGTCAGCGCCACATAGTTGAGGTCGTGTCCGGCGGTCTGCGCGAGCGGGCCGGACTGGCCCCACCCCGTCATGCGCCCATAGACCAGCTTCGGATTACGGGCGGCGCAGTCGGCCGGGCCCAGGCCCAGCCGTTCCATCACACCCGGACGGTTACCTTCGATCAAGCCATCGGCGCCGTCCACCAACCGCATTGCCTCGGCCAGATCGTCAGGCTGTTTCAGATCGAGTGGCACGATGACCTTGCCGCGCCGCAGCGGGCTGGGCTTGTCACCACCTAGCTGGTCGGCCACGGCCACCCGCTGGCGCCGCGCGATGACTGTCACCTGCGCCCCCATGTCGGCCAGCATCCGGCCCGCCAGCGGCCCGGGGCCGATTCCTTCAAATTCGACAATGCGGATGCCCTGCAGCGGCGGTGTCATGCGCGATCTCCTTAGATGGCAAAAGTCATGGCTTCATGATATGGCGCTTTGCGCACACCGGTGCAACCGGGACCAACCCGGATGCGGTGGCGCCGCGGCGCCCGGGGTCGGAGCGGGCCAGTCATGCACGGCTTGGCGTACAATAGCGGCCTTGATTTCGCCGGCATCGTCGCATCCCGCCGCCGGCCCTGCCCGCCAAAAAGCATCCCGCTCGCCATTCATACGTCGCCCCAATCATGACTATCTCTCGTATCGAAGACATCATTGCCGACATTCGTGCCGGCCGCATGGTCATCCTTGTGGACGAGGAAGATCGTGAAAACGAGGGCGACCTTGTCCTGGCGGCCGATTTCGTGACGCCGGAAGCGATCAACTTCATGGCCAAGTACGGCCGCGGCCTGATCTGCCTGACGCTGACCGCCGAACGCTGCCGCCAACTTGAGCTGTATCCGATGGTGTCACGCAACGGCACTGTGCATGGCACCAACTTCACGGTATCCATCGAAGCCGCCGAAGGCGTGACCACCGGCATCTCGGCAGCCGACCGTTCCCGCACTGTCCAGGCCGCCGTGGCCCGTGACGCCCGCGCGAGCGACCTGGTGCAGCCCGGTCACATCTTCCCGCTGACAGCCCAGCCTGGCGGCGTGCTGATCCGCGCCGGCCATACCGAGGCTGGCTGCGACCTTGGCACCCTGGCTGGCCTGACGCCCGCCGCGGTGATCTGCGAAATCATGAAGGACGACGGTACGATGGCCCGGCTGCCGGACCTGATCGAGTTCGCGCGCGAGCACGACCTCAAGATCGGAACGATCGCCGACCTGATCCACTACCGCAGCCGCACCGAAAGCATCATCGAACGGGTGGGCGAGCGCGACATGCAAACGCCGTGGGGCACGTTCCACAGCGTGCTGTATCGCGACAAGCCGTCCGGCCGCGCCCATGTGGCGTTGGTCAAGGGCAAGCCCCAGCCGGACCGCGAGACACTGGTGCGTGTGCACGAGCCGTTGTCGGTGCTCGACCTGCTGGAAGCCGGCCACACCACCCATTCGTGGAGCCTGCCCGCCGCGCTCGAAGTGCTGCATGGCGCCGAACATGGCGTGATGGTGCTGCTGAACTGCGGCGACTCGCCGGAAATGCTGTTCGAGCAGTTCGCCGCGCTGGATGCTCCGGAGAACCGTCCGCGCCGCAAGCCGGACCTGCGCACCTACGGCGTGGGCGCGCAGATCCTGCGCGACATCGGCGTGGGCAAGATGCGCGTGCTGGGTTCGCCGCAGAAGATGCCGAGCATGACCGGTTACGAACTCGAGATCGTTGGCTGCCAGCCGATGAGCGGCGAGTCGAATCGCGGCTGACCGGGAACGGATCGTACCGATTGACCCGGCAGCGGCGCATCCGCGCGGCTGCCTGACCGAATCACTGGAGAAATAACAATGGATCACGGCTTCTACGAGAGCAACCTCGACGGTGAAGGCCTGCGTATCGGCATCGTGCAGGCGCGTTTCAACGAGCCCGTCTGCGACGAACTGCGCGAGGCCTGCATGGCGGAACTGCAAAAGCTGGGCGTCGAAGGTGAAGACACGCTGCTGGTGACCGTGCCGGGCGCACTGGAAGTGCCGCTGGCGCTGCAGAAAATGGCCGAAAGCGGCCAGTTCGACGCGCTGGTCGCGCTGGGCGCGGTGGTGCGTGGCGAAACGTATCACTTCGAGCTGGTCTCGAATGAATCCGGCGCCGGTATCACCCGCGTGGGCCTCGATTTCAACGTGCCCATCGCCAACGGCATCCTGACCGTCGACACCGACGCCCAGGCCCATGCCCGCACCCGCGAGAAGGGCCGCGATTGCGCCCGCGCCGCAGTGGAAATGGCCAACCTGGTGGTCGCGCTCGATTCGCTGCGCGAGCATGGCGCAGAAGACGCAGAAGACGAGGAAGATGATGAGTGACGCGCCCGACACCGGCGACAAGGGCGAGGCAGCCGGCAAGCCGGCTGGCGCCAAGCCCCGCACCGAGCCGAAGGCACCGCCGAAGAGCGCGCGTCGCCGTTCGCGCGAGCTGGCCTTGCAGGGCCTGTACCAGTGGCTGCTGAATCGCAACGATATCGGTGCCATCCAGGCTCATCTGCACGATGCCCAAGGCTTTAACAAGGCCGACCGCGAGCACTTCGACGCCCTGCTGGGTGGCGCCGTGCGCGAGGAAGCACGTCTGACGGCGGCCTTCGAGCCGTTCCTGGACCGCACGGTCGACGAACTGTCGCCGGTCGAGCGCGCCGCGCTGCTGGTTGGCAGCTACGAACTCGTGCACTGCCTGGACATTCCGTACAAGGTCGTGATCAACGAAGCTGTCGAACTGACCAAGACCTTCGGCGGCGTGGAAGGCTACAAGTACGTCAACGGCGTGCTCGACAAGCTGGCCGCGCAGGTGCGGGCGCCAGAAGTATCAGCTCGACGTTAATTCGCGCATTTAAAACAGATGTTGCATTTCGGTGCGCGGCATTCGAATATGCTCAGCACCGGCAAAACACCCGCCCCGGCGGGTGTTTTCGTTTGGTCACCCGATGTTCGGCGGGCGCAACCGATGACGATGCGCCATGCCATCCCTTCTCTGACTCTCTGACGGGCCAGTCCCGATTGCCATGGATCTTCAGCGCCTTGCCACCGCTTCCCGCCTCGCCAACATCGACGCCTTCCACGTGATGGAGTTGGCCAAGCAGGCCGCCGAACTCGAACGCGCCGGGCGCCACATCATCCATATGGGTATCGGCGAGCCCGACTTCACGGCTGCCGCGCCGGTCATTCACGCTGCCGAAGCCGCGATGCGCCGCGGTGTCACCCAGTACACGGGCGCGCTTGGCATCCACGCGCTGCGTGAAGCCATCGCTGGCTACTACAAGACGTCCTATGGAATCGATGTCCCGGCCCGACGCGTGATTGTCACGGCCGGCGCCTCGGGCGCGCTGTTGCTGGCCTGCGCCGTACTCGTCGAGATCGGCGCCGAGGTGTTGATGCCGGACCCAAGCTACCCCTGCAACCGGCATTTCGTGGCGGCATTCGATGGCCACGCGAAGATGATCCCGAGCGGCCCGGAAGAACGTTTCCAGCTCACGGCGGCCCAGGTGATCGAGCACTGGGGCGAGAACACGCGGGGCGTGCTGTTGGCATCGCCGTCGAACCCGACCGGCACGTCGATCCTGCCCGACGAACTCAAGGCCATCCTGGCCGAGGTCCGCAAGCGTCAGGGCTTCGCAATCCTCGACGAGATTTACCAGGGGCTGTCGTACGACGCACCGCCGGTCTCGGCGCTCTCGCTCGACGACAACGTCGTGACCGTTAACAGCTTTTCGAAGTACTTCAACATGACCGGCTGGCGCCTGGGCTGGCTCGTGGTGCCCGACTCGCTGGTGCCGGCATTCGAGAAGGTGGCCCAAAACCTGTTCATCTGTGCGTCGGCCGTGGCCCAGCACGCCGCGCTGGCCTGCTTCACGCCCGAAGCACTGGCGATCTATGACGAGCGCAAGGCGGAATTCCGCCGCCGCCGCGATGCCATCGTCCCTGCGCTCGAAGCACTCGGTCTGCGCGTGCCGGTCAAGCCAGACGGCGCGTTCTACGTCTACGCCAACTGCCGCCACGTCAATCATCCCGCTGCCGGCAACGCCGACCGTCTGACACAGGCCATCCTGCACGATGCCGGCGTGGTCATGGTGCCTGGCACGGACTTCGGCCCGCATACCGCCAACGACTACATCCGGATTTCATACGCGACGTCCATGCAGAACATCGAGGAGGCGATGCAGCGATTGCATCATTTCCTGCGGTAGTGGTAGCGCCTGCGCGGATTGCCTGGGTTGCTCACCTTTTCACAGGCATCAAACGAAAAAGGCACCCCAAGGGGTGCCTTTTTCATGAGCGACGAGAATCCGCTGCTCAGGCCGACTGGGCCGTATTGCCGGACGCCTCGAGCTTCTCGGTGCCTTGATGATGCTCGGCCTGCGTCTTGGTATCGGAAACGGCCGGTGCCTTCTCCGTGTTCGGCAGACCCAGCAGGGCACGCAGACGCGCGCGCTCGGCCAGCACCTTGGCGCCATAGCCGCCGTCGGTATTGGTCGTGGCACCCACGTAGTACTTCAGCCCGCCTTCGATCGAACCGGCACGCGCGATGCAATCCTTGAGCACCAGCGCGCCAATCTTGATGTTGGCGTACGGATTCAGCGCGGCGGACACGCCGCCCACGGCCTCGTACTTGTCCTGGTGAACCTTCGTCATGACCTGCATCAGGCCCTGCGCGCCAACGCCGCTTTCCGCGTACGGATTGAAGCTCGACTCGATCGCGATCACGCCCAGGATCAGCAGCGGATCGATACCGACCTCGCGACCCGTCATATAGGCGGCCTTCACGAGCTGCGCAGTCGCCTGCGTCGCCACGCGGTACTTGCGGGCGATGTACTCGGCCACGGCAGCCTGCTCACGCGCGGAGCCGAGCGCAGCCGTGTTGCGGGCGTCCAGCGCCACGCGCTGGACCGGAATCTGCGCGGCCAGATGCGCCACGGACGGCACCTTGCCGGCAGCCGTCTGGCTCCATTCGTCCACGCCCGACACGGTCGGCAGGCCCGAACTGCCATGGCTGGCCACGGCGGCCACCAGGCGCGACGCGGCCACATCCGCCGACATGGGCGGCACATGGCTGATCGAATCCTTCGACATGGCGGCATCCACCAGCACGGCAGGGGCTTCGTTGCCTGCCAGCGCACCGGCGAGCGAGGTCCGCCATTGCTGGCTGACGGTCAAGGTGACCGCTGCGGCCACCGACAGCACCCCGAGACTGTTCAGGGTGTACTTCAAGGTTGTGCGGCCACCGCGCAGCAACGCGCGGCCTGCCACCGGATGGGCCAGTCGCACTTGCAGTGCGCGGCTCACACCGGGAACCGGTTGTCTAAAGCGGACCTGCAATGCCCGCCCGATACCGGGAAGATGAAGGGTTTTCCAACCGCTCATGCTTACCTCCATCCGCTGCCCGCTGCGCGCGCCTGACAACTGCGCGAGCCCGATCTCAACGTACTCAAGTAAGGATGCTGCGCCACCTAGCAGGGGTGTCCAGCATCTGTTGGCGGGCGCTCCCCATGCGCCCAACGAGAAGCAGGGTACGAACCTGGGGAGCCGCACCCTGCCACTAAGCACTCATTCATGCCCCGGCATCCCGCCAGGGTGATCGTCGATCGGGCTACTCCCGGCAGCCTCGTGATCGCAATCAATTGAGGTGTTGTATTCGCAGCGATTTGGCAAGCGTCCTATTGACAGAGGACGAAAAGCCATGTTGCGGCGCAACACTTCGAAGAGCAGACCGGATTGTAGGAACGCTTTTATAACCCGTCAAGCATAACAAATTGCAATAACACTACTTTTATATATATGTAACAACGACCTCCGGGCGGCCGTCATCGCACCCGCAAACCCGGAATCATAAGCCGGGCCTAGTATTGCTCCCCCTTCCCCACCTGACCGGCCTCGCAGTTTATTTACAATTTCAACTCGCGCGCCGGCACGATTTTTTTGCGCCTTTGCGATGGCGTGTGTATCGTCACACACATTGGAAACGTCGCGCCATGACCCCTCGCGACACCGCACCCCAAATCGATTTCACTATGCAATACAAAGACTTGCGCGATTTTATGAGCCAGCTCGAGCAGCGTGGCGAGCTGAAACGCGTGGCAGCACCGGTGTCTCCGAACCTCGAAATGACCGAGATCTGCGACCGCCTGCTGCGCGCGAACGGCCCGGCCGTCCTGTTCGAGCAACCCCGCCGTGACAATGGCGATATCTATAAGGTGCCTGTCCTGGCAAATCTGTTCGGCACGACACAGAGGGTGGCGCAGGGCATGGGCGCATCGTCGCTTGAGGATCTTCGCGACATCGGCCGCGTGCTCTCGGTCCTCAAGGAACCGGAGCCGCCGCGCGGCCTGCGTGAAGCCGGCAAACTGTTTACGCTGGCCAAATCCGTATGGGACATGGCGCCCAAGCGCGTGAGCAGCCCCGCGTGTCAGGAGATCGTCTGGGAAGGCAACGACGTCGATCTCGCGCGCCTGCCAATCCAGACTTGCTGGCCCGGCGATGCAGCACCACTCATTACATGGGGCCTGGTCGTGACGAAGGGCCCGCACAAGAAGCGCCAGAACCTGGGCATCTATCGCCAGCAGGTCATCAGCCGTAACCAGGTCATCATGCGCTGGCTCGCCCACCGTGGCGGTGCGCTCGATTTCCGCGAGCACGCGCTGGCCAACCCGGGCAAGCCGTTTCCGATCGCCGTGGCGCTGGGCGCCGATCCGGCCACGATCCTCGGGGCCGTCACGCCCGTGCCCGACACACTCTCCGAGTACCAATTCGCCGGCCTGCTGCGCGGCAGCCGCACCGCGCTGGCCAGCTGTATCACGCCTACGCTGTCCGAGCTGTCGGTGCCCGCATCGGCGGAGATCATCCTCGAGGGCCACATCCAGCCCGATCCGAACCACCCGTCCGGCTACCAGCACGCGCTGGAAGGCCCGTATGGCGATCACACCGGCTATTACAACGAGCAGGACTGGTTCCCGGTCTTCACGATCGATCGCATCACGATGCGGCACGACCCGGTCTACCACTCCACCTATACGGGCAAGCCGCCCGACGAGCCGGCCGTGCTCGGCGTGGCGCTGAATGAGGTGTTCGTGCCGCTGCTGCAGAAGCAGTTTCCCGAGATCACCGACTTCTACCTGCCGCCGGAGGGCTGCAGCTACCGCATGGCACTGGTCCGCATGAAGAAGCAGTACGCCGGCCACGCCAAGCGCGTCATGTTCGGCGTCTGGAGCTTCCTGCGCCAGTTCATGTATACGAAGTTCATCGTCGTGGTGGATGACGACATCGACGTTCGTGACTGGAAGGAAGTGATCTGGGCGATCACCACGCGCGTGGACCCGACCCGCGACACCGTGATGGTCGACAACACGCCGATCGACTACCTCGACTTTGCCTCGCCGGTCTCGGGCCTGGGATCGAAGATGGGTATCGACGCCACCGACAAGTGGCCCGGCGAAACCACGCGCGAATGGGGCACCCCGATCACCATGGCCCCGGAGATCAAGGCCCGCGTGGATCAGATGTGGGGCTCGCTGTTCGAGGAAGGCCCCGGCAAGTAGCGCGATTGCCCGCTATCATCGCTTTTTGACCGGCAATCCAAGACAACACTCTCATGGCCCGCGCAGACGGGCTCCGGAGGAGACAAATGACGCTTGCAACCCAGGCCGGCCAGCCGGCATGGACGCCGTCCGCGGCATTCACCGAAAGCAGCCATCTGGCCGCATATATGAAGTGGTTGCGCGGCGCGCGCGGCCTCGACTTCCGTGACTACGCCAGCCTCTGGCAATGGTCGGTCACCGACATCGAAGCGTTCTGGCAGACCATCGTCGATTACTTCGACGTACGCTTCGACACACCCGCGCAGCGTGTGCTGGATCGCCGCACCATGCCGGGCGCGCGCTGGTTCGAGGGCGCGACGCTCAACTACGCGCAGCAGATCTTCCGCCACGCCGGCACCGGCCTGGCACGCCAGCGCACCGCCATTCGCCATGCCGGCGAGGCGCAACCGCTAGCCGATATCAGTTGGGACACGCTGGAATCACAAGTCGCCTCGGTTGCCCACGCCTTGCGCCAGATGGGCGTCACGCGCGGTGACCGCGTGGCTGGCTACCTGCCCAACGTGCCGGAAACGATCGTCGCATTCCTGGCAACTGTCAGCGTGGGCGCGATCTGGTCGGGCTGCGCGCCGGACATGGGCCAGGTGGCTGTGATCGACCGCTTCCGCCAGATCGAACCCAAGGTGTTGATCGCCGTCGATGGCTACCGATACGGCGGCAAGACGTACGATCGAGCGCCTGTGGTCGCCGATCTGGTTGCCGCGCTGCCCTCGCTGACCGACCTCGTGATCGTGCCGTCGATCGGCAGCAACGTCACGCCCGAGCCACATGCCCGGCGCCACACCTGGAGCGACGTGCTGGCGCACGACGTGCCGCTCGAGATCACGCCGGTCCCATTCGATCATCCGTTGTGGATCGTCTATTCGTCCGGCACCACCGGTATGCCAAAGCCAATCGTCCACGGGCACGGCGGCATTGTGATCGAGCAGCTCAAGCTGATGGCATTCCACAACAACCTGGGCACAGATGATGTGTTTCACTGGTACAGCAGCAGCGGCTGGATCATGTGGAATGCGCAGGTAGCTGGCCTGCTGCTGGGCACCACCATCGCGCTCTACGACGGCAACCCGGCGTGGCCCGATGCCGGCGTGCTCTGGCGATTCGTGGATCAGGCGCGTGTGACGATGTTCGGCGCCGGCGCTGCATTCTTCACCAATTGCATGAAGGCGGGCGTAGAACCGGCGGAGATCGCCGATCTGTCGCGCCTGCGCGGTCTGGGATCGACGGGATCGCCACTGCCGGAGGAAGCGTACGACTGGATCTACGGGCACGTGCGCACCGACATCTGGCTGGCGCCGATGTCCGGCGGTACTGACTTCGCCGGATCGTTCGTGGCCGGATGCCCCCTGCTGCCGGTCTATCAGGGCGAAATGCAGTGCCGTTGCCTGGGCGCCAAGGTCGAAGCCTTTGACGACAACGGCAAGCCACTGATCGACGAGGTGGGCGAACTGGTCTGCACCGAGCCGATGCCATCCATGCCGCTGTTCCTGTGGGGCGATGCCGACGGCAAGCGTTACCGCGACAGCTACTTCGACACCTATCCGAACGCGTGGCGCCACGGCGACTGGATTCGCATCACACCGCGCGGCGGCGCCATCATCTACGGTCGCTCCGATGCGACGATCAACCGATACGGCATCCGCATGGGCACGAGCGAGCTGTATCGCGTGGTGGAAGAGTTGCCCGAAGTGCTCGACAGCATGGTGGTCGATCTCGAATACCTCGGCCGCGAATCGTATATGCCACTGTTCGTGGTGCTGCGAGAGGGCATGGCGCTGGACGATGCCCTGCGCGACACACTGCGCGCGCGCATTCGCGTTGCGTTGTCGTCGCGGCACGTGCCGAACGAGATCCTGCAGGTGCCCGGCGTGCCGCGCACGCTCTCGGGCAAGAAGATGGAAGTGCCGATCAAGAAGTTGCTGCTCGGTCATGCACCCGAGAAGATCGCCAACCGCGATGCCATGGCGAATCCCGAGTGCCTGACGTGGTACTTCGCGTATGCCCAGGACTACCTGACGCGCGCCGCGCAGCCGGCGTAAGGCACTGCATCAGAACTCGACGTCGAGTTCGCTGATCTCGTCGGGCTCCTCGCGAGCGGCATGAATCCATTCCTGCATCTCGGGCATGGCCAGGATCGTCTTGCAGAACTCGACGAGCGGCGCATCGAGCTTCACGCCGTACGTGATGAAACGCGTCACCACCGGCGCGTACATCGCATCGGCAATGGTGCGGCGCTTGCCGAACAGGTAAGGGCCGCCGTAGCGTTGCAGGCACTCCGCCCAGATCGCGGTAATGCGGTCGATATCGGCCTGCGCGCGCGACCAGACCTTCAGCCCCGGGAAATGCCCCTTCAGATTCATCGGCAGCGCCGCGCGCATGGCTGCAAAGCCGGAGTGCATTTCGCCGCAGATCGCGCGGCAGTGGGCGCGCGCGACCAGATCGTCCGGCAACAGCTTCGCCTTGGGCCGGATCTCGTTGAGGTACTCCGCAATCGCCATCGTGTCCCAGACGGTCACGCCCTCATGGCGCAGGCACGGCACCAGGATCGACGGCGACAGCAGCAGGATCTCCGCCCGCGCGGCCGGGTCATCCGGCGGCACCAGCACTTCCTCGAATTCAAGCCCCGCAAACCGGGCCAGCAACCATCCGCGCAGTGACCAGGACGAATACGTCTTGCTGCTGATCGTCAGCGTTGTCTTCGACATCGTGCCTCCTCTGCCCCCGGGGCATTGTGCGATGTTCGCTTGCAGTATCGGCGGCGTGCGGACCTAATGCCAGCACGCACCCGCGCGGTGCGTGCCGCCGGCGCGTCCGGCACCAGTGCGAGGCCGCCTGTCGTCGCCGCTACGGGGCCGCTCCGCCACTCCGCACCCTTTGCGTGCCCTCACCCACCAAGCCAGACAAAATTTGCAAACGGCGTGCCAACATCGACGCCCGTGGCATATATATTGCGGCAATGGGGCTCGACGGACGTGGGGGGACCGAGCCATGCTCTACCAGACCTATCAGCTCTACGCGGATATGATGCAGCCGGCCTGCTCGCTGGCCGACATCGCCTCCACGCTCATCTCGGGATACCGTCGCGCCGACAACAGCGAGACGCTGCGCGCGCTACGCGCCTGGTGCGAAGTGCTGGCACTGGCACGTCTGACTCACTACCGCCCTCCTTTCGGCATCGACCGCGTGCGTATCAATGGTCGTGGCGAGTATGTGCCCGTGACCGAAGAAATCGTCATACGTACGCCGTTCTGCACATTGCTGCGTTTTCGCCGCGAGGGCGCGCCCCAGCAACCGCGTGTGCTGCTGGTGGCGCCGATGTCCGGCCACTTCGCAACGCTGCTGCGCGGTACCGTGGAAACGATGCTCCGCGACCATGACGTCTACATTACCGACTGGCATAACCCTCGTGACATCCCGCTCGTCTGTGGCCGATTCGGTTTCGACGAATTCGTGCATCACCTGATCACGTTCCTCCACGTATTGGGTGGCAACACGCATGTCGTGGCCGTGTGCCAGCCGACTGTGGCGGCGCTGGCAGCCGTCGCGCTGATGGCCGAGGACAGCGACCCGGCACAGCCGCCGAGCCTGACGTTGATGGCGGGCCCGATCGATGCGCGCGTGAATCCCACCCGCGTCAACGCGCTGGCTACGAGCCGCCCAATCGAGTGGTTCGAAAACACGTTGATCGGATACGTGCCGCTGCGTTTCGCCGGCGCGCTGCGACGCGTGTATCCGGGCTTCGTCCAGCTCATCGCGTTCATGAGCATGAACCGCGAGCGTCACGAACAGGCGCTGCGTGATCTGTATAACCTGCGTGCGCGCGGCGAGCATGGCAAGGCCGATGAAATCCAGACGTTCTATAGCGAGTACTTCGCGACCATGGACCTGACGGCCGAGTTCTATCTCGAGACCATCAGCCTCGTCTTCCAGCGCTTTCTGCTGGCCCAGAAACTGCTCGACGTGGCGGGCCGGCGCGTATCGACCGACGCGATCCGCCGCACCACCCTGCTGACCGTGGAAGGAGAGCGCGACGACATCTGCGCGATCGGCCAGACCATGGCCGCGCAGGACCTCTGCGCCAGCCTGCGCCCGTATATGCGGATGCACCACATCCAGACCGGCGTGGGCCACTACGGCGTGTTCAACGGCAAACGCTGGGAATCGCAGGTCTACCCGCTGCTGCGAGAGACCGTCCACATGAGCGACGAGATGTTTGGCTGAGCGATGGCGCCTGAATGGGCCGAAAGGCAGGGTGCTAACCTTCTCGGTTCTCCCCTTATCTTCCGCAGTCGACATGCCCACCACCTCCACGCAGCGATACCAGGGTCAGGATCTTCTCAGGATCGGTAACGACCACAGCTATCTGCTGCTGGCCCCCGGCCATGGTGGCCGGCTGGTGCGTTGGGTCCATCATGGACAGGACATCCTGTTCTGGCCCGATGACGCCGACTGGTCGCGCGTTGCCAAGATCCGTGGTGGCAATCCGTTGCTGTTTCCATTTATCGGACGCCATTTCGTCGACGGCGAAGCTGGCAAATGGCGCGACCGCGATGGAACGGTTCACGCCTTGCCCCAGCATGGCTTCGCACGCGACCTCCCGTTTGTGGTGACCGAGGTTTCGGACTCCACCGTAAGCCTGACGCTGACGTCGTCCGATGCCACTCGCCCTGGCTATCCTTACGAGTTCGAATTCACCGTAACCTATCGCCTGGCCCCGGACGGACTCGAAGCAGTTCTCGACACCCACAATACGGGTACGCAAGCCTTGCCCTACTATGCTGGCCACCACCTCTACTTCGCGCTGCCACACGAACAGCGCGCGCAGAGTCAATTGTCGATGCCGCCAGCCGAACGCATGCGCCAAAACGGCGATGGCAGCCTCACCAAGCCTCAGGCTGGCGATGACACGTACACCGTCGACGATCCACGCCTGCAGGACACGTTTCACGCCCTGCGCGCCGTGGGCTCCGCTCGCCTTGCCATGCCATCACGCACGATCGAAATCGCGCTGAACGACGAGACCTTCACTCCCTGGTACGCCGTCACCTCATGGACGGAACGCGACGACTCTGACTTCTATTGCGTGGAGCCTTGGTTAGGCTTGCCGAATGCAATTCATCATAGCCAAGGGTTGCGATGGATAAAAGCTGCTACTAGGGAACGCGCGATCTGTAGGCTTTCGGTATTGCAGTACGCAGATCACGATTGCTGCAGCAGATAATTTTCAAAATAGACCCCGACGATTACCAAGGTAAGAAATACGAACAGATTAGCTACCCGCGTCAAATTATGACGAAAGGCATCGTACAGTACGGAAATAATATCAGTGCTATGCTGAAAATTGATTGCGTTTCGTGCGGCAACCACGCCATGATGGTTGTCTATTGCAAAGATACCTCGCCTCTTATCCATACCTCGTCCTTCCGAATCTGGCCGCGACTACTAACCCTCACCAATTGGTCCCGGCTACAGCCGCTTCTACGTTTTGGACCAAGAAGGTCGACCCATGCGCGTCTACGACTTCGGGGAACACGCTCGCTGGGAGCGCTTCGAGGGAAAAGGTTGGTAGATCAAAGGCACGCTGCCCGAACTAGCGATCGAAGTTTGGACACATTTTTCCGGTTGGGAAGCACGGAAAAATGAAGACCCCCCAAAATTTGTGACACACATCAGCGGCTCGATTAAGGGGAAATTATCTTTCGCTGACTTGGGAAGAGGCAACGGACATGCACCAGCGCATAGTAGAAGAACTCCACGAGGGATAGCCGAGTAGCTCGAAATTCTCTATACATTCGCTGCCACAGCAATTGGCGGCCCGCCACAACCGTACGCACGCAAATATAGACAACCCTCGCGCACAACATCGGCTATTGATGCAGATGCTCGAAGTCGAGCCCGCCAAGCAATACGGTGGGGTCGGCCTGTGTGCGCGAACTGAAGTCAATCTGCCGCGCCTCCTGCCAGGCATTGAGCTTGCCCGGCAAGGCATCCAAATATTCGGCAAACCTCAGGTCACCGCCCAATCCAAACAGCCGGTCGACCTCATAGCTGTCCCAAGACATTGTAATGTCCAATGGACAGGCATACCGTCCGCCGCCACTTCGTGGAGGCGCCCAGATGCGCAGGCGTGCCGGCAGATCGGGAGAGGCTGGGGGAAGCACGTCGGCATGCAGCGTCCCGTGGGAAAGCCGTTGCACCCGCTCGACGATGCGGGGAAGGAGCTCGGCGTTGAAGCGTTGGGCAGGGTCTGGATGCACGATAAGATGAAAAGTGAGACTACTTGGTTGCCTGCAAAGCAGCCCTCGATCATGAGCGGGGTGATTGTCCAAACAGCCTTGCAGAATTGCAGTTGGCTATACCAAGGTACTCGCACGCTTGCCTGCGACGCTCGCCGCTGCCTAAAAGTGCCCGCCGGGGATTGCTACGCCGCGCCCACACCAAGGAGAATAGCGTAAGAATAGAAGTCCACGTGCTTCCGCAGTGCGTGGGGCATCAGAGAGCCTTTTCGTCACTGACGCCTACCAGCCCCAATATGCGCCTCGCCAGTGTTAAAGACGCCAGCCGTCACACCGAGGTGGCACGGTAGCAGGTAAGACTTCACGATCAGGAATTTCTGGCCGGCTACTGAGGTCTACCGTGACCCGCTTGCAGCCTATGTCTTGTAGATATGCCATCGTTCTCTCCAAATTGTCAAAGGGGTGCGGAATTTGGCGAGCGGATCGGAGCCATTGCCCTCCATTGACGCGCACAAACCACGCCTGCTCGCCAGGTATAACTTCAACCAAATATACCGCTCGCATAGCCAGGAGTTGCAGTAACTGATACTCTAGAATTTCTGCCATATTAATGGTATCGAATTTCTATTGGAAATTTTTAGCGACCCAAATAAACAGCCGTAATTGCTTCGCGGTTATGTCCCAGCTCAGCCGAAATCTTGAGCCGAGCAATATGGTCCACCAAACGCTGATCAGGTGTAAGGTGGGATGACCCCGGACCACCTGCAGCTGGCGCCGACCATCCCGTAAATTCCTTATAGCGCCGCTGGGCATATTCATGCCGGAGACCATGCAATTTACAAATCCCCGCCTTGCGGGTTGCCCTGATGTAGCGGCCGAGCTGCTCAACATATTTCAGATGCTCCGGAATCATTGAGCCGCTTCCGCACAATACCAGTACGCGAGCAAGCAAGTCACGCTGCTCCTCCGTTGTGACAGGTACAACACGCGCTCGCCCTCCTTTACACCAAGTTGGTTTCAAATTAATCTCTTTTACCTCATGAGTAGATTTACCGTTTAATGCATACTTGATTTGAAATTTTATGCACTCTTCACGGCGCAGACCAAACTCTTTCTGAAGCTCCACAGAGCAACGAATACGATCATCAGAAATTTCTCGCAAATCTCCAGAACTCAGAGTTATGGCCTTGGAGACATTCGTCACAAATCTTCGCTTACCAATTCCAAGCTCCGCATTCGTGCGTGGCACGCAGTTTTCCTTACCCACCTTTTCGGCCCACCAGCGCACATACGACATACGATTTTTCATCGTCGAAACAGCGACTCCAGATTCTTGCCATCGAGCAACCAGCGCACGCACGTGTTTCGGCTTCAAACCCGTAGCCGGAAGAGTTCGATAGCCCATATCCTTAAGGTCGTGAGCCACTTGCGCCAAGACTTCTCTACGAGCGGCTTGAGTTGAGAAGGAGCCATCTCGATTGCGATCAACCATTCGCATTAAGTCTAAAAAAATATCGATCTTCATTTGAATCCTCACGTTACTCGCAACATTACTTGTTTGGTCAGTGTTAACTGCGACTGGCTAGACCAGTCCTGGCACTGATGTCCTCAGGCATCAGTACGGGCACAACAAGTGCTGCGGCGCAGCTGGCCGGCCAATGTGGCCCGTTGAGCCCACAATGGCGTTCCGAGCAGATGGATGCCGCCGAAGGCGCAAGCGCGAGTACAAGACGCGTTTGACAGCCTTCCAACCGAAGACAGCAAAGAGTGCCGGCTGTCGGATACCTGCTTGGGGAGAGCGCAGGAGGATTCTGGGGACGATATGTCCACCTCTGCTCGGGGAAACCCGAGAACAAGGCCCTGTTGGGGTGATGGCGCAATGGGCGCGCCCTGCGTTAGACAGGAATGGGAGACTTAATGAAATCCAGACGCGAAACTGATTGCAGTTATGTCCGCGATCAGGAAAGGGAGGAAGGTCGGAAAGCGCAGAAAGGTATCCTGCCCGCTCAACGGCGGGCAGATCGCCAGCATTGCACTGACTTATAGCGCAGCCGATGAACCCTATGCCAAGAAAAATCTTGCACTAGGACGCCAAGGGAACAAGAAACACCACTAAGAACAGGCGGTCGGCAGTACATCCTCAGCTGCGCTCCACTAAGGAGTGCGAAGCCGGAATAACTACACAGCAGACGAATTCGCATCCGTCATGCTTTTACAAGCATCCCCGCAGAAGGGACGCGGGACAAAAGGATCTCACGGAGCCGCAGAGGCTCACAAGAAATCATCGCCGATTAATACGCCGCAACCTGCGAACTTCCGGAAAGGCGCGGCAGGCGCGTACAATTTGCGACCTAGGTCGCGAGTCGATGCGTCATTGACGCGAGTGTGAAGCAAAGATAACGCACAAAGCGTGCCTTGGCAAGCCTCTCAAGCGCAGCAGTCGATCATGTCTTACATACCCGTTCTTCGGGCCACTGGAGCGCCGACTGTTGCGAATTCTATTGCGAGATTGATGAGGGCGCCTTGCCGCTACGTTCCTCACTTCGACCGAATTCCCTACCACAGTGGCAGCAATGACATTCGCAGCTGCGCTTGAATTCGACACGCGCCTCCCATTCGGCTTGCTCAGCCCGAATCCCATTCTTAGCTACCCAGATAAAAAAAGCACAGAGAGGGAAGCCGACAATTAGTACAGCCAAACCGAGCGACATAGTAGTACTCCGGACGCTTGCCTAGAACAGCAAACATGTTGAGTGCAGCGCTTATATTAGTGTACATAAACTCGCCTAGAAGTGCAGGAGCGCCCAACCCCACTTGTCAAGCCTGGTCGCGGCGATTAGGTCTGGTCCTACTGAACTTGGTGCAAGGCCGTTCGACACCACTGGCAAGTAGTACACTCGACACTTTCACGCACGGCGCACAAGTCTCATACTTGCATCCATCTTGGAATCCCGCATAAAATCGCGGTTCCGCGGGCGTCGTATAATGGCTATTACCTTAGCTTCCCAAGCTAAAGACGTGGGTTCGATTCCCATCGCCCGCTCCACTCTTACTACGCAAGCCGCCTCTGGCACCCGATCGAAGCGATGATCGGCGATCCGCCCGGCGGTTTTTTGTTGCCATGCTTCCCCAAGACACCATCACCGAGCCGCTGCCAGGCGACGACGCCAAAGGCGCCCCTAGGCAGTCTGCCGACACTTCCACCGCCGATTCCAACCCGGGCGATGACGTCGCGCACCCGCGCCGAATCCGTTCGTTCGTCAGGCGCGCCGGGCGTACCTCGACGGGACAGCAAAGGGCGATGGACGAGCTGGGACCGACCTACATCGTCCCATACAAGCCCGAGCCGCTGGACTGGAACGCCGCATTCGGGCGCGAGGCCCCGTCGATCCTTGAAATCGGTTTCGGCATGGGCGAGACCACGGCGCATATTGCCGGCCTCCGGTCGCAGGACAACTTCCTGGGTTGCGAGGTGCACGAGCCCGGGGTTGGTGCCCTGCTCAAGCTGATCGGGGAGCGCGAACTCACGAACGTGCGCATCATGCAGCACGACGCGGTCGAAGTCGTCGCGCACATGCTCACCGAGAACTCGCTCGATGGCGTGCATATCTACTTTCCCGATCCGTGGCACAAGAAGCGTCACAACAAGCGCCGTCTGGTGCAGCCGGCGCTCGTGAAGCTGCTGGCCAGCCGGCTCAAGCCCGGTGGCTATATTCACTGCGCGACCGACTGGGAAGAGTATGCGCACCAGATGGTGGAGGTGCTATCCGGCGAACCGGCGCTGGAGAACTCGTCGAAGGCCGATGGGGGATTTGCGGACCGGCCGGATTATCGGCCGGTGACCAAGTTCGAGAAGCGCGGTCTGCGCCTTGGTCATGGCGTGTGGGACGTAGTGTTCCGGAAGAAGTAGACCAGAAAGCAAAAGAGGGGCGATGCCCCTCTTTCACATTCCGGCGCTCAGGCGCTCAGGCCTGCCAGGAAATGAATCCGGTCCACGCCGTCACCAGCACGATGATGCCGAAGGCGATCCGGTACCACGCGAACGGTTTGAAGTCGTGCGTGGCCACGAAACGCAGCAGCCAGCGCACGCACAGGAACGCTGACAGGAACGCGAATACAAAGCCGACGGCGAAGATGCCGAGGTCATCGGCGGACAGCAGCGCGCGCGCCTTGTAGAGTTCGTAGACCGTGGCACCGAAGATCACAGGAATCGCCAGGAAGAACGAAAACTCCGTGGCCACCTTGCGCGACAGGCCGAACAGCATGCCGCCGATGATTGTCGCGCCGGAGCGCGAGGTGCCGGGGACCAGCGCAAAGCACTGCGCCAGACCCACCTTCAGCGCATCGTGCCAGTTCAGGTCATCCACGGACTCGATGCGCGGCGCGCCGGCCTTGGCGGCTTCCAGCAGCGCGTTGCCTTGCGGGCGCGACACTGTACCGCGACGCGCCTCGCGCCATTCGGTCAGCAGGATCACCACGCCACCGACGATGAAGGCCATCGCCACGGTGATTGGGTTGAACAGATGGGCCTTGATCCATTTGCCGAAGACCAGTGCCAGCACGATGGCCGGCAGCGTGGCCACGATCACGTTGATCGCGAACCGCTGCGATTTGGCATCGCTGGTCAAGCCACTGATCACGACGCCGATGCGGTGGCGGAACTCCCAGCAAACGGCCAGGATGGCGCCGAACTGGATCACGATCTCGAAAATCTTGCCCTTCTCGTCATTGAAGTCGAGCAGTTGACCCGCAAGAATCAGGTGACCAGTACTGGAGATAGGTAGGAACTCGGTCAGTCCTTCGACAATGCCGAGGATGACGGCTTTCAGGGCGAGTGCAATATCCATGCGGAATCAGGAGAGGGAGGCGCGAAAAAGTAAGCGCAAGACCCGCCGGCACGGCGCGGGCGCATGCATTATTGTTAATCCGGATTTACGGCCGATGAATCTTGACGTTGATACCGTCCGGAAGGACCGTGATTGTACCGGGCTCTACGTTGGTGCCGGCCAGTCGAAGCTGTTCCGGCTTGAACGTATAGAGTGGATAACCCTGCAGCAACTGCTCCGAGAGGATACCGCCAAGCGTATCAAGCTGGCGAGACAGCTGGCTCGGCAAACCCTGGACGTCGAACTGCTTGACCTCGGGGTCCTGCAGGACCAGCGATCGCGAGGGCTGGTCATAGCGCAGGGCGCTGTCGAGCGCGAAGCGGCCCGTCAACGGCTGGCGAAAAAACAGGCGGTTGTCGATCGTCGCATCGAACGCCACCGTCACGCGATTGCGCGCGGCGTCGAGCGTAAGTTGTGGATTGGCGAGCTGAATGTCGAACAGCTCCATGTACCGCTTGTTGAACGGAAACTTCTTCTCCAGCGCCGCCTGCAACTGGCTCTGCGAAAAGGTGTACTCGTTGCGGAACAAGCTGCAGCCGCCAAGCCAGCCGGCAGTGACCAGCGCGGCGACACCCGCGGCCGCCAGCCAGCGCCGGCGCGTCGTGACAATCATCGATTTACCTCCATCAGGCATGGCCGTCATCCGGGCGGGATGCCGGCGCGGTCATCGCTTCCAGCCGCGTCAGCCAGAGGAGCGCCGCTTCACGCGAATCGCCACACATCTCTTGCGAGGGACGCAGACCACTACAGAAATCCGGCCGTTCGACGCGCCCGAACACCGCGCAACGCATGTCGGGCAGCAACTGGGCGCAAGGCTGGCCTGCAGCCTTCCCCCGTGGCATGCCCGGCAACGGCGACGTGATCGACGGTGCGATACAGCAGGCACCGCAGCCGCTGCGGCAGGACGGGGCGGACTGGCAAGTCATGGTGAGTGTTGAAGATTCCGCGCCAACATGCCGTCAATGCAGCATGTGGAAGCGAATAGACCGGAGAAACTCGCAATTGTGCCTCAGCCGGGTGCCGATGCCTGAAACAAAGGGCAACATGGAAGATATGCGCGCCATTCAGCACCCTGAAAAAGCACCCTCCGCCTGGTCATATTGTCTGCTTGACCATACGTAATGGCCACTCTACATTATTGACCCATAGGTTATTAACACCAACTCCTGCCAAACCGCGCGACGGGAGCCCTGCCATTTCCACACAACCGTGACCGCCGTCCTGCCCAAGAAAGACCCCGACACCCGGCGCTGGAGCCGGCGCAAGGCCGCCCGTCCGCAGGAACTCGTCGCCGCCGCGCTGCACCTGTTCGTCGAGCGCGGCTACGCGGCCACGCGCCTCGAGGATGTCGCGGCCGCGGCCGGCGTGTCCAAGGGCACGGTCTACCTGTATTTCGCCAACAAGGAAGAGCTGTTCAAGACCGTGGTGCGCGAGAACATGGTGCCCGCCCTCGCGCGCGGCACGGATCTGGTCGACACCTATGAGGGTTCCACGCCCGAGCTGCTGCGTGAGTTGCTGCTTGGCTGGTGGGGCCTGATCGGCGCAACGCCCGTTGCGGGGCTGACCAAGCTGATCATGGCGGAATCGCGCAATTTCCCGGATATCGCGCAGTTCTATCAGGACGAAGTCATGGGTCCGGGCGACGAACTGTTCGCCCGCGTGCTGGCCCGTGGCGTGGCGCGCGGCGAGTTCCGCGCCGCGCCGGCCAACCCCACCACTACCCTGTTCTGCGCGCCGCTGGTCTTCCTGATGCTCTGGCGCAGCGCATTCGCTCAGCTCGACGCACCGGTCATCGACCCCAACGCGTTCATCGACCAGTTGCTCAACGTGCTGCTGTTCGGCCTGACCACTGGCCCCGCGCGCGATACGCCGCTGCCCCCGCCCAATGGTCCGTACGTCTGGGAGCGAATTCGAGACGAACTCGTGGCCGAGCGCGCCGCCGCCCAGCCATCTTCCGAGGAGGCCGACCAGTGACCACGCGCGCGACCACGCCCGCGCCCCGCGCCGGCTCAATATCGGTTCGCCCCTCGTTTCTAATGGTTTGTAAACATGCCAATCGGGTACGAGAGGGTAAAATAGGGTGCTTTTGCGTAACTTCCCGGCAGGCGGCGGCTTCGGCACCAGTCGGGACGTCACCCCGGCATCAACCGCAACGACCGCGCTGACGGCGACACAATACGCTGACCGGCAGTGCAACCCCGCAAGTATCTGGAAGGAAAGGCAAGATGGATCTCGAAAAAGCCCGCTTCAACATGATCGAACAGCAAATCCGCCCATGGGACGTGCTGGACCAGGAAATCCTGGACCTGCTGGCCGTGGTCAAGCGGGAGCAGTTCGTGCCGCAGGCCTACGCCGCACTGGCTTTCGTCGACATGGAGATCCCGCTGCCGTGCGGCGAGAACATGCTGCCGCCGCGCGTCGAAGCACGCCTGCTGCAGGACCTGAACGTGCGCAAGCACGAGAACGTGCTCGAAATCGGCGCTGGCTCGGGCTACATGGCCGCCCTGCTGGCCAACCGCGCCCGCCACGTGCTCACCGTGGACATCCATCCCGAACTAGTCGCCTTGGCCCGCCAGAACCTGACCAACGCCGGCGTCCACAACGTGGAAGCGGCCGAAGGCAACGCGGCTGACGGCTGGGCGGTGGCCGCGCCGTACGACGTGATCTGCATTTCGGCATCGGTGCCGGAGATTCCGCGGTCGATCCTGTCGCAGGTGAAGGTCGGCGGCCGCATCGCCGCCGTCGTCGGTACGGCCCCGGTCATGGAAGCTCGCATCGTGACGCGTGCGTCCGAGACCGAGTACCAGGTGGTCGACCTGTTCGAGACGTTGGCCAAGCCGCTGGAAGGCGCGCCGCAGCCGTCGCGCTTCAAGTTCTGATCGGACGCCAGACATGCAAGTCATTTCTGCCCCTGAACTCGCGCAATGGCTAGCGGATGCCGGCCGCGCGAAGCCGGTGCTGCTCGACGTGCGCGAGGACATCGAGATCCGCACCGCCGCGATGCCTGGCATCACGCATATCCCAATGGGCCAGATTCCTGGCCGCCTGAACGAACTCGACGAAGACGCCGAGATCGTCTGCATCTGCCACCACGGTGCGCGCAGCATGCAGGTGGCGAACTTCCTCGAGCGCCAAGGCTATACCAAGGTCTACAACCTAACCGGCGGCATTCACGCCTGGTCGACGCAGGTCGATCCGTCCGTCCCGCAGTACTGATCGGACTGATCCCGGACAGCTACCGTCCGGGATCGTCCCAGCCGGCAGCACCTCCGCAGTTCCTTGCCGTACCACCCGTCGATGTAACCGAACATTGGCCGCGCAGTGTCGCAGGCCGTGCTGGAGATGTCATGAGTTTTGCGCGTTCCGCCGTGCCAGGAGCGGCCAGGAAACCCCTGCCGCCCGCGGCTGCTCTTGCCGCTCTGGTGGCCCTGCTGCACCTGCCTGCGGCGGAGTCCGCCGATCTGCTGCAGGTGTACCGCGACGCGCAATCCAATGACGCCCAGTTCGCCAGCGCACGCGCGCAGTTGCTTGCCACGCGCGAGAAGCTGCCCCAGGCCCGTTCAGGATTGCTGCCGCAGGTCCTCGGCACGGCGGGTGCACAACGAACCCAGGCCGACTACAGCTCTCCGGTGGACGTCACCCGCTACTTCAACGCCAATACGTGGCAACTGCAGCTGACCCAGCCCCTGTTCCGCTGGGACCGCTGGGAAACCTACAAACAGGGCGAACTGGCTGTGCTGGCCGGCGAGGTCACGTTCCAGCAGGCTCAACTCGACCTGATCACGCGGGCCTCGCAGGCGTACTTCGACGTGCTGGCCGCGCAGGACAACCTTTACCTGGCCGGCGCGCAGAAGAAGGCGATCGGCGAGCAGCTCGAGCAGGCCAAACGCAATTTTGAGGTTGGCACCGCGACGATCACGGATGCCAACGACGCCCAGGCGCGCTACGACCTGGCCACGTCCACCGAGATCGCCTCGCAAAGCGCGCTGGAGGTGGTCCGCGCCACGCTGCAGCAGATCACCGGCAGGCCCGTCGACGAGTTGCTGGGACTGCGGCCCGAATCCGTGATTCCGGGCCCGGCGCCAGCCGACGTCAACGCATGGGCGGCGCAGGCCGAGCAAGCCAATCCGCAGGTCAACCTGGCCGGCTTCAACCTCGAAACCGCGCAGCGCGAAACGAACAAGGCCAAGGCCGGCCACCTGCCTTCCGTGGACTTCGTCGCATCTTACGGCTACACCAATGCCCAGGGCACGGCCACGCAGCTCAGCAATGTGGGCAGCCGCTACAACTCGGGCGTGGTGGGCGTGCAGTTGAGCATTCCGATCTTCACGGGTGGGCAGATCCAGTCGCGCGTGCGCGAAACGCTGGCCCTCGCCGACAAGGCCGCGAGCGATCTCGAATTCGCGCGCCGCACCGCCGCGCAGACAGCGCGCCAAACCTATTCCGGCGTGTACAACGGCCTGGCGCAGGTCAAGGCGCTGGAAGCCGCCGAACGCTCGGCGCAAAGCGCGGTGGAATCGAACCAGTTGGGCTACGAAGTCGGCGTGCGCATCAACATCGATGTGCTGAACGCGGAGGCGCAGCTGTACCAGACCCGCCGCGACCTGGCCAAGGCTCGCTACGACACGATCATGAACGGCATGCGCCTGAAGGCTTCCACTGGCGCACTGTCGGAGGCAGATGTGGTGCAGATCAACACGCTGCTGACGTCGGCGCCGGGGGCGATGTACAGGTTGCCGGGCAAGACGAGCGTGGGTGCAACGTCAGCGCTGCAACCGGCGCGAAGCGAGCGCGGGTCGCGCAAGAATGCCGTGCCCGGCACACTGCCCCGGACATAGCTGAGCGGCACAGAAGTGCCCTTGCATCAGTCAACCGGCAAGGCAAACCGGCAATTCGCGCCCATTGCCGGAATGGTCCGTCACAAACGTTCCCAAGCCAATCCGTCAGCGGATGGGGGCTGAACGATTGAAGTCTGCACTGAATGCGTGGCTCGTTGCGGCGCCAGTACTGTGCAGCGTATCGTGTGTCCGCACCACCTCGCAGCGAGCCAGGCCCAGCAACAAGCCTACAACGCCCGCGTAGAACACGACATTGGCCTGGTGAGCCATGGTGACCTGCGTGAGACCACAGATCAATGAAGTCACCACCACTGCCACCCCAGCGCCGCTTACGCTGACACCTCGATCGTTGCCGCCTTTACGGCAGACCTGCAGTGCGCGCCGGAATAGTTCCCCCGGCACCAGAAAGAGACCCAACATTGCCAACAAACCCGGAATACCGGTAGTGGAGGCTGCCTCGACAATGTCATTGTGCGCATGCTCGAGTACACACGCTACCGATTCCGATCTGGGCCGCTCCTCCTGACAGTACGGCGCCGCATGGAGTACTCGCGCAAACTGCCCCACACCGGCTCCGGTCAATGGATGTTCGCTGAAATAGTTGATCCCGATCTGCCAGACCTTTAGTCGCGCGCCCACCGATGTCTCTGCATCGCCATGCACAAATTTCTGAACGTCAGCAATAGCCAGATCCACCCGCTGGGCAACGGGACTAGCCGGAATCAAGTAAGCACCGACCACCAGGGCAACAATGGCGGCACCAGCTACCCCCAGCATGGTGACGCGCACGTTGCGGTAGCGGACCAGCAACAACGGAAACAACGTGACCAACAATGCAACCATGGCTCCACGCGTACCGTTCATTACCAGAATCGCCGCAGCACATGCCACATTGAACCAGGCTGTGCCGTGAGCGCGCCGATCGTCACCCGGACGCGCGAATCCTATAGCCGCAAGCGTTGCCACTATGTTGGCGAAGGCAATCGCCTGGACAAATGCCGCTGGCCGCCCATCGCCCAGCAGAAAGTACTGGTAACCGACGATCAGGAACGCAAGAAAGAGCCCCAGGGTAATGCCGCGCCAGAGCCAGGCGGGATTAGGCGCCGCACGCACGATCACCCAGCATGTCAGGATCGCCAGCAGCGTTCGCGACGGATTGTCGATGACGTTCCATGGCGTGTCGAAGTAGAGCTTTGACCCAATATCGACGACCATGAACGCCAGCACGGCGATGGTGAGCGGCATCAGCACATCGGCATGTTCGCGCCATGCGCGCCCCATGCCTCGCCAACCCAGCAGCGCCAGCACGCCGACCCCCGCCAGAAAAACGCCCGCGCCTCGAGGCACGCACAGGATCAACACCGGGAAGGCGAACACGAGGGCGGTAGCCATCCTCGACAGGAGCTTGTTGCTGGAGGTCATAGTGAGATTAGTAAAGCGTCGGTCTCGCCGCTGCGACGTGACATGCCTGGAACCAGGCCGGATTCTATATGATCGGCCAACCGAGCTAGCCCGGATTGGGGGCCACGAGCTTGACCCGGCACTCCCCCCCACCGGTCACTTCGCGCGTGTGCGCTCTTCCACGTCGAGCAGTTGCCAGCGGATCGACACCGCGTCGGCGAGCAGATTCGGCACCTGGTACTCGCGCACGCGCAGTTTGTAGCTGACGCCGGGTTCGAAATCGAGCCCTTCGATCGGCCCGTACCAGAGTTGCCATGGGGCTTCGGGCGACTCGCGCCAGCGATAACATTGCATCTTGCCCACGCCCGAGCATTCCACGCGTTGCGAATCGATATAGACGATCTTCTCCTTGCCCGGCGCCGCATCGATCTTCGTGCCGCGCTGGCCCACGCCCTCGCGCTCGACGAACTGCAACAGATCGCCATCCCCCGTCTTCCAGACGATCTGCCGCCCGGTCGGGCCCGCCGACGGCTGGGTGCCGACCGTCGTGAAGGGCGAAGCCATTGCCTTGAGCAGCGCTGATTCGAGTTCCATGCGCGGCTCCGGGCAGGCCATGCGCGTGCTAGCGATGCGATCGAAGCGAATCCCGGTGGTGGTCTTGCCGTAGCCGCCCGTGAAGCGGTTGCAGCCGCTGGTGCCGCTTACCGTGCCATGCTGAGAATCGATACCGTCATTGAAGTCGAAAATGATTGGCTGGCCATTGTCGCCATGGGGAATGGCGCGCAGCGTGCCATCGGCGCGTTGCCAGCGCACAAGCTCCCAGCGGCTCGGGCCGCCCGAGCGGGTCTCGCCGAGGCTGGTGGTGGCGGACGGGTTATCCGGCAGCGGGCCGGAGGCGCAGGCAGAAATCATGGCGGCGGCGAGGGCCAATGTCATGGCCAAAGGTCGGAGAACATACTGCATCGATCTACCCCTTTGCTAGATGAGGCGCCCTCACAACTCAAGCGCATCAATCTCCACAAACGATTGTCAGTCTAGCGCTGAATCGCGTGTCCATATGTCAGCGCAACACCGGCGCCAGCGCACCAAGCGTACGCGCCGTCGCACCCCGATGCAGGCCGGCAAAGGTCAGCGCGTGCGCGCGCTTGTCGGCCAGCCGGGCTTCGTCGCCCAGCATAACGGCGGCGGCGGCCATCAGTTCGTCCGCGTTGGCGACGCGCTCGCAGGCGCCTGCTGCAATCGCGTCTTCGGTGGCTTGCGCGAAGTTGAACGTATGCGGCCCCATCAGCACCGGCGTGCCGACGGCGCATGCCTCGATCAGGTTCTGCCCGCCCAGTGGGATCAGGCTCCCGCCGATATAGGCAATATCCGAGGCCGCGTAGTACATCGCCATCTCGCCCATCGAGTCACCCAGCACGACGTCGGCGGTGATCGGCGATGCAAGCTGTTCAATATCGAGCGCGCTGCGGCGCTGGACGCTGAAGCCGGCGCGCGCGGCCATCGCGGCCACCTCGTCGAAGCGCTGTGGGTGACGCGGCACCAGCAGCAATGCGGGGCGATCGGCGCCGGGCCAGCGCGCGAACGCCTCCAGGATCAGTGGCTCTTCGCCTTCGCGCGTGCTGGCCGCCGCCAGCACATGCCGGTTGCCAAAAGCGCGCCGCAGAAACTGTCCGCGCGCGACGCCGGCCTCGGGCGGCTGCATGTCGAACTTCAGGTTGCCCGTGATCTGCACCGAGCGCACGCCGAGTGCGCGATAACGTTCGGCATCACCGGCGGTCTGGGCCAGCACCATCGTGAAGTCGTTGTACAGCAACGCGGCAGCCTTGCCGAAACGCGCCGTGCGTCGATAGCTGCGCGGTGAGAGGCGCGCGTTGACCAGGAACAACGGTACGCCAACGCGGCGCGTCACGTGCACCAGGTTTGGCCACACCTCGGTTTCCATGATCAGGCCGGCATCGGGGCGGAAATACGCGAGGAAGCGCCGCACCAGCCAGGGAATGTCGTACGGGAGATAGCATTGCTGGACGCGCGAATTGCCGCCATAGAGCTGCGCGCCAGTCTGGCGACCGGTCGGCGTCATGTGCGTCAGCAACAGCCGATGCTGCGGATAGGCCGCCAGCAGGGCATCGATCAACGGCTGCGCTGCCCGCGTCTCGCCGACAGATACCGCATGGACCCACAACCACGGCCCGGCCGTCGGTAGATCACCATACTGGCCCAGGCGCTCGCCCACGTGCTGGATATAGCCGGGCTCCTTGCGCGAACGCCAGACCAGACGCAGCAGCGCCAGTGGCAGGATCACCAGCCACAACAGGGTATAGGCCAAACGAAGCATCAGGCGGCCACTCCGCGCACGCGCAAGGCCGCGGCATGGACCTCGTCGACCGTCGGTACGATGCCGTCGTCGCCTACATTGGCGATGCGATCGGACCAGTAGCCCTCGGTCTTCCAGCGCCACGTAGCCGTATAGATCTCGACTGTGGGGCGGCACAGCGCGGCGGCAATATGCACCAGCCCCGTATCGACGCCGATCACCACTTCGGCGCGGTTGATCAGCCCGAATCCCTGCATGACCGAAAAGCGCGGCAGCACGCGCGCGCCCGGAATACCTGCGGCAAGCGCCTCGGCATCGCGGCGCTCGGACTCGCTGCCCCACGGCAGCAGCACGGTCAGACCCTCCGCGTGGAGTTTTTGCCCCAGTGCGTGCCAGTTCGCCACCGCCCAACGCTTCTTTGCGCCGGCCGTGGCATGGAAGCAGACCGCATAGCGTGCGGGCAGATCCGCCCACAGCGGATCATTGACGTTCAGTGTGTTGGCGGCAGGGCCGAAGAAACGCGGTGGCTCAGGCGGCGTGATGCCGGTCAGCGCGGCGCCAAGCAGGCGCGACCGGCGCACCGAATGGGTCTGGCGCGGCACCTTGACCGGCGCCGTGTAGAACAGCCGGGCAGCCGGCTCATAGCCCGAGCCCTGCGTGGCATTGCCCAGGCCGATTACTGGCGCGCCAGCGGCGCGGGCCGCGGTGCGAGCCACGATGGCCGTCTTGAGCAAACCCTGGGTTTCGAGCACTGCGTCATAGGGCCTGGCCTGGATGGCGTCGCGCAGTGCGCCAACCTCGGCCCAGGTCTCGCCCTGCCAAAAGCGCTTGCGCCAGCGGCGCAGCGCGAACGGAATCACGCGGCCCACTTCAGGCAGCTGTCGCACCAGATCGACATAGCCTTCTTCCACCACCCAATCGATCTCGGCATCGGGCCAGCGCGCGCGCAGATCGTGCACGAGCGGCATGTTGTGGACCACGTCGCCCAGCGACGACACCTTGACGATCAGCATGCGCGGCCGCGCGGGCAGCGCAAACGGCGACACCGCCGCCAGCGGCGACGGTGTCTCTACGGTCGATGCCTGCACGACTTCAGAACGGGAGCTTTGCATCCGGTTTCTCGGCCAGGATCACGCGCTTGAACTCGGCCTGGATGCGCGCCAGCGCGGCGTCGTTGTCAGCCTCGAAGCGCATCACCACCACGGGCGTCGTGTTGGACGGACGCGCCAGGCCGAAGCCGTCGGGATACTCGACGCGCACGCCATCGATCGTGATGACTTCCTTCGCGCCATCGAACTTTGCATTGGCGCGGATCTTGTCGAGCAGCGTGAACGCTTCACCCTCCGCACACTTGAGTTGCAGCTCGGGCGTGCAGTTGGAGTTCGGCAGCGCGTTGAGCACGGCGCTCGGGTCGGCGTGGCGCGAGAGGATCTCGAGCAGGCGAGCGCCCGTGTACAGGCCATCGTCGAAGCCGTACCAACGGTCCTTGAAGAACACGTGGCCACTCATCTCGCCGGCGATCGGCGCGCCCGTTTCCTTGAGCTTGGCCTTGACCAGCGAGTGGCCCGTCTTCCACATCAGCGGTTCGCCGCCGTGCTGACGAATCCACGGTGCCAGCTTGCCTGTGCACTTCACGTCGTAGATCACCTGCGCGCCGGGGCTGCGCGAGAGGATCTCCTCGGCGAACAGCATCAGTTGCCGATCCGGGAAGATGACCTGCCCGTCCTTGGTGACCACGCCCAGGCGGTCGCCGTCGCCATCGAAGGCCAGCCCAAGCTCGCAATCGGTGTCGCGCAGGCACTGCATCAGATCCTGCAGATTCTCCACGTGGGCCGGATCGGGATGGTGATTCGGGAAATGGCCGTCAACATCGCAGAACAGTTCGACCACTTCGCAGCCGAGCCCCCGGAACAGATCGCCGACGAACGCCCCCGCCACGCCGTTGCCGGCGTCGAGCGCAATCTTCATCGGCCGCGCCAGCTTCACGTCGCCGACGATGCGGTCCAGGTACTGCTGGCGCACGTCCACAAGCTTGTAGCCACCGGCGCCTTTGGTGAAGTTGCCGGCGTCGATCCGCTGGCGCAGGGCCTGGATCTGCTCGCCGTAGATCGCCTTGCCGCCTAGCACCATCTTGAAGCCGTTGTAGTCGGGCGGATTGTGGCTGCCCGTGACCATGATGCCGGACGCGGCGCGGCGGCCGTCCAGTTCGATATTGGTGCCGAAGTACACCATCGGCGTGGCGACCATGCCGAGGTCGATCACGTCCAGCCCGGCGGCACGCAGACCTTCCACGAGCCCGCCGAGCAAATCGGGGCCGGACAGCCGACCGTCGCGGCCGACCACGACAGCTTTTTCGCCCTGCTCGGCAGCAGCCGAGCCAAACGACAGGCCGATGAAACGGGCCACTTCCGGGGTCAGCGTCTTGCCCACGATGCCGCGGATGTCGTAGGCCTTGAAGATCGAAGAATCAATTTGCATATGGCTTCCCTTGGTCGAAGTTCACGGTGCGATACCGCCCGGATACAGCCGGGGGCGGGGCGCGGGCAGGGCGCCAAAAACCCGTATTGTGCCGGATTGCGAAGTCAGCGCCAGTTTATAATCCCTCGACCACACAAACCCGGGCGATCCGTGCGCGACGTCACGGATCCTGGCAAGGCCCTTTTCGGCAATGTGCGGGGAGCGCTTACCAGTGCTTCATTACTAACTTTCTTTCGCGTTCGTGCAGAATCTGCCTTCCCCCCGGCCCCGCGTCGCATATGTCATCACCAGCTCCGAAGTCGGCGGGGCCCAATCGCATGTAGCGGATCTACTGCGCGCGCTGCGCGGCCGGATCGATGCCACCGTGCTGGCGGGCGGAGACGGCCCCTTGTTCGCGTCGGCGCAAGCCGCTGGCGCCGGGACGGTGCGACTTTCCCTGCTCGACAACGCCATGTCCATATTCAAAGCGATCGCCACGCTGCGCCAGTTGAAGGCCGCGCTGCGCCGCGTTGCGCCTGACCTGATTCACGTCCATAGCGCCAAGGCAGGCGCGCTGGGACGGGTTGCCGCTTGGATGCTTGACGTTCCCGTGGTGTACACCGTCCACGGCTTCGCCTTCAAGCCGGCAGCGCCGCTGCTCCGGCGAGCAGCGTCCCGCTTTGCGGAATGGTGCCTCGCCCCGCTAACCACGCACCTGATTTGCGTCGCCGATTCAGAACGTACCCTGGCTGCTGCCCTGCCGGTGTCAGCCGCGCGCGTCAGCGTGATCCACAACGGCATTCCGGATGTCATGGTCCGTGCCGAACCGGGCGGCCCGATGCGCCGTATTGTCATGGTGGCGCGGTTTGCCACACCAAAGCGGCCCGACATTGTCATTCGCGCGTTTGCGCGGGCGAATCTCGACAACTGCGAACTGGTAATTGCCGGTGACGGCCCGACTCGCGCCGCGATGCGCTCGCTGGCCGACGAGCTGGCGCCCGGACGCGTCAGTCTGCCCGGTAATGTCGATGACATCGCCGGTTTGCTGGCCTCTGCACAACTTTTCGTACTGGCGTCGGACCATGAAGGACTGCCAGTTTCAATCCTGGAAGCAATGCGCGCCGGCCTGCCGATTGTGGCGTCGGACCTGCCCGGCATTCGCGAGGAATTCGGCACGACGTCGGCGGGCCTGCTGGTGCCTGGCAACGATGAAGCCGCGATGGCCGAGGCATTTGTCGCGTTGGCCGGCGACCCGGCCCGCCGTGGTGCGATGAGCCAGTCGGCACGTATTCGCTGGGGCGAAGCCTTTGGGGTCGAGGCCATGGCCGAGGCCACTTGGCAGGTCTACCAGCACACGCTAGGGACTGGACAGACGGCCGCATTGCCGGCAAAGGGCGCGTGATATGGACAACAACAAACAAGCCCGTCTGAGCAGTACGCAACGAGCACCGGCCGCGAACGCACGCGGCTCTGAGACTGTGCGCCGCGCGAGCCGGATGCTATCCTGGGCCCTGCTCGGCCTGGTGCTATTCGGCGTCAATACCGTGCTGGCCGAGTATCTGCACCATACTGGCGCTGTCACGTACGTATTCACGCGAACCCTGATCTGGGCGATCGTGCCCTACCTCTGTACATTCGTCCTACTGCACCGGTCGCTGCACCTGCCGGCTATCGAGGGAAACAGCCTGATTGGGATGTCCGCCACCCTACCCTTCGGCCTGCTGTTAATCAGCTTCGCTGCGTTTCATATCGAATATTCCCGCGGGGCGTTGCTACTGGGCTATGTCACGACGCTGGCATGGAGCGGTATCGGCTACCGGCGTTTCGTGCAGAACTATGTGCCGGTATTCGGCTATACCGACCCGCACTCGCTCGAACAGCTAGAAGCGGTACTGGCCATGCCAGGCGCTACACCACCCGCGCCGACCCGCCTGGAGTTTATTCGCTCATTTGAAGATGCCGTGCATTGCGACGGCCTGCTCCTCGACCGCTCGGCCACCGCGGACCCAGAGCGAACTCGCGCACTGGCGCGCCTGAAACTGAGTCACGTGCGCATGTATTCGGTGGAACGTGTGGGCGAGATGCTGACCGGGCGCGTCGGTCTGGAACATATCGATGAAAACTTCCTTGACGACTATGCGCGCCACTATCTCTACGGCTTCGTGAAGCGCTTGCTCGACATCGCCGCCGCGCTTTGTCTGGCACCACTGGCATTGCCACTTTCCGCGCTGACTGCATTGGCAATCCGCCTGGAATCGGTGGGCCCGGTGCTGTTCAAGCAGGAACGAGTGGGGCGGTTCGGCGAAACGTTCACAATGTACAAGTTCCGGAGCATGGGCTGGCAACCCGATGCCGCTGCTCAGTTCGCGCAGCGTCACGACCCTCGCGTCACACACGTGGGCCGCGTGATCCGCAAGTACCGGCTCGACGAACTGCCGCAGCTCTGGAACGTCCTGACGGGCGACATGAGCCTGATAGGGCCACGGCCGGAACAGGTACCGATGGTCGACATGTTCGCCGACACAATCGCGTACTACCCATACCGGCATCTGGTACGTCCCGGGCTCTCGGGATGGGCGCAGGTGCAGCAGGGCTACGTTGGCAGCCATGCAGAAACGGTCACCAAGCTCAGCTATGACCTCTACTACGTCAAGCATTGCTCGTTTGCGCTGGACCTGCTGATTGCGGTCAAGACCGTGCGCACGTTGCTGACTGGATATGGAGCGCGTTGATGCCGCCGGCTACCGTAGCGGAGCCCGCACCGATGCGGATCCTACTGGTCACCACCGGACTGAAGATCGGCGGCGCCGAACACCAGGTAGCGGCGCTTGCACAGGAATTTCAGCAGATGGGCCACGCGGTGGCGATCCTGAGCCTCTCGGCCGGGCGGGAGATCGACCTGCCCACCGGAGTTGACGTGATTGAGCTCAACATGCGCAAGACCCCGGCCGGCATGGCGCAAGCCCTCTGGTTCGCACGCGGACTGGTCAAATCGTGGAGGCCCGATGTCATTCACGCCCACATGGTGCACGCCAACCTGTTTGCCCGCTGGCTAACGCGTATCGTGCATTGCCCGCCGCTGGTGTGCACTGCGCACAGTTTCCGTGAAGGCGGGCGCCTACGCATGCTGGCCTATCGCCTGACCGATCGATGGAGCGCGCTAACCACCCACGTCAGCGAGGATGGGCGCGGAGGCATGGTCGCTTCAGGCGCCGCGCAGGCCGACCGCATCGCGGTGATGCCCAATGGCATCGACATCGACCGGTTTCATCCCAATGCGGCGTTGCGTGGCGCGACTCGCGCGCGGCTGGGTATCAGCGCCGGCACGCGGCTCGCCCTGAACGTCGGGCGGCTGGTTCCGGAGAAAGCGCAAGACCTACTGTTGCGCGCGTTCGCGCAAATCGACCCGGCTACGCTGCCGGTTCATCTGCTGATCGCCGGCGGGGGCCCGCTTCATCAGTCGCTGACCGCCCAGATTGCGGCGCTGGGCCTGGCATCGCGCGTCACGCTGCTGGGGCCACGCGACGACGTGCCGGCCTTGCTCAATGCGGCCGACACGTTCGCTCTTTCGTCGGATATCGAAGGCCTGCCCATGGTGCTGGTGGAAGCGCTGGCCTGCGGTTGCCCCGTGGTGGCCACCGATGCACCGGGCGTGAGGGAAGTCCTGCACGACCAGGGCTCGATCGTGCCGCGCGACGATGCGACCGCACTGGCCGCCGCATTGGACGCGGCCCTGCGGCACGGCAGGGGATTGCCCACGGAGGAATCCGTACGTCGCGCGCACGTGGTTGCCAAATTTTCCATCGACGCAGTGGCGCAGCGCTGGCTGGAGATCTACGCCAGCCTGATCGGCGCCGCCGCCACCCCTCGCACGGAGGCCGTCTGATGCGCCGGCGCGTGGCGGGCAATCTGCTCTGGATGCTGGCCGAGCGCGGCTTCCAGATCGGCATCGGCATCGGCGTGGTCGCCATGCTGGCGCGGGCACTTGGGCCGTCGGGATTCGCGCACTTCCAGTACGCCCAGTCGATCGTGCTGATCGCCGCATCGTTCGCGCTGGTCTGCGGCGCGGAGGTCGTGGTACCGCGACTCGTCGCTTCCACGGCGCCGCCTGTCCAGCATGGCTTGCTTGCTTACGCCTTCGTGCTGCGCCTGGCCGGCGGCGTCACCGGCTACCTGCTGATGTGCGCCTATCTAGGTATCACGTCCCCAGGAAAGGAAGTGTGGCACGCAGCGCTCTGGCTCGGCATCGCGATCCTGCTGCGCGAGCCGTTCGGAGTGGTGGTCGCCTGGATGCAGTCCCATACCAACAACCGGCCCGGCACGCTGTTTAGCCTGGCCGCCCTGGCCGTCAAGGCGATCCTTGTGGGTGGCCTGTTCGCGGCCGGCGTCCGCGAGATCACTGGCTACGCCGCCGCGTTCGCACTCGAGGCCATTGTGCTGGCAGTGCTACTGACGAGCTACTACTTCGTGCGCGTGCACGACCGCGACTACACGTGGCAGGTCGGCCAGGCGCGCGAACTGATCACCGCCGGCGCCCTGTTCTGGATCAGTTTCATCCTGATGATGGCCGCGCGCCGCGTGGACCAGCTCGTGCTCCAGCCATCGGTTCCGTCCGCGGACTTTGGCGCGTACGCGGCGTGCATGCAGATCCTCGATAACTTCACCATGGTGGCAAGCATCCTCGTGGCCGGCATCGCGCCAACCTATGTGTATGCGCGAACCGCTTATACGGAGGCACATACCAGCATCGGCCGCATCGCGCTTGGCATCAGCGCGCTCGGCCTTGTCGGCGGCGTGCTGATCGCCGGTTGCGCACCATGGATCGTGCGGCTGCTATACGGCAGCGCGTTCGATGCAACCGTGACGCTGCTACGCGTGGCGGCCGTCGCCTCAACGCTGATATTCGCCGATGTCGCACTGACGCTGCTGGCGGTGTACCTGCGCAAGCCGCGCTGGATCGCCATCAAATGGGCACTGGTACTGGTCACGACGCTGGCCTTCGATCTCATCGTCATCCCGCGCTATGGCAGTTGGGGTGCCATCACGGGCTATGCACTGGGCAATGGCGTGGCGGTAATGGTCGGGCTGACGTTCTGGCTGCGCCACAGACCGATACCCAAAGTCGCCTCGGCATGAACCCGCTTCCAACCGTCTGCTTCCTGACCGGCACGCTGAACGCTTTCGCAGGTGCAGAGCGCATGACCGCCGTCATCGCCAACGCACTGGCCGAGCGCGGCTACCGGGTGTTCGTGCTTAGCCTGTGGGACCGGGCAAGTGTGTTTACACTACATGAGTGCGTGACACATCAAGCTTTGTTCGAGCAGCGGCCTTCATTCAAACAGGCATATCTGCCGACTGTCCTCGGCATCCGGCGTTTTGTGCGCGAGCACGGAATCGACGTGCTGATCGAGGTCGACACGATGCTGGCGCTGTTCACGCTTCCAGCCACGTTTGGAATGAATGTGCGCCGGATAGCGTGGGAGCATTGCCATTTCGACGAGGACCTGGGCAGGCGCGCGCGCAAGGTGGCACGCATTCTGGCGGCCCGGACAAATGCGCATGTCGTGGTACTAACCGAACGCGATCGCGAACGCTGGACCGACGCTTTGCGCCCCCATGGCGGCGTCGTGCATATTCCGAATCCTCTGCCGTTCCCGATACCCGAAACGCCTGCACCTCGCGATTCCAGGACTGTTCTGGCAGTGGGGCGCCTGACGCAGGCCAAGGGCTTCGATGTGCTGATCAAAGCATGGGCAAAGGTGGCACGGATTGCGCCCGACTGGAAGTTGGTGATCGTCGGGGAAGGCGAGGACCGTGGCGGCCTAGAGGCACTACGCGCGCAGTTGGGACTTGAGGCATGCGTATCACTGCCGGGTGCACGCGCCGATATCACCACAGCCTACGCTGACGGCGCTGTCTTCTGTTTGAGTTCCCGCTACGAGGGATTTGGGCTGGTGCTAATCGAAGCCATGGGATTCGGCTTGCCGATCGTCTCAACAGACTGTGAGCAGGGTCCACGTGAGTTGCTCGGCCCGGACACCGCGGTGCTGGTTCCCGTGGATAACGCAGCGCAGCTTGCCAACGCACTCTGCAAAGTCATCCAGACACCGGAAACAGCAAACCGGCTCGCGATGCTGGGTAGAGAGCGCGCCCGCCAGTTCGACCTCGCGCACATCACAGACCAGTGGGCCGCCTTGCTTGGTTGAGTGGTGCCCTGCCCTGGAACCCGAGGGACGCGCAGCTGGATTCCTCCTGAGCTTCCCGACCATCGCAAGCGGTGGAAGGCGTTCGCAAAGAAAACAATGACTTACAAAACGTTTTCTCATGAGACAGATGGCGGTGGACCCGGCTGACGTATCCAAGTAGAATTGTTCAACTTCAAACAAATCATCAGATTCAATCACTTTCGGCTACCCGGCCCTGGCTGCGCCCCGACAGATGTGCCGAGTAACATGCACATCCCGTGCAAACAGCCGCGAGCAAGCATTGTGTCTACACCATGACAAGTCGCCAAGCCAAGATACAAGAGGACACGTATTTTCGGATCATGCGCATCTTGCAAGAGAATCCGGACCTTACCCAACGCGAGTTGGCCGAGGAGCTTGGCGTCAGCGTTGGTGGCCTGAACTATTGCCTTAAGGCTCTGATGGAAAAGGGCTGGGTCAAGGTGCAGAACTTTAGCCAATCCAAGAACAAGTTTGGCTATGTCTACATCCTGACTCCACGCGGCATTGCCGAAAAGGCAGCCCTGACCAGTCGCTTCCTGAAACGGAAGATGGAGGAGTACGAGCTGCTCAAGGCCGAAATCGAGACTTTGCGAAAGGAAGTCGGCGACAAGGCTGCAACAGAGCAACGAATGGGGACGAAGATCAATTTGGACGGATCGCGCCAGTACTCCGTACACGAAGGAGTCCCCCCGGCAGCCAAGGCGCTGATCTGGGAGGTCTTCTTCCGATCCAGAGGAAGAGGCATCGATCTGTCAGTGCACTATCCGTGGATCGATCAGCGCGATCGCGTGACGTCCATATTGATCAGTCCGGACCACGGGAACGAACAGGCGACCGCAGCGGCGGCACTGGTGATCAAGGAAGCGTCACTGGTCGCAGGCCGAAAAATCGGCTTGGTGGGGCTGGTATGTGTCGACGAAGCATTCCGGGGCAGCGGGCTGGGCCACAAGCTTGTTTCCGCTGCAACTGAAGTAGCGAGAGACAAGTCGTTCGACACGCTGGTGCTCTGGACAGGCAAGCCCAACGTATATGTGAAGCACGGGTTCGCCGTGGATAGCATAGACCGGTATGGCAAAATCTGGAAACACACTGCCGATGGTGTCGGGCGATCTTTTTGCCACGATCCGTCCGGGCTCAAGATCGACGACATCTCCTCACTCGGCATCCCCGCCTTCGCGAATCGCGTGCTTGTGTTCAGCCATGACACGGCTTCGATTACGGTAATGCCTGCGGCCCAAGGATATACGCTGGCGGCATGGAGCGGCAGCTGGGATACCGTCTTCAAGATTATTGAGCGGATTCTTCCAGACACCTGGAGTCTCAACGCGCCTGCGGACTCGGACATCTACGCCGAACTGGAGGCTCGTGGGTACAGCTTTGACCTCCCTGCGGGCGCCCAACGAATGACCAACGAACTATCGGGCAAGGACTTTCCCGGCCTGCCGTATATCCCATTGCTCAACCGTATCTGAGGGAAAAACAGACATGATTCCGATCGTCAAGGTAGCAATGCCACCGAAGTCGGCCCTGATGCCGGCGCTGGAAACCGTGCTATACAGCGGCATGATTGCCGAAGGCGAGTCCGTTTATAAGTTCGAGACCGAATTCAACCGGAGGTTTGGACTGACGCATTCACTCGCCATGAGCAGCGGGACCGGTGCACTGCACGCTGCGCTCGCGTTAGCCGGCGTTGGCCCGGGCGATGAAGTGATTTCCACCCCAATGACGGCGGAGCCCACCAATACGACGATCCTATACACGGGCGCCAAGGTTGTCTGGGCAGATGTCGACCCGGTATCGGGCAACATGTGCCCCGAATCGGTTCGCCACAGCATCACGAACAGGACCAAGGCGATCCTCTGTGTCCACTATGCAGGCTATCCGACCCGCCTTGCCGAACTGAAGCAGATTGCCGACGAGCACGGTATCGCCCTGATCGAAGACTGCGCTCACGCACTGGGGGCCCGTTACCACGACCAGCCCATTGGGACGATCGGTCACTACGGCATTTATTCGTTCCAGGCGATCAAGCACATGACGACAGTCGATGGCGGCCTTCTGACCTTCACCGACAGCTCACAGCTGGAGGCAGCAAAGAAGTTCCGCTGGTTCGGTATGCTCAAGGGCGTTCCACGTACCGAGATCGATATTACGAGTGTTGGCTACAAGTACAACATGAACAACGTCAACGCGACGATTGGACTGGTGCAGTTGCAGAGCATCTCCGAGATACTCGATCGGCATGCCGAGAACGGCAAATACTACGACGCGCAGTTCGATTCAGTCAGCGGCATCGACTTTGCGCGCTGCGATGCGGGGGCCGAACCCAGTTACTGGATATATACCCTGCTGTGCGATGACAGCGCGAGCGTTGAGAAAGCACTCAATGCGGCAGGAATCGCCGCGTCGAAACTCCATCGCCCCAACAGCCTGCATAGCATTTTCGCCGGATCCCGCCGGGACTTGCCCGGGCTTGACACGTTCTACAAGCGACTCCTTCATATTCCATGCGGTTGGTGGGTGAGCGATGAGGACCGCGCGCGAATCGTTGAGGTGATTCGGAAAGGCTAAGGAGACCTTGCATGAAGCAGATACCATTGTTCGGGGTGGTACACACCCCCAAGATGGAGGCTGTGGCCCTGGAGGTGTTGCGGTCCGGCCGCATCGCCAGTGGCGGCTACGTCGGAAAATTCGAAGATGGCATTGGCCACATCGTCGGCAATCCGCACGTAGTGTCCACCCACGACATGACAAGCGCAGTTTTCCTTGCCCTTCACCTCGCAGGGGTGCGCGCCGGGGACGAAGTCCTGACGACTGCGTTTTCTTGCATGGCAACCAACTCCGCGATTGCGCACGCGGGTGCCATGCCAGTGTGGGTCGACGTACGTCCCGGCTCCGTGGAAATGGACGTTGCCGACGCTTCGCGAAAGATAACCGCCCGGACCAGGGCGGTCATCATGTATCACGTTGCCGGCTACCCTGGCCCTGCCAAGGAAATGGCCGAACTATGCAAGGCACGTGGTATTGCATTTATCGAAGACTGTGACAACGCCCTGTTTGCAAGACAGGATGGTGCGCATGTGGGCCGGCACAGCGATTTCGCGGTCTATTCGTTCTATCCGAATCGCCAGATCAATTGCACGGAAGGTGGCGCTCTTGTCTGCAAGTCAGCGGACATGGCGACGAAAGCGCGCCAGCTTCGACGCTTCGGCATCGAGGCATCCGGCTTTCGCACGGCACAGGGCGAGATCAATCCGCACGCCGATATTCCGGAAATCGGCTGGGCGTACACGATGAACAATTTATGTGCCGCCCTTGGATACGTGCAACTGGAACAGGCCCAGGAAAATGTTGAACAGGCACGCGCCAACGTGGCGAAACTCAAGACGCGCCTGGCCCACATTGAGGGGATCACCCCAATCAACGCCGCCGATGGCGCCGACCCGGCCTACTGGGTCATGCTGTGCTTGGCTGAGAACCGGGACACACTGCTCCAGCAACTGAAGGATCAGGGAATTTCTGCGTCAGCCCTGCATCATCGGAATGACACCTACAGCGGATTCCGAACGACTGGGCTGGGACCGAAGGCAGAAACGGCATACCTGCAGGAGCACATCATTGGCCTCCCCTGCGGGTGGTGGCTGAATGACGCCGATCTCGATGCCATCGGCAACGCATGCGCCCTCGCTGCCGACGGCTCGCTGAATTCCTCGCTATCCGATCAGGCTTGATGAAACTGCTACGTGCCGCCGCGCTCGACATGGTGATGCTGTATGCCGGCAAAGTGTCGGCAATCCTTGTTGGGTTCATTTTTCTGCCATTCTATCGACATCTGCTTGGCGCTGAACAGTTTGGCATCGTTGCGGTAATTCTTTCGCTTCAAAGCCTCCTGATCATGCTCGATCTGGGGATGTCGACGCTGATTGGCCGCGACGTCGCCGTTGCAAATTCGAGCTCCCAGGAACTGGTATCTCTGGTTCGCACCGCGGAGGTGAGTCTGACCGGGTTCTACCTGCTCCTACTGCCAATCGCCGTCGGCCTCAAGCTATTGGGAGCGTTCGCGAGTATCGAGTGGACCACCGTTTTCGGAACAATTGTCCTGTTCTGGGTGCTCGTACTCCAGAACATGCACTACGGAACCATGCTGGCCCGGCGCGAGTATGCGGCTGCCAGCACGATTCAGGTCATAGGCGTGGCGGCCCGCGCCTGTGCGACCGCGTACGTCCTGGCGACTGTTTCCAGCACGATGACAGCATTTATCGTGACCCAACTCATATTTGCTACGGGGCAGGCGCTGATCACACGTCATCGTTGCTTTGCATACTGGATCGAAAGGTCATCCGGAGAATCGCTGCCGAAATGCCTAAGAATCCGTGACGCTTGGGAACTCGTCAGGAAAGGGCGCGCACTTGTACTGTTCTCGGCCGCTGGCGCAGCAGTCACCCAGTTGGACAAGCCGCTTGTTTCAGGCCTGATCTCTGCAAACAGTGTGTCGCCGTACTTCCTGGCAACAACGGTCTGCATGGTTCCGCTCTCGCTGCTAGCCGGGCCTGTCAGTCAGTATTTCCAGCCCCGTGTGCTGAACCAGAGCATTTCGGGTGAGGATTTTCCGAAGGCGACATTCCGGAGATTCGTACTCAGCACAATCCTGATCACCTCGGTGCCTTGTCTGGTCTTCTGGCTGGCGTGTGATCCGCTTATTGGCCTATGGGTTGGCCATGGCCACGACAACGGAATAATATCCCACTACGTGAAGATACTCTTGCCGGGCTTCGTGGTAGGAGCATTCGGTTATATTCCCTACACGTTGCTGCTATACGCCAAGGACTTCCGCTTCCAGGCTGTCGCATCGATCATGATGAGTATTGTGACGCTGGCGCTAGCCGCGTTGGCCGCATATGGGCAGAGCGTCGAGAGCGTCTGCTATGTATATGCCGCGTACCATACTACGTCGACGCTCGTCAGTTGGGCGCGCGCGATGACTCTGGAAAGGGTTAGTACCGCCGCACGATACTCGGCTGCCTTGGCATTGCAACTCGTGATACCGCTTGTTGGTATTGCGATGCTGGCTCAGTTTTTTATTAAAAATTCCTAAGAGATTTGCACAATGTTCGATAACAAGGTCCTGATGATCACCGGCGGCACTGGATCGTTCGGCAACACCGTTCTCAATCGCTTCCTCCATTCAGCCGTAAAGGAGATCATCGTCTTCAGCCGCGACGAGAAGAAGCAGGAAGACATGCGGATTGCGATCAACAATCGCAAGGTCAAGTTTCATATCGGAGACGTCCGCAACTATGAAAGCGTGGCCCGGGCGATGGAAGGCGTCGATTATGTTTTCCACGCTGCCGCACTGAAGCAGGTGCCCTCCTGCGAGTTCTATCCGATGGAAGCGACGCTGACCAACGTGATCGGCACAGAGAATGTGCTGAATGCCGCAATCGCGAACAAGGTCAAGCGCGTCGTCGTGCTCAGCACCGACAAGGCCGTGTATCCCATTAACGCCATGGGTATTTCCAAGGCCATGGCCGAGAAAATCATGGTGGCGAAGTCGCGTACCGTCCGCGAAGGCGGTACCGTTCTTTGCGCAACGCGCTATGGCAACGTGATGGCTTCGCGAGGATCCGTCATCCCATTGTTTATCGAGAAGATCAAGGCTGGCAGGCCGCTGACGGTGACCGACCCGAAGATGACCCGCTTCCTGATGTCGCTGGAGGACTCGGTCGACCTCGTACTCCACGCCTTCCAACATGGCGCCCAAGGCGACATCTTCGTTCAAAAGGCTCCCGCCTCCACGATCGAAGACCTGGGGCAAGCCATCAAGGAACTTTTCAAGAGCAATGTGCCTATTGAGATTATCGGCACCCGGCACGGCGAGAAGCTATACGAGACGCTGGTATCTCGGGAGGAAATGGCCAAGGCCGAGGACATGGGCCGCTATTACCGGATCCTTGCGGACAACCGCGACCTCAACTACGACAAGTTCATTCTCGAAGGGCAGCCAGACGCCAACGATATCGAGGACTACACGTCCCATAATACTGATCGTTTGAATGTGGAGCGCATCAAGCAATTGCTTCTCACGCTTTCTTATGTCCAGGAAGAGGTGAAAAGCTAATGCGGCCCTTGGTATCAGTCATCATCCCGACTCACGGGCGGCCCGAATGCGCGGTTTCGACGATTCGCGCCGTACTGGCTGCGTCGGAAACGTTGGAGGTTGTCGTCAGCGACACGAGTAGTGAAGACCGGATCACGCCAGCATTCGAAGGACAAGAGCTTCCTCGGCTCAAACTCCTCCGTCCCGGTGAACCGCTCAGTGTCGTCGACAACTTCAATTTCGCTCTGAGTCATGCCACCGGAGAATACCTGGCGTTCATCGGGGATGATGATCTGGTATCACCGCAGATCGCGGAAATTGCCGAATGGGGCATTGCCAACAATGTCGATGCCTTCAGCTTTACCTTCCCGATGCTGTACTACTGGCCAACGTTTGCAAGCACCACGCGCTGGAAAGCAGAAGGAAGCACGTTGGTCGTGAGCGAGTTCAACGGGCGCATCACGCCGTTTGATGCGAAGGCCGAGCTGTCTGCCGCGTTGCGCAACATGGGCGCGGGAGTAATGGGTATGCCGCGTGCCTATGCGGGCATGATTTCCCGCCAACTGGTCGAGCGTATTATCGAAACCCATGGTGCATTGTTCGGTGGGGTCAGCCCGGATATCTACAGCGCCGCTCTGATCTCGATGGAAAGCCGGAAGAGTTACCGGGTCGATTTTCCGATCGTGGTCCCAGGTGCGTGCGCTGGGAGCACCTCCGGAAAAAGCGCCCGAGGTCGACACGTTGGCGGACTGCGCGACAACGCGCATATTGGCGCATTCAAGAACCTCGTATGGGACGAACGGGTACCAGAGTACTATAGCGTCCCCACCGTCTGGGGATACTCGCTGCTCAAGGGCATTGAAGACATGCCGCAATGGCTGCGCAAGGCAGACTTTTCGATGCTATATCTGCGCTGTCTGATCAGCGATCCCCAATACAAGGGAATGGTAATGCAATGCCTGAAACAGCACGCCCGTCAGAACGGCTATGCGGCTACGGCATTTGAGTTCCTTGGTGCGACGGTGCGCGAGGCAATCCGCATCGGACGCACGCTTGCACAACGACAATTGAACCGCCTCAAGCAAAGCAATACCGTCGTCCTGCGCGACATTCTGGACACAGAGCAAGCCTTTGAGGCTGCTACGCAATATATCCGGAAACTGGGCAAGAAACTGGAACTGACAAAAAGCGGTTCATGACGCATCGTTCGCGAAAGGACCTGGGCCTCCCTGCGCACTTGCCACATCCTGGACTAACCACTCCATGTATTTGACCGATGTCGTCCTGTTGGCCGCCCTGCTGGGGCTGTCGGCAGGCTTCGCCACGAGGCTGCTAAGGGTCCGCCAGCCTTCACCACATGTGGTGGGTGGCATTACGGCCGCGAGCCTCATCATCGTCCTGATGTGCTTTCGAAGTCTTCAGTTTGGCGTTGATACTGCCGCTTATGCGGAGATATTCACCGATTTTTGCAAGGGCGGTCTGATAGCCGATCGAGAATCCAGTTTTCAGATTGCGACGGAAGTCCTCAATTTCACCATGCTTGGCAGTTGCGATACTGAATTGCTGCCTGCGGTATGGATAATCCTGATAGTGCTGCCCGCGATGTTCTTCCGGGCGCCCTGGCGCGTTCGCTTGTGCTACATTTCTGCGCTGCTGCTATCGCTGGTCGGCATCGAACTGTCCACCAATGCCTTGCGGCAAGGATTGTCCACTGGCCTGATTGTGCTTGCCGTCTCACTGGCCCCCGTCACCTCGCTTTTTACGTTGCTGTTCGGCGCACTCGCCATGGCTTTCCACACCAGTGCCGGTCTGGTCCTGGTTGGATACCTGCTCGCACGCCAGCAATGGAGGGTTTTCCTGCCCTTGTTCCTGGGATTGACCCTGCTCACTGCTCACTCCCTGCACACCTCTGTGGAACTGCCTTTCGTATCGCGCTTCCTTTACGAAATCAACAAGTATCTGGCGCACGAAGACAGCGAATTGTGGATCCGCATCCTTTCTTTTGCCTGCGTGGTAACCGCATTGCTGACACCGCTGGCATGCCGACGGCCTGGGGTGTCTATCCAGGCCGTCATGTCTGACAAGTACTATGTCGTGGCTTTACGAATGGCGATCATCTGTACGCCGTTCCTGATGTTGCCTTATTTTGGGTACCGCTTCATCTATGGCATGTATCCCGTCATCCTTTTCCTCACACTCAGCTCTTCGCTCGACAGCCTCGTCGATTCAGGGAAGCATTTCTTTGCCCTATGTGCACTGAATACTGCCATCCTGCTTACCTGGGCGGCTGGTTCTGCATACATGCGCGAGCTTCCTTTCATCGGCTGAGAAAATGCAACTGAACTCTTCTTCGCGGCCGAGTGGTCTCTCGGTAGTGATTCCCACGCTGAATCGCCTCGAAATGGTCTTGCGGGCGTGTCACTCAGTCCGATCGACACACCTTGAGCGGGTTGAAATCATTGTCGTCGACGACGGATCCGCCGAGGATCTCGGACAACAACTCCCACCCTGCAACGAACACAGAGTTCCGATCCGCTGCTATCGGTTTGCGCGAAATCGCGGTCCGCAGGCAGCACGCAATCTCGGAATCCGAAGGGCCCGTTTTAGCCATATTGCTTTTCTGGATTCCGACGACGCCTTCACTCCCGAAAAGATTGACCTGGTTTTACATGAACTCGATAGCGGCCCCGTCGACCTGCTATTTCACGGTGTCCAGGGGATGCCCAAGTATGGTAAGCTGGCCCTCCTCTGGACACGCTCGCTAAGCCGCTGGCTTCCATTTGGCTGGTGGATTGCCCTCCTTAATCCGGTGGTGACACCGGCGCTAGTTGTCCGACGGGAAAGGCGACTCGGGGTAGTGCGCCTGCGGCATTGCGAAGACTGGTGCTTCCTTCTTCGTTACGTTCAGCCCGAAACGCGAATCCGTTTTCTGCCCGAGGAACTGTCCATTGTCTATCGGCCCGTCGGCTCAAGCGGTGGGTTGTCGGGTGCGATCTGGAAAATGCGCAAGGGTGAATTCGCTGCGCGTCGGGTACTTCTGAAATCCCCTTGGCCTTCCGGATTGCCACGCTACTGCCTTGGTGGTATGGCTGGGATTTTTCGAATTATGAGTGACGTCCTGCGCGGACGGTATTTTCGCTAAGTCGGGACTATGGCAACTGTTTATCTGATCGGTGTTCGGGGCATTCCAAACCGCTACGGCGGCTTTGAAAGACTGGTGGAGGTTCTTGCCCCTCACCTGGCAAGCCAAGGTCACGATGTAACTGTCTTTTGCAATGACGACCCTGCTGTCAATAGGGGCGGCGTTGACGAAGACCTCTGGATGGGAGTCAGACGCCGGTTCATCCCCGTCCGAAGCGGCGGACCACTCGGGACCATCGAATATGACTGGCGATCTTTCAAGGAGGTACCGTCAGGCGCGGTTGCGTTGATCTTTGGCTATGGAACTGGGATTTTCCAGCGCTATCTGAAGCTGCGCGGGATTCCGCACGCGGTCAATATGGACGGCATTGAGTGGCGACGCGAGAAGTGGGGACGTCTCGCACGCATCTGGTTGCGCATGAATGAACGTGCAGCCGCGCGCCGCGCCGATATCCTGATCGCAGATCATCCCGAAATCCAGCGCTACCTTCAGGACGAGCTCGGCAAGGACTCCACCATGATTGCCTATGGTGTGGATGACGACGCTCTGGAGCCCGGCGATCGAAGCAGTCTTTCGCATCCGCTGCTCGACCAGTACCCCGACCAGAGCTTTTCCCTCGTCGTGGCGCGGCCCGAGCCGGAAAACCAGATTCACGTCACACTCGATGCCTTCGAGCGCAGCAGCAAGAAGTATCCAATGGTCGTGCTCGGGAACTTCGAGATCAACGACTATGGTCGGCAGCTCCGCGCCAAGCATCCCGATGTTCATTTTGCCGGTGGCGTTTACAACGCGCCCGTGTTAAATGAATTGCGTCGCCGCAGCAGCCTTTACATCCATGGTCATTCGGTTGGTGGTACAAATCCATCTCTGATCGAAGCCATGGCCGCCGGGGCATTGCTTGTGGCCCACGAAAATCCCTTCAATCGCTGGGTGATGGGTGGTAATGCATCGGGCCTGTTTTTCACGGGCGCCGAGGACCTGGCGGCTCATCTCGACAATCCGCCAGCCCCGGAAGTCCGCGCGAAGATGATTGCGGCAGCTCGCCAGCGCTGTGTCGAACAGTTCCTCTGGCGTCGCATCCTGGACGAGTATGACGATGTCGTGGCACGGTTGCTGAAGGCGATCCGCTAAGCCCGCATGTGGAATGCAGCCTTGACATGACTAAGAGCCATTCTCCCCGGATTGCAGTTGTAATTCCGGCATACAAGGTCCGCAGCCAGATTTTGAATGTCATCGCGGAAATCGGCGACATCGTCAGCAGCATTTACGTCGTCGACGATTGCTGCCCTGACGACTCTGGTGCTCTTGTGAGGGCTGAATGCCTGGACCCCAGGGTGCATGTCATTAGGCTGCCAAAGAACCTCGGTGTCGGCGGTGCGGTCATGGCTGGATATCAGGCAGCCATCAAGGATGGCATGGACATAGCTGTCAAGATCGACGGCGACGGTCAAATGGATCCCCGCTACATCGTCAGTTTCATTGAACCGATTCTGGCCGGCGAAGCCGATTATACGAAAGGGAACCGTTTCTTTAACCTCGACAGCCTAGATCAGATGCCGAGGGGCCGCCTGCTCGGCAATGCTGCATTGTCGTTCATGAGCAAACTGTCATCCGGCTATTGGGATCTATTTGACCCAACCAACGGATACACGGCTATCCACTGCGAAGTTGCCCGCCACTTGCCGATGAAGAAAATCAGCCCACGCTATTTCTTCGAATCGGACATGCTATTCAGGCTGAATACGCTGCGGGCGGTCGTGGTCGATATCCCAATGGATGCGAAGTACGGCGATGAGGTCAGCAACCTAAGAATCGGCAAGGTGGTGGGCGAGTTCCTGTTGAAACATGTTCGCAATTTCTTAAAGCGGGTCTTCTATAACTATTACCTGCGCGACCTGTCCATTGCTTCACTCGAACTGCCTCTTGGCTTCATGATGCTAGCGTTTGGAGTTACTTTCGGCGCACTCGAATGGGTGAGGTCCCTGAACGAACACACCCCTGCATCTGCTGGGACGGTAATGCTCGCGGGTTTGCCTGTGATAGTCGGATTGCAGTTTTTATTGGCGTTTCTCTCATACGATATAGGCTCGGTACCCAGACGGCCGCTACATCGCAGCAAATTGAGGCAAAAGGCATTTCGGGAATCGAACGGAGGGGTAGATGAAAAACGAAGATAAGGCCTGGACCGACTGGGTCGACAACTTTCATACTCTGTACGACAGCGCCAACTACGACAGCGCCCTTCAGTCATGGATGATGCGCTCCAGCCACAAACTGCTGGAACGGCCATTTGGCGTAGACACCGAGTTCAAACATGTGCTCGAAATTGGCGCTGGCACGGGTGAACACCTCAAGTTTGTACGCCACAAGTTCGATAAGTATGTGCTGACGGACCAGAACGCCAGGACGCTGGATGTTGCACGGGAAAAATTGGGTAGTTTGCACAGCGGTAAACTCAAAATCGAGGTACAGACCGGTTCCGATATCGCCTACCCTGATAATTCATTCGATAGAGTGATCGCAGCTCATGTGCTGGAGCATATTTATCCGCCGCACCTTGCCGTGAAGGAATGGGCCCGGGTCATCAAGGACGGCGGCACCCTCTCCATCCTGATTCCCACGGATCCGGGCATGGCATGGAGACTCGGAAGAATGCTGGGGCCACGCAGAAATGCACTCGCCCGGGGGCTTGCCTATGACTACATCATGGCAAGGGAGCACGTGAATTCATGCGTTAACCTCTTGGCGATTCTCCTACACTACTTCGCTGATGGGAAAGGCGCCTGGTGGCCGCTTGGCATCCCATCGGTGGACGCCAATCTCTTCTTCGCGTTCCACGCGAAAATCACCAAGAAGGCACGATAAGCGATGATTACCTATCTGGTAGCTGTTCTGTGCGTCGTAGGGTTGGCCATGGGGCAGATCCTTTTCAAGGTCAGTGCGAATACTGCACACGCGGGCGGCAGCTTCATTGCCTATAAGCCACTGGCAGCGCTGCTCGCTGCAATGTGCCTGTATGGTGTGACATCCCTTGCCTGGGTCTGGGTACTCCAGCGCACCGAACTCGGCAAGGTCTATCCGCTGATGGCTCTCGCTTTCCTGCTAGTCCCAATTGGCAGCCATATCATCTTCGGCGAACGCTTCCAGATGCAGTATGTATTTGGGGTCGCCTTTATCATGCTCGGCGTCATCCTAACATCCAACGCCTGATTTCACGCATCGGGGCCATCTTCTTGCAATCCAATCTTACCGCTATCAAAAAAGACCGATTCACGCTGCTGGCCGGTGCGGCCTTCACCGCTCTTCTGGTAGTGACCATCTGGATGTGCTTCGCACCAGGCTTCATGTCATACGATTCTGTCGTCCAGTACCGAAGCGCGCTGGAACAACACTACGCTGACAGCCACCCGCCGATCATGTCATACGTTTGGCATTTGTGCCTGACACTGATCCCCGGGCCGCAAAGTCTGCTTGTTTTTCATTTGGCTCTGCTGGTCACAGGTATACTGATTTGGCAATTCAACCTGGCACGTTCCAGATGGTCGCTGCTAGTCCCTGCTATTTTCTTCCTGCCTTGGATTCTCAATTTTGCAGGTGTCCTGTGGAAGGATGTGGGCATGGCGTTCTCGTTGCTGATGGCCAGCGGGTTGCTATTAAACCAGAGGCGGAGCCGCAAACTGGCCTTGCTGGGACTGCCTTTCTTGTTTTATGCATTCGCAGTACGCCACAATGCAATTCTCGCGACTGCCCCGCTCATTTTCCTTGCGTCAATCTATCACCTGCGGAACGCAAAGGTGACCTATGGGCTTATTCTGACCGTAGTCGTTTCTGTGGCGCTCTGGGGGATCGCTTCCGCAATCAGTTATGGCCTCCTGAAGGCCGAGCGGAGGCATTACGAAACCCTTCTGATGGGCGACGAGATCGCGAAGATTTCGGCGCAGACCGGGCAGATTCTGCTTCCCTGGGTGAAACAGCCTGATCTGGAAAAATGTACCAAATATCCAATCCTCTATGAACGTGCGCTGTGCTTTGTTGACCGAGGGTACGATCCGAGTGGCAGCCTGATGGTGGGGCAACCATTCGAGTCAACACACAAGCTCTGGAAAGAAACGGTACTTGCGAATCCCCTACTCTCCTTGAGGATGCGCTGGGAAGCATTCCTATATTTTGTACGATCCCCCCAGTTGCCGCCAGCCTACGTGTGGCAGCCAGGAGTCATGGGGAATGACATGAACATTGTCCTGTTACGACCGGACAAGGCTCAGTTGCTTGAGAAGTATGTGGAGAAAAGTCAGAGCAGCGTCATTGGCGAACTGCTCAAGCCTTACACGTGGTTGGTGCTTTCCATCCTGATGCTGGCCGTAGCGGCCTGGATGCGCCCCTCGCCAGAGAGAATGCAGATCCTCGCACTGAACCTCTCGGCACTTGGATACTACGCCAGTCTTCTTGCCGCTGTCCCGTCAGTCGACTTTCGATATGCATACTGGTGCATCGTCGCGACGAGTCTCTCGATGGTAGTGTTCCTGACTGCAGCAAATCAGCACAGTGGGCACCGGACGCTCGGATAATCCTTCCATCTCTGCGTTTCCAAGCTGTCGCAATCACCTTTGGGGTGGTTTTCGACAGCTTGGAACACAGTGCAGCCACGGGACGGAAATTCGCTAGTCCCCGCTGCGCATCCGCTGAATTCGATGCTTTGTGTCAATGGCGATACCCACCAGCAAACCCAACAGGGCCCCAATCACCAGTCCGCCGGCACCAAACAGGGATTTGCGTGGATAAATATACTGCCTGCTGGTTTCAACCGGCCCGAGCAAATGTGTGTTATAGGTGCGCTCCTTGCTCAGCATTTCCTGTAGTGTATTTTTGCGAAGGCGTAGAGCCCGCAACGACTTTTCATTTTCATTCACCATTTCGCTGAGCAGAACGTTCTCAGAGAATTTCCCTGCGATGGCTAGCTGATCACGGCGCGTGACAAGATCGTTCAACATTTCCCGGCGTTTGTCTTCCCTGATCACTCCCTGAGAAACTTCCTCCATGTCGGCATTGAGCCTGTCCAGCGAGGGCCGCATGAGACCGGCGTGGATCCGTGCCAGTTCATTGCCAATTGCGTTTGCCGTACGCGTCGCGTCCTCGGGCGAATAGCCTCGCACAGTGAACTGTATGAGATCCGTGGCCGCGAGCAACGTCGACTTGAAAGAGCGCCGTGCCAAGGCGGCAGCGGCGTCCTCGTCGGGGCCCACGGCATGGCCAAGGATCTTTAGTACATCATCCGTGAACTGAGGAATTCTTAGACGCTCCAGTGCGCGTTGGGTTGGCTCTATCAGGGTCGGCGCTCCCGGCGCGCTTGCCGTTTCGCTGGCCACTTGACCAATCTGAAGGACGCCAGTTGATTCCCATTGTTTGGGAATCAGAAACGTCACACCAATACCGATAACCACGCCTGCAAGGCTCAGACCAATAAGCGTCGTACCTTGGCGCCGGATGAAATCCAGCACATCTGTAAACGTGACAACGGTACCTTCATCCTCGCGCTTCGATGTGGGGATAGATTTCATTTCCGTGACCTATCTCTTAATAATCATCCAACGTGGCGACTGGAATCGCACGACCCGCCAGTACAGCCACACATAAAGAACGATGAACAAGCCGATAAAGATCAGCAGGACGGTCCGGTTATTCCAGAACAATGTCGCAGGCAGGACTGCCATCAGACTTAGGAGCCAGAGATACGGGGAAGTCATCGAATTCCTGCGCAGCTTGCTCCGCTCATCCTTGCTCCCCACAGCCCATCGCATCAGGCGCTGATAAATCAACGTGTGCAGGTGAACACCATCTGGAGATCCTGCCGGCACGCCTTTCAGGACACGGCGACGATAGATCGAAAACAGGGTTTCAAAGATAGGATAGATCAACATCAGGACTGGGTACCATGCGGAAACTTGCGGATTGCGCATGACAAGAAGTATTCCGCACTCTGCCAGCACAAACCCGATGAGGTAGGCGCCGCCGTCTCCAAGGAAGATATGCCCTGCTGGAAAATTCCAGATGAAGAAACCGAGAATTGCTCCAATCATAGCGAAGGCCACGGTAATGATAAGTGGATCGCTTACCTGGAATGAAACATAGGCTAGTGAAACAAACATCAGCATCGCAACCATCGATGCTAGCCCATTGAACCCATCGATAATGTTGATGGCATTGGCGACCCCTGCAACTGCAAACACAGTAATAAGTCCGGAAAACAGGGGCATAGCCAGGGCCATGTCGATAAAATGTACGTCGATACGTACGATGCGCGCGTCCAAGAAGTATGCCGCGACAGCTGCCGAAATCATGGTGGCAATCAGTCTTTCGCGCGGGCTTACACGTTTTGTCAGATCTTCGATAAAGCCGGCAAGAAATGCCGGAGCAGCACTGCACAGAAGCAGGAGATAAGGAAAGCCGAGCGCTTTCGAGTCCCGTAAAAAGAACAGTGCGATACTCACGCCGCCAAGCGCAAGCGCAATACCAAGCCCACCAACCCTGGGCACCGGACGGGCATGGAATTTCTGAACCCCGCTCAGATCCCAGTCCGCCGTAATATGGGCATGGACACTGGAATAGCGAATCACCAACAGCGTAAAGAAAAACGAAAGTACAAAAGCAATCGAAAGTGTCAGCATATGGGAAAGCGTTATACTACCACCAGGGCTGTTTTGCGATTTTCCACAATCAAGCGATGACCACCTTCCCGGATCAATTCGCGGACCGTTTTCTTCCTCGCACAACAGATTGCGGCACGGCGCTATTCAAACAGTTCAGCCTCTGCAAGATTCTTGCCGGCAGCATCTTTCGCAGCGAGTATCGGGCCACCTTCGATTGGCCATTCAATGCCAACATCCGGGTCATTCCAGATCAGACTCCGCTCATGCTCCGGATACCAATAATCTGTCACCTTGTATAAAAATTCGGCCTCATCAGAAGTCACGGCAAAGCCATGAGCAAACCCTGGCGGAATCCAAAGTTGCCGCTTGTTTTCTGATGAGAGTTTAGTACCAAACCATTTTCCAAAATTTGGAGAGTTTCGGCGCATGTCCACTGCAACATCGAACACCTCTCCCGAAACAACACGAACAAGCTTTCCTTGAGGGTGCTGGATCTGATAATGCAACCCGCGCAACACATTGCGCGATGAACGCGAATGATTATCCTGAACGAAGCTGTGCTTTAGTCCAGTAGCCTGTTCGAATTCCTTCTGATTGAAAGATTCAAAAAAGAAGCCACGACTATCTCCAAATACCTTGGGCTCAAGGATGAGAACGTCCTGCAGACTCGTAGGAATGACGTTCAAACTCACTTAATAGCCTCCGAGACAATCTGTCGCAAGTATTTTCCATAACTGTTCTTGGACAAGCGTTTCGCCAGCGCTTCGACCTGTTCGGCGCCAATCCATTTGTTCCGGTACGCGATCTCCTCGGGACAGGCTACCATCAAACCCTGCCGGTTCTGAAGTGTGGCGATAAAGCTGGCTGCCTCGAGCAGTGAGTCATGCGTACCGGTATCCAGCCATGCGTACCCACGCCCCATAATCTCGACGTTGAGTTCGCCTTTAGCCAAATAGTGCCGGTTTACGTCCGTAATCTCCAACTCTCCTCGCTCCGAAGGCCTGATATCGGCAGCAATATCGCAAACCTGCTTGTCATAGAAATAGAGGCCGGTTACAGCATAGTTTGAACGCGGCAGCGCTGGCTTCTCTTCCAGCGACCGGGCGCGAAATTGTTCGTCAAACTCAATCACGCCATATCGCTCGGGATCATGTACGTGATACGCAAAAACCGTGGCACCATCATCCTTTTCCGATGCGCTATGCAGCTGGCGCACAAGGTCGTGTCCATGGAAGATATTATCGCCAAGGATCAAGGTCGATGGATTGTTGCCAATGAAGTCGCGGCCGATAATGAACGCCTGCGCGAGCCCGTCCGGACTCGGTTGCACTGCGTACTGCAGATTGATCCCCCAGTCGCTGCCATCACCAAGCATCGCCACGAAGCGCGGCGTGTCTTCAGGTGTGGAGATGATCAGAATATCCCTCATCCCCGCAAGCATAAGCGTGGACAGCGGATAATAGATCATCGGCTTGTCGTAGACCGGCAGAAGCTGCTTGGAAACTGACCGCGTGATCGGATACAACCGGGTGCCGGACCCCCCGGCGAGGATGATGCCCTTGCGCATAGTGTCGTGATTCAGGGAAGGATCTGATCAAGCAGGAAGTGAATACCCTGCTGCCAGTCCGGAAGGTGAATGCCAAAGGTGTCGCGCAACTTGCGGGTATCCAGTCGCGAGTTCAGTGGTCGCGGTGCCGGCAACGGATAGGCGGTGGCTGGGATCGCCTCGATGCTGTCCAGATCTACCTTGAAATCCACACCCTTGCGCGCCGCATAGGTAAGCACTTCGACCGCGTAGCCGTGCCACGTGGTCTCGCCAGCCGCGGCAAGGTGATAGATCCCGCCAGGAAAGGCACTGCGCTCGCCGAACAGCCAAAATCGCGCAACGATCTGCGCCGTTATATCTGCAATCAGGGATGCCGTGGTCGGTGCGCCAAATTGATCGGCGATAACGCGCAAGCTGTCGCGCTCGCGCCCGAGCTTCAACATGGTCTTGGCGAAATTGCCCCCATGCGCACCCGCGACCCAGCAAGTACGCAACACAAGCGCTGTCGCGCCCGAGGCTAAGACCGCCTGCTCGCCAGCCAGCTTGCTCCTGCCGTACACGGACTGAGGACCTACGGCATCGGATTCCACAAAGGGGGTATCGCCGCGTCCGGCGAAAACATAATCCGTCGAATAGTGCACCAGCAGGCTGCCAAGTGCCTTGGCTTCTTCGGCCAACACACCGGGGGCGTTACCGTTAATGGCGAAAGCCATCTCCGCATCGGCTTCCGCCTTGTCCACGGCGGTATAGGCTGCAGGATTGACGATTACGTCAGGCCTGAACGTGCGAGCGACCCGGCGGATTTCGTCCGGACGCGTCAGGTCACAACCCGTGCGATCGAGCGCAATCACACGCCCGAGAGGCGCCAAGGCACGCTGGAGTTCGAATCCAACTTGCCCGTTACATCCCGTCACAAGAACGGTAGGGATCTTGGCTGACTCAAGCTGCATATTGCTTGGCCACCCAGTTGCGATACTCACCGGAAATCACGTCCTGCACCCAGGCTTGATTGTCGAGGTACCACTGGACTGTCTTGCGCAGCCCGCTTTCAAAGGTTTCGGCCGGTTTCCAGCCCAGCTCTCGCTCCAGCTTGCGCGCATCGATTGCATAGCGTCGATCATGTCCGGGGCGATCCTTCACGAAGTTGATCAGTTCGCGATAGGAACCGTTCGCCTTTGGCTTGAGCTGATCGAGCAGATCGCAGATCGTGTGCACAACGTCCAGGTTTGTCATTTCGTTCCAGCCACCGACGTTGTAGGTCTCGCCCAGGCAACCGCGCGCTAACACCTCGCGAATCGCGCTGCAGTGATCCCCGACATACAGCCAGTCACGGACGTTCTGGCCATCTCCATACACCGGCAGCGGCTTGCCACTGAGTGCATTGGTGATCATCAGCGGGATCAACTTCTCGGGGAAGTGATACGGGCCATAATTGTTGGAGCAGTTGGTTGTCAGGACCGGCAGCCCATATGTGTGGTGATACGCACGGACCAAATGATCGGAAGCTGCCTTCGAGGCAGAATATGGACTGTTCGGCGCGTACGGGGTGGTTTCGGAGAATTGCGGATCGGCAGGACCAAGCGAACCGAACACCTCATCAGTGGAAACATGCAGAAAGCGGAACTCTGCCTTGGCCGGCCCTTCCAGCCTGCCCCAATAGGCGCGCACGGCCTCCAGCAGAGTGAAGGTGCCAACAATATTGGTCTGAATGAACTCGGCCGGGCCGTGGATGGAGCGATCTACATGGCTTTCGGCGGCGAAGTGTACAACCGCGCGCGGCTTGTATGCGGCAAGCAACCTGTCAAGGGCATCGCGGTCACCGATGTCCGTCTGCGAAAACACATGTCGAGTATCGCCATCCAGCGAAGACAACGTCTTGCGGTTGCCCGCATACGTCAGCTTGTCGACATTTACGACGCTCTCCGCTCCCGGCTGGGCCAGCCAGTTGAGCACGAAGTTGGCGCCGATGAACCCCGCTCCGCCTGTGACAAGAATGTGCGACAAACTCTTACTCCCTATCCCAATCTACGTACCCACGTTCCCGACAAAACTGCTGCACCGCTTGATCCTCAAGGATTGAGGGCAATTATCGTGTTCTTTATAGAAGTGGCGGTATTCTATCTGACCCTCAGGCAGCTCCCGAGGCCCTGACTCAACTTTTTGTAGCGCCGTGTAACCATTTTCACAAGTCATCGGGAAATCCATTACGAATGTCTGTAGAACCATGCAATCCCAGATAGCCGCCAATCACCACCCAGACTCCGCACCATTCGCCATTGGCGACCTTCAAGGCTGTGCACCGTCCTTTTCTGATTTGTTGGAGCTCCTGCCAAATGGTGCGCCGCTGCGTCTTGTGGGCGATCTGGTCAATCGTGGACCGGCCTCGCTGGAAACGTTGCGCACGATTGAAGCCATGGGCGACCGCGTGCGCACGGTCCTGGGCAATCACGACATCCATCTGCTCGCTGTCGCTGCAGGTGTTCGCAAGAAGGGCAAATCAGACACGTTCGACGACATACTGGAAGCACCGGATTGCGACGCCCTGATCACCTGGCTGCGCCATCAGCCAATGGCAATCCGTGAAGACGACTTCCTGATCGTGCATGCTGGCATCTTGCCCCAGTGGAGTGCTGATCAGGTCATCGCCCTTGCACAGGAAGTCGAAGCTGAACTGCAGGGCCCCGCTTGGAAGGCGTTTCTCGCAGGCGTGTTTGGCAACTCTGCCGATCGCTGGCGCAAGGATCTAATTGGCATTGAGCGGCACCGCGTCATCGTCAACGCCCTCACTCGTCTACGCTATTGCTCTGAGGAAGGCGTTATGGACCTGAAGACAAAAGAAGGTCCGGACAGCGCGCCTACTGGCGTCATGCCATGGTTTGATGCTCCCGCCCGGCGGACAGACAATGTAACAGTGGTATGCGGGCATTGGTCAACACTTGGGTTGGTGATGCGCCCAAACTTGATCTCGCTGGATACAGGCTGCGTGTGGGGAGGAAAGCTGACCGCGGTACAGTTGGCCGCCCGCCCCGAACAGCGCACGATCATTCAGGTCAACTGCCCTCAGTACCAGGATCCACTAGCCTGAGATTCTTACCCTCTGGGGAACCCGGGGGCAATGATATGGCAACGGCCTAGAGTTGCACTCCTGGCTCGGCAAGTCCGTTGACGGACCGCCCGCCCTTGTGTGTCCGCACCCAGCCCATCGCCGCAACGGCAGCACCGGCAAATAGCCCACCGAGTACCAGCGACAAGACCAGCAGGGACCCGATCCTAGGCCCTGCACGATGGTCAGGCGCAGATGGCCCCGAAACGAATCGCGTATTCACCAGGTGCTTAGTCTGCAGCGTCTCCGCTAGTAGGTCGATCTTGTTAACGACTTCACGGACGCGGTCGTCGTCAAGGCGCGTGTCCTTGAAGGTATTCGCCCGCAAAGTTTTGAAGTCCTCAAACAGTTCCCTTCCCGATTTCACGGACGGATTGAGCTTCTCGGCGTCCGCATAGAACTTGAGTCGCACATCATTCTGCGCGGCATCGCGCTCCAGGGACACCAGGTCATTTCGGATATCCGCAATATTCGACTCAACGCCCACAAGTTGCATCACAGGGGACAAGTACCGCGAGCCATCTGTGTCCGAGGACAGCAACTGGCGCGCTTCGTACTTCGATGCCTCAGGATACTTCGCCGCAATTTCCTTGAGCGCATTAAGCTTGCGGGTAGCTTCGTCAAGCTCTACTCGCTTGGCGATCAACTTGTTGTTAAGCTTCTGCTTCTCCGCCCTGGCATCCCCCGCACCCAGGTGAATGCTCTCAAGCAAATCCTGACGAAGCATCGTGTCCTTCAGGTAATCGCCCACAAGTTTCACACGCGCCGCCGCATCGTCCGGCGAAGCACCTGGGAAAGAAATGGTGAAGCCAAGGATGTTCGATTCCAGGGGGCTTTTCAGGTCGGCCAGAAGCTTGAGATCTTCTTTTGAATACGGCAGCACGACCTTGACCCGCTTCAACATCAGGTCCGGGCCAATGGCTTGAAGCACGTATGCGGCGTTGGGGGTGTCCGAAAGCTTGTTCGCCCGGAGATAGCGCAGGAAATTGTCCTTGTCCTCAATGGACGAGCGCTGGGCATTGAACTCCGTCAGGGGCCTGGTGGCTCGCAGAAAGCCTTCGCTCTGATAGTGGCGAAGGAAGTGGGTCATCAGCGCAAACAATGCCAACGACACCAGCGACATCGTCAACAGAAACGACTTCCTGTTTGCACCTAACCAACGGGCGACAGACTTCCCAACGGCTGCCCAATTTACTGGCTGAACAACTTCTTCCCTCTGAACCATTACAGAACCCTGTATCGCTTTCCGCCAGAACTCAAACTGCCAACAGTAGCCAAACAAGCGGCGGTTACGATAGCAGCGAACTCAAATTTCGGTAGTAAATAACCATAAATATTGCAGAGTGTAACAATACACGATGTGGGCTACTCTGGCCGCCATCTATCTACCCCTCGGCAGAAGGGTTGGCGAGATAAAGGTTTACCCGGAATCGGGTTTCAGTGGTCTGCGGCGGACACGGCATCCTTCAAGTGAATCGGCTTCGCTACAGTCGGGGAATGAAATGCGCCGGTAGTGCTCTGTGCCTCCTCATGCGCCCCATCCACAAGGTGCGTCACGACCTCTCGCGCCGACTCCGCCAGCTCCCTTCGTCCGCCAGAATCGGCATGCAACTGCGGCCCGATCACCAGCCTCGCCTTGATCGGCGGCGACTTGAGGATCGCGTTCAGGCACTGCACCAGCGAGATATCGTCGATGTAGGCCGGCGCCAGCGTCGGTTTGCCAGTCGCGGCGTCCAGGTAGGACAAGCCCACCGGTTGCACCGGCAGTCTTCCGGCCACTGGCGCCTGCATCAGGTTCGCGTGAAACGGCAGCACCTTGCTGCCGTCGGTAGTCGTGCCCTCGGGGAACACGCACACCAGGTCGCCTTGCTGCATCACCTCGGTGATGTGGTGCAGCACCCGATGCGCATCGCGTTTGCGCGCACGTTCGATAAAAATCGTTCCCGTCTTGTCGCACAGCCAGCCAACTATGGGCCAGCTCCGGATCTCCGACTTGGCGACGAAGCGCACGGGCTTCCAGCTATGGATGACATAGATGTCGAGCCACGAGATATGGTTCGACACCAGCATTGCGCCTTTGGGAGCTGCCTGCCCTGGCGCCAGGCCCAGGACTTCCACCTCGATGCCGCAGATAGCCAGGAGCTTGCGAGACCATGCGCGGATCAGACGTTCGCGCAGACTCGCGCTCGCCCACGGAAAGACACTGGCGCAGACCAGCATTCCACGCAGCAGGTGAAATGCCAGCCGCGCCTTGCGTAACCAGATCATCGTGAGGCCCCGGTTTTCCTGAAGGTCAGCTTGCCGGCGCTTGTCAGCGCTGTTCGTAAACGATCTGGCCGCACACCAGCGTCGCGCGCGCGCGGCCTTCCATCTCGTAACCCAGCCACGGCGAGTTCTTGCCCTGGCTCTTCAGCGCGCTGCGTTCCACCTTCCAGACCTGCTTCGGGTCGAAGACGCACACGTCCGCCATGCTGCCGGTGGTCAGCGACCCTGCATTCAAACCGATGACTCGCGCAGGTTCGCTGGTGATGCGTGCCAGCGCGCGTACCAGCGGCACCTTGTGCTCATTGGCCCAGCGCAGCGTCAGCGGCAGCAGCAGTTCCAGGCCCGTAGCACCCGGCGACGCTTCGGCGAAAGGCAGGAGCTTTTCGTCGTCGTCCACCGGGGTGTGATCCGAGCAGAGTGCGTCGATAGTGCCGTCGGCCAGCGCGGCAACGATTGCGTCGCGATCGCGAGCGCCGCGCAGCGGCGGCGTGAAGCGCATCTGGCTATTGAAGAAGCCGATGTCCATGTCGGTCAGCGACACGTGATGGATGTTCACGTCGCACGTGACCGGCAGGCCTTCCTTGCGTGCCTGACGCACCAGTTCCAGCCCGGCAGCGGACGACAAGCGGCACAGGTGCACGCGTGCGCCCGTGGCACGTATCAATTCGAAGATCGTGTGCAGACGCACGGTTTCGGCGATGACGGACACGCCCGACAGACCCAGGCGCGACGCCACGGCACCACTCGCGGCAACGCCTCCGCCGAGGAAAGGATCCTCGGGGCGCAGCCACAGCGTGAAGCCGAAAGTCTGCGCGTATTGCATCGCGCGTTGCAGCACCTTGGTGTCATGGATGGGTGCCTCGGCCTGGCTGAAGCCGACACAGCCTGCCTCCGTCAACTGGCCCATCTCGGTCAGCGCGTCGCCCTTCAGGCCGACGGTCAGGGCACCCAGCGGGTACACATGCGTCTGGTTGAGCTTGTGAGCGCGGAACTTGAGCATCTCCACCAGCCCCGGCTCATCGAGTACCGGGTCGGTGTCAGGCGGGCAGACCAGGCTGGTCACGCCACCGGCAGTGGCGGCGGCCAGTTCGGATTCCAGCGTCGCCTTGTATTCGTAGCCCGGCTCGCGCAGGCGGGCGGACAGGTCGACCAGCCCCGGGCACACGATCATGCCGCGGGCGTCGATGGTCTTGTTGGCATGGAAGTCAGCGGGCGCGCGGCCCACGCCGACAATCTTGCCGGCGGCGATGTACAGGTCCTGTTCGGCGTCGACGTTCGCGGCCGGGTCGATCAGGCGGCCACCCTGGATATGGATCTTCATGTTCTGTCGGTGTGTGCTGTTCGTTGTATCCGGGGTCCGGCTCAATCGTTATTACCCGCCACGATGCCCATCACGGCCATGCGTACGGCGATGCCGAACGTCACCTGGTTCAGGATCACCGATTGCGGACCGTCTGCCACGGCGGAGTCGATCTCCACGCCGCGGTTCATCGGGCCCGGATGCATCACAATGGCATCAGGCTTGGCCAACGCCAGGCGCTCCGGGGTCAGACCGTAGGCCTTGAAGTACTCCTGCGCCGACGGCAGCAACGCGCCGGTCATCCGCTCGTTCTGCAGGCGCAGCATGATCACGACGTCCACGCCCTTCAGGCCCTCTTCCATGTTGTGGAAGACCCGCACGCCCATCTGCTCCAGGCCGGACGGCAGCAGCGTGCGCGGCCCAATCGCGCGCACTTCCGGCACGCCCAGCGTGGTCAGCGCGTGGATGTCTGAGCGCGCCACGCGCGAGTGCAGGATGTCGCCGACGATCGCCACCGTCAGGTTCGTGAAGTCCTTCTTGAAATGCCGGATCGTGTACATGTCCAGCAGGCCCTGCGTCGGGTGCGCGTGGCGGCCATCGCCGGCGTTGATCACGTGCACGTGCGGGGCCACGTGTTCGGCGATCAGGTAGGGCGCGCCCGAGCTGGCGTGGCGCACCACGAACATGTCGGCCGACATCGCCGACAGGTTGTTGATCGTATCGAGCAGCGATTCGCCCTTGCTCGTGGACGACGCGTTGATGTTCAGGTTCAGCACGTCCGCCGACAGCCGCTTGGCCGCGATCTCGAACGTCGTGCGAGTCCGGGTGGAGTTCTCGAAGAACAGATTGAACACGCTCTTGCCGCGCAGCAGTGGCACCTTCTTGACCTCGCGGTCGGAGTCGGAGAGCGATACGAACTGGCTGGCGGTATCGAGGATGTGCGTGATCATGTCACGCGACAGCCCCTCGATCGACAGCAGGTGCTTCAGTTCGCCGTTCTTGGTGAGCTGCGGGTTGCGAAACGTCTTGGTCATGGCAGGTCGGGCGCGGGTTCTATCTGTGTGGTACTTGCGTGCTTGCGGGTTCAGCTACGGACTTCAGTGGCAAAGGCAAAGCGGGTGTCCGCACCCTCGCCCTGGCGCGACAGCACCAGGGTTTTGTCCTGGGGCAGCGCGACGGTAACAGCGGCAAATTCGGCGGCGATCGGCAACTCCCGGCCACCGCGATCGGCCAGCACGGCCAGCGCTACGCGGGCCGGACGGCCGTAGTCGAACAGTTCGTTGACGGCGGCGCGAATCGTGCGCCCCGTGGCCAGCACGTCGTCAATCAGCAGAATATTGCGGTCTTCCACCTCAAACGGGAGCGTGGTCGACTGCGCTTGGCTGTGCAGGCCCTTCTTGGCATAGTCGTCGCGGTGAAAGGCCACGTTGATCACGCCGTGCCCGCCCAGTTGCAGGTCGGACGCCAGCCGCTCGGCGATCCAGGCGCCTCCGGAGTAGATCCCCGCGACGGACCAGCGCGCACGCTCGCTGGAGGGCATCAGGGCCTGGGCCTGGTCGCGCAGCGCGTGATACAGCGCCTCGGCGTCGGGTGTAGAGGTCTGGGTCATAGCGGGAGTTCGTCGAAATACTGTTGCAGGATGATCCGGGCTGCCTCGGCGTCGAGCGCGCCTCGCTTGGCGCCCGCCATGGCTGCGGCGCGCGAGGAGTAGCGTTCGTCCACCCATTCCACGGGCAGATTGAAGCGTCCGTTCAACTGGTTTCCAAAGCGGCGCGCAAGCCGCATCGAGGGCTGTTCCTCGTCGTCGGGGCCGGCTTCCGGATTGACAGGCATCCCGACAACGAGTCGCACCGGCGTCCACTGGCGAATCAGTTCGCCAACGGCGTCGAAGCGGGCCTCGACCGTCACATTCGGAAGGATCGTAAGTGCGCTGGCTTGCCGGGTGATGAAATTACCGAGCGCCACGCCGATTTTTTTCTCGCCATAGTCGAAGGCGAGCACCGTGCCGTCGCGGGGCGTCTCGCGCCCCAGCTGGTCAGGCATGTCCCGCGTCACCCGAAAGCATCGAGATGTCGATGCCGAGCAGGCGAATGGCCGCTGCAAAACGTTCCTCGGGGGGCACGCTGAAAATGATCTCGGGATCGGCCTGAACGGTCAGCCAGCCATTGCGGCTCAGTTCGTCCTCGAGCTGGCCGGCGCCCCATCCCGCGTAACCGAGCGTGAGCAGGAACCGGTGCGGGCCGCTGCCGTTGGCCACGGCCTCGAGCACGTCCTTGGAGGTGGTCATTTCCAGCCCGCCGGGCACCGCCAGCGACGACACATAGATGCCGACCGGGTCATGCAGCACGAAGCCGCGTTCGGTCTGCACCGGGCCGCCGAAGTAGACCGGCTGATGGGCAACTGGCTGGATTTCGAGCTTGAGATCGATCTTGTCGAAGAGCGTGGCCATGTCGATGTCGATCGGCCGGTTGATCACCAGGCCGAGCGCGCCGCGCTCGTTGTGCTCGCAAAGATAGACGACGGAACCTGAAAACGTCGGATCGGCCATGCCGGGCATGGCAATCAGGAACTGATTGGTGAGATTGATTGGAGCTTCGGACGTCGCCATGGCTTGCATTCTACCAAATCACCGCAGCGACTTCCCGTAAAACTTCGGTGTCCGGCGACATGCCGCAGCGCAACATTTGTTGCTGCCTCAACGCCCTCACCCGCGCAGCGCGGCCAGGTCTTCGGGCGTGAGCCAGCGCCATTCTCCGGGGCCCAGCGCGGGGTCGAGCACCAGTCCGCCGATCGCGCTGCGATGCAACGCGGTCACGTGGTTGCCCACCGCGGCGACCATCCGCTTGACCTGATGGTACTTGCCCTGCAGCAGCGTCAGACGCAGGCTGCGCTCGCCGGTCGCTTCGCACGCATCGGCGGCGATCGGCGCCGGTTCGTCGTCGAGCTTCACGCCAGTGCGCAACGCTTCCACCTGTTCCGGCGTAACCGGATCGAAGGTCGTCACTTCGTAGATCTTCGGCACCTGCTTCTTCGGCGAGGTCTGGGCGTGGATGAACTGGCCGTCGTCGGTCAGCAGCAGCAACCCAGTGGTGTCGTGATCGAGCCGCCCCACAGCCTGGACCTCCCGCTGGCGCAGCGGCACCGGCAGCAGGTTGTACACACTTGGATGATGGCGCGGACGCTGGGAGCATTCGTAGCCTGTCGGCTTGTTCAGCATCACGTAGGCCTTGGTGCACGCCAGCCACTCCTCGCCGTCGACCATCAGGCGCAGCCCGTCCACCTCGAAACGCGCACCCGGGTCCTCGCAGAGTTCACCGTTGACCTCGACCAGCCCGGCTGCCACCAGATCGCCGCAATAGCGGCGGGTGCCGAAGCCTTGGGATTGCAGGATGCGGTCGAGTGTCGTGGCCATGGGAATATCTTTCTGCTGCTTGGATGGGACTGCTGGAGTCCCGGTTGCTATGTTAGGTTACGGCGATGTCTGGATCGCCCTCCCCCGAAGCTGAAGCCGACGCCGCGCGCCTGCCCTACCGGATCGACCGGAATTTTACCCGCGGCCTGGTCTGGCTCCGGCGCGACTTGCGCACCGATGACAACGCGGCGCTGCATTATGCCCTCAAGCACTGCCGGCAGGTATGGTGCGTGTTCGTGTTCGACCGGGAAATCCTGGCGCCGCTGCTGGCGCGGGGGCTGCACGCCGATCGCCGCGTCGAGTTTATCCTGCGTTCGCTGGAGCCATTGCGCCGGGCGCTGGAAGATTCGGGCGGCGGCCTGATCGTGCTCGACGGCACCGCGCGGCAGGCAATTCCGAGGCTGGCCGCAGAGCTTGAAGTGGAGGCCGTCTTCGCCAACCATGATTACGAGCCGGCCGCCAACGATCGCGACGAAGCCGTGCGCCGGACACTAGCCGCCGACAGCCGGGTGCTGCTCACGTTCAAGGATCAGGTCATCTTCGAACGCGACGAGATCCTGACTGGCCAGGGCCGCCCCTTCAGCGTGTTCACACCCTACAAGAACGCTTGGCTGCGCACGGTGCGGCCGTTCGACCTGCGGCCATATCCGATCGGGAAACACCTGGAAGCGCTTGCACCTGTTCCACAACGGTACCGGGGGCAATTGCCGACGCTGGCCGACCTCGGTTTCACTGCCACCAACCTGGCTGGGATCGCCATGCCCACGGGCAGCGACGGCGCTCACGCGCTGTTCGACGAATTCCTGTCCCGCATTGGCGACTACGGCCGTCGGCGCGATTTTCCGGCCGTGCGGGGGCCAAGCTATCTCTCGGTTCACCTGCGCTTCGGCACGATCTCGATCCGCACGCTCGCCCGCGCCGCGCATGACGCCATGCTGCGCGGCGGTGCTGCGAGCGAAGGCGCAGGCGTCTGGCTCTCGGAACTGATCTGGCGCGACTTCTATTTCATGATCCTGCATCACCATCCGCGCGTGGCGGAAGGTAAGTCGTTTCACGCCGAATACGATGCGCTGCGGTGGATCGCGCCGGCCACGGGCGACCGGTACTTCGCAGCCTGGTGCGACGCGCAGACCGGCTATCCGCTGATCGATGCAGCGATGCTCCAGATCCGCCAGAGCGGCTACATGCACAACCGCCTGCGCATGGTGACCGCCAGCTTCCTCGTTAAGGACCTGGGCGTGGATTGGCGTCGTGGCGAACAGTACTTCGCCGACCAGCTCAACGATTTCGACCTTGCGGCCAACAACGGCGGCTGGCAGTGGGCGGCCTCGACCGGCTGCGACGCCCAGCCGTACTTCCGTATCTTCAATCCGGTCACGCAGTCGGAGAATTTCGATCCGCAGGGGCAGTTCATCCGGAAGTACCTGCCGATGCTGGCCGCGCTGCCCGACAGGTACATCCATGCGCCGTGGACGGCACCGGACGAGGTACTACGGGCAGCGGGCGTGACACTTGGAAAAGACTATCCACGCCCGATCGTTCAGCACGATGTGGCGCGGAAGGAAACGCTGGAGAGGTATGGCGTGGTGAAGGAGAAAACCCTCCGCAACCGGGACGTCTGAGATGCCTTGGGCACCCGAGGCACCTCAAGCCGCCAGCATCGCACCTTCACGATAGTGCCGCTGCGCATCCTCGGCGCGGTCGGTTTCCTCGAACAGCCGCGCCAGCGCCAGATGCGCGCGAATGCAGATGCGGCGTTGCGCGTCGCGATCCGCATACTTCAGGGTGCGTTCGAAGTTCGATTGCGCCTTGCCCCAGAGCTGTTCGCCCAGGCACAGCACGCCAAGCGTGTAGTACAGGTCGGCATCGGTCGGGTGATCAACCAGCCATTTCTCGGCCTGCTGGATCTGCGGCAGCGCCTTGCCCGGCTCCGCGCAGTCGGCGTAGCGCTGCACCAGCCGGCTGTCCCAGTTGACCTTGAGTGCTTCCTCGACGATGCGGCGTGCCTCGTTCTGCTTGCCGAGCGACGAGAAGTAGCGCGCCCCCAGTTCGGCGATGCGCACCGCGTGGCGTTCATCAGCCGTCAGCGAGCGCCAGAAATGAAACAGCGCCTCGGCGTCGTGGCGGCGCTCCTCGAGCATCGCTTCCACGGCCATCTGCTTCAGGCGCAACGCCAGCACCGGGTGCAGCGCGTTGCGCTTCTCCAGCGAGCGCGCCAGTCGCAGGACCTCGCTCCAGTTCTTCAGATGCTGATGCGCGCGCAGTGCGATACGCTGCACGTGGATCTGGCGGCCACCCTTTTCCTGCAACTGGGCGATCGTCGCCAAGGCACCTTCGGCGTCGCGCGCGTCGACCAGCAGTTCGGCCATCGAGACCAGTCGCGCCTGTTCGCGCTCGGGGTCGGTGACCTGCGCCATCCAGGCGTCGCGGCGTTCCGACTCCTGCATCCGGTGCGCGGCACGGGCGCCCACCAGCGCGGCGGTTTGCGCCTGCTCTGGCCACGCCTGGGCCTCGTGGGCAGCGCGTTCGGCACGGGCAAAACGTCCCGCGAACAGATTTTCGATCGACTCGCGCATGGCCGCCTGCGCCTTGCTCATGCGGCTGCGCTCGCGATAGGCGGCGGCACGCTTCGGCATCTCCGACAAGTGCCGGAAGGTCGAAAGCACCGTCCAGACGATGAAGAAGGCCAGTAGCAGCAACGCCAGCGTCAGGTTCAGCGACATTTCCACCCGGTACGGCGGATAGAACAGCACCACATTGCTCTGGTTGAACTGTGTAAACAGTGCCAGGCCGACGGCGCCGCCGAATAAAACAGCTACCCAGAAAAGGAGTCGCATGACGGCTACTCCTTCTTCAAGGCATGCAGCGCGCCGAGGCTCTCCGCCATCGTCGGCAGGGACACCGTCACCGCGCTCGCCTGGGCCTGCTTGAGCATCGTCAGCACGCCCTGCACGCGGCGCGAACGGGTATCGCAATAGCGCGCGATCATGCCCTGCGCGGCGGCGAGGTCGTTCCCGAAGACAGGTTCGTTACGCGACAGTAGCGCCAGCCGCGCATTGAGCAGGCGCAGCTTGATGTTCTCGCGCAGGAACCAGCCCTGGTCACCCGAGAGCAGCAGCGCGTTGGTGTCATCGACCTTGCGCACGCGGATCACCTGACCAAGCTCGTCAAGCACGTACGTCCACAGTCGCGACACCATATTGCCACCCGCCGCGCTGGCAGCCGCGGGCGTCGAGGCGCCCTTCGGCGCGACCGGTGCCGGCTTGTTGCCCTCGCCAGGCGTGCGGTCGAGCATCCGCTCGCCCGACAGCAGCGGCAATGAATCGATCTGGTTGATCGCCTCGTCAAGCTTGATCGCCGCCCCGGTCAGGTCGGTATCCGGCACGGCCTTCATCCGGCCGATATCGCGCGCAATGGCGCGGCGAAGCTGGTTGTATTGCGGCTTGTCCGAGCGCGCCAGGCGCGCGTCGGCGCTTTGGAGCGCGGCCAGCGCCACCTGCACGTTGCCGGTGAGCTGAAGCTGCTGGCCGGCGTTGGTCAGCAACTGCTGGATTTCGGCGATTTCCCAGTCGTCGCGGTTGCGCATCAAGTCCTGATAGACCTGTTCCAGCGCGGCCTGCTTGTCGCGCGTCTCCGTGATTTGGCCGTCGAGCGCGCCCACCTTGCCCTGCAACGCCTTGACCGTCTCCTGCGCATCGCGCGACAGCACCCGCGTTTCCTGCACCAGCGTGTCCGCGCTCTGCTGCCGGCGCGCCAGTTCCTGGGTCAGATGCTCGACCCGCATCTGCAACCACCAGAAGCCCCCGGCAATGGCGACCACCAGCACGGCGACAAGCAGCCACCATGGACTCATTCGGCGCGCGGGTGCCACAAATGCGCCGGACATGCCGGAACTACCGGGGTTACCGCCCGGATTCGGCGAGGGGGACGTGGTGTCTGTCGTCACGCGTTCGACTTTGGTTGACGTGGGTTCCTTGGGTGCCATTGGCGCCGGTGCCGGCTCCGGTTCCGCCTGCACGACCACCGGAGCGGGTGCAGGCGATACGGGGGCGGGCGCTGGCGTGGCCGGCCCAGCATAGGCTTCGCCCCATTGCGTGCATGCGGCCAGCAGCCCGGCATCTCCGGGCGCGGCGGGCAGCACGTGGGCAAATCCCAGCGACTGAGCCTGCGCGGCAATTCTCGCATGTGGTGCGATGCACTGCATCTGCTTCAGACGTTCGTGTTCCTGAGGCGACAGATGCAAACGCGCCAGCCCGTCCAGGTTGCGAACGGCTTCCGAACTGGTCAGCAGCCACGCGTAAGGCGGCGCATCGGGCTTGAGGCTGTCGCGCACGGCCTGCCATTGCATGCCGCTCGGCTCGGGCAGCGTGCGACTGTAGGCTTCCACGGCTTCGACGGTCGCGCCGGCGTCGCGCAAACGATCGGCCAGCCATTCGCGCCCGCCGCTGCCCCGGACGATCAGGACCTTGCGGTCGGCAAACGCGCCCGGCGAGGTGTCGAGTTCGGACCAGAGCGCCTCTGAATCGAAGCGCGCTGCATCGCCCGCCGTGTCATTACCCTGGGCGCCAGCAGGCGCGATCACGCGATACGCGGGCGGGGCGATACCCCGTTCTGCCAGCGCGACCACGCTCGATGGCCCCACCACGGCCACCGGCACGCTTTCCGGCCACCGGGCTCCGCCCGGGGCGTTCTGGACCTGGGCAAGGGTATCCAGTCCGTAGGACACCGCGTTCGGGCTCACGAACACCACCAGCGCGTAGTCCTGGATCCGGCCAAGCGCGGCGCGCAGCGGCACGTCATCGGCCGCGGGCCCGATCGCCAGCAGCGGGAAACTGAGCACGTCGAGACCCGCGGCCTGTAACGCTTCGGTCAGTTGCCGGGACTGCCCGGCGGGTCGTGTTACTACGACGGTCGGGCGAGGCATTGCGGGTTCCTCAAGCAGGTCCGGCGGCGGAGTCCGTGGAAAGCGCGGCCAGCACGCCGTCCGCGCCCTGGGCCAGCAGATCGCCGGCGACGGCGGTTCCGATCGCTTCGGCGTCGGCTACCGTGGCGACGGGTCCCGTGGCATGGGCGCGCACCTGACGCGAACCGTCGGGCAGCGCCACGAAGGCGTCGAGTTGAAGACTGGCGTCACGCCAGCGCGCGTGCGCGGCAAGCGGCACCTGGCACGAGCCGCCCAGGCGGCGCGAGACGGCCCGTTCGGCCGATACGGCGAGCAGCGTGGGCAGATGGTTCAGCGGCGCCAGCCATTCGGCCAGTTCGGGACGATCCGCACGGATCTCGATGCCCAAGGCGCCCTGTCCGGCCGCCGGCAGCGAGCTTTCCGGCGCGATCAGCGCACGGATGCGATCGCCCAGGCCCAGTCGCTTGAGCCCGGCCGCAGCCAGGATGATGGCGCCGTACTCGCCACGGTCCAGTTTGCCCAGGCGGGTGTCCAGATTTCCCCGGAGTGGCTTGATCACCAGATGCGGAAAGCGACTGCGCAGCGCGGCTTCGCGGCGCAGGCTCGAAGTGCCCACCACGGTTCCGGCCGGCATCTCTTCGAGCGAGGCGAATTGCGCCGAAACCAGCGCATCGCGCGGGTCCTCGCGCTCCATCACCGCCGTCAGCGTGAAGCCTTCGGGCAGCTCCATCGGCACATCCTTGAGCGAGTGAACGGCCAGGTCGGCGCGTCCCTCGGACATGGCGACCTCCAGCTCCTTCACGAACAGGCCCTTGCCGCCTACCTTGGACAAGGTCCTATCGAGAATTTGATCACCCCTTGTCGTCATGCCGAGAATGGACACATCGCAGGAGGGATAGTATTGTTGCAACGCAGCACGAACATGTTCAGCCTGCCACATCGCCAGCCGGCTTTCGCGCGAGGCGATGACCAGCTTGTGCGGCATGCTGCTTGACACTGCAGCGGACGAAGAAGACGGATTGGCGGGTGCTTGCATCCGCGCATGTTAGCACGCAGGCTGGTAGCCTCAGGCCCCTGATAAGCCGTAAAAGTACGATCCGGCAAGGCTTTGCGGCCGGTCAATATAGAAAAGCTACGAAGCGATAAAGAGGAGATTGTTGATGACGCAGCCTGCTGCGCGCCCCACCGGCCGTTCACGCTCTACCGGCCGCAAGTCTGTTACGCCAGCCTCAGGCCAGCTTGACCCCGAAGGCGCATCCCCCAAGACCCCGAAAGCCACGAAGGCAGCCAGGCCAAAGCTCGCTGTCGTGACGGCGGAGGGCGCCGCCACCACTACCCCCGCCCGCCGCACCGCCGACAAGGACCTGCCGCTGCGCGAGGACATCCGCTTCCTCGGCCGCCTGCTGGGCGACTGCGTGCGCGAGCAGGAAGGCGATGCCGCCTTCGACCTGGTCGAGACGATTCGCCAGACCGCCGTGCGCTTCCGGCGCGAGAACGACCGCGCCGCAGGCACCGAACTCGACCGCCTGCTGAAGCGCCTGTCGCGCGACCAGACCAATTCGGTGGTTCGCGCCTTCAGCTACTTCTCGCATCTGGCCAATATCGCCGAAGACCAGCACCACAACCGCCGCCGCCGGGTGCACGCACTGGCCGGATCTCCGCCGCAGCCGGGCAGCCTGGCGCGTGCGCTGCAAGCTATTGACGCCGCTGGCGTGACTGGTAAGCAACTTCGCGAATTCCTCGACGACGCGCTGATCGTGCCGGTGCTGACCGCGCACCCGACCGAAGTCCAGCGCAAGAGCATCCTGGACGCGGAGCGCGAGATCGCCCGCCTGCTGGCCGAGCGCGACCTGCCGATGACCACCCGCGAGCGCGACCACAACACGGCCCAGCTCCGCGCACGCGTGACCACGCTGTGGCAGACCCGCATGTTGCGAAACACGCGCTTGATGGTGGTCGATGAAATCGAGAACGCGCTCTCGTACTACCGCACCACGTTCCTCCAGGGAATTCCGCGCCTGATGGCCGAGCTGGAAGAAGACATCGCCGACGTCTTCCCGCGCCGTTCCAAGACCGGCGCCACGCCCGCGCCGCTGGCGCCGTTCCTGCAGATGGGCTCGTGGATCGGCGGCGACCGCGACGGCAACCCCAACGTCACGGCCGAAACCCTCGAGCACGCGGCGCGCCAGCAAGCCACCCTGCTGTTCGACTGGTACCTCGATGAACTGCACGCGCTGGGCGCCGAGCTGCCGCTGTCGTCGCTGATGGTCGATGCCAGCCCCGAACTGCTGGCGCTGGCCGAAGCCTCACCGGACCACTCCGAACACCGTGCGGACGAACCCTACCGCCGCGCGCTGATCGGTATGTACGCGCGGCTGGCCGCCACCTCGCAGTTGCTGACTGGCCATGTCGCGCAACGCCATCCGGTGGCCGACGTCGCTCCCTACGAGAACGCCGAAGCATTCGCAGCCGACGTGCAGATCGTGGTCGATTCGCTACGCACCCATCATGGCGAGGCGTTGGCGCGCGGCCGCGTCGACGCACTGGTGCGCGCGATCGCGGTCTTCGGCTTCCACCTGGCCTCGATCGACATGCGTCAGGTATCTGACGTGCACGAGGCCGTGATCGCCGAACTGTTCGCGACGGCCGGCATCGAGTCCGACTACGCTGCGCTGCCGGAAGCGCGCAAGCTGGAACTGCTGCTGGCCGAACTGCGCCAGCCGCGCCTGCTGACGCTGCCGTGGCACGACTACTCGGAACAGACACGCAGCGAACTGGCGATCTTCGCGATGGCCCGCGACCTGCGCGCCCGCTATGGCGCCCGCATCGCGCGCAACTACATCATCTCGCACACTGAGACGCTGTCCGACCTTATCGAGGTGATGCTGCTGCAGAAGGAAGCCGGCATGTTGCGCGGCACGCTGGGCAGCAAGACCGATCCGGCGCGCATGGAGCTGATGGTCATCCCGCTGTTCGAAACCATCGAGGATTTGCGCAATGCGGCCGGCATCATGGAGTCGCTGCTGGATCTGCCGGGCTTCGATTCGGTGATCGCCCACCATGGCGTCGAGCAGGAAGTGATGCTCGGCTATTCGGATTCGAACAAGGATGGCGGTTTCCTGACATCGAACTGGGAGCTCTACAAGGCCGAACTGGCGCTGGTGAAGCTGTTCGAGGAACGCCGCGTGAAGCTGCGCCTGTTCCATGGCCGGGGCGGCACGGTGGGTCGCGGCGGTGGCCCGACCTATCAGGCCATCCTGTCGCAGCCACCCGGCACCGTGAACGGCCAGATCCGCCTGACGGAACAGGGCGAAATCATCAACAGCAAGTTCGCGAATGCCGAGATCGGCCGGCGCAACCTGGAAACGGTGATCGCTGCCACGCTGGAAGCATCGCTGCTGCCCACCCAGAACGCGCCGAAGGACTTGGCGACGTTCGAAGGCGTCATGCAGCAGCTGTCCGACCATGCGTTCTCCGCGTACCGTGATCTGGTCTACGAGACCCCGGGCTTCAAGGACTACTTCTTCGCCACGACCCCGATCACCGAGATCGCGGACCTGAACCTAGGATCGCGGCCGGCATCGCGCAAGCTGATGGACAAGAAGCACCGCCGCATCGAAGACCTGCGGGCGATTCCATGGGGCTTCTCGTGGGGCCAGTGCCGTCTGCTGCTGCCGGGCTGGTTCGGCTTCGGCAGTGCCGTGCAGGCCCTGCTGGACGCCGCGCCGGACGAGAAGTCGCGCAAGGCCACGGTGGCCACGCTGAAGCGGATGGTGAAGTCGTGGCCGTTCTTCAGCACGCTGCTATCGAACATGGATATGGTGCTGGCCAAGACCGACCTGGCCGTGGCGTCGCGCTACGCGGGGCTGTGCGAGGACACCGCGCTGCGCAAGGCCGTGTTCTCACGCATCAGCGCCGAATGGCACCTGACCAGTGACATGCTCGGGCTGATCACCGGCCGGCAGGAACGACTGGCTGACAACCCGCTGCTGGCGCGCTCGATCAAGAACCGCTTTGCCTACCTGGATCCGCTGAACCACCTGCAGGTGGAACTGCTCAAGCGGTACCGGGCCGGCAAGGATGGCGACGACGTGCGCGTGCGACGCGGGATCCACCTGACGATCAACGGGGTGGCGGCCGGGTTGCGTAATAGCGGTTGATCCGTCGCCGACATGTGCGGTATCCGCCTGTTTTCTCCCTTCTCTCGCAGGCGGGAGAAGGGGCGGGGGAGAGGGTGCGGCGGCCCTGAATGCGGCTAACGTGCCTTGCACGGCCTGCCCTCTCCCCTGACTCCTCTCCCACGTGCGGGAGAGGGGAACCGGTCCGCAGCAGTTCTGCCCGCCTCTGGCGATATAATCGCCGTTTCCGATTTTCCGCCCTGCCCCGCCATGACCTCCCAACTAGCCAAGAAAGGCGAAGCCTGGTCCGCCCGCTTCTCCGAACCGATGTCCGATCTGGTGAAGCGTTACACCGCGTCGGTCTTCTTCGACAAGCGCCTGGCGCTGTTCGATATCCAGGGCTCGCTGGCCCATGCGGCCATGCTGGCAAAGCAGGGCATCATCGCCGAAGCCGACCGCGCCGAGATCGAGCGCGGCATGACGCAGATCGGCGGTGAGATCGAGTCCGGCGCGTTCGAGTGGAAGCTGGACCTCGAAGACGTGCACCTGAACATCGAAGCGCGCCTGACCGCCCTGGTGGGCGACGCCGGCAAGCGCCTGCACACGGGCCGTTCGCGTAACGACCAGGTGGCCACCGACATCCGCCTGTGGCTGCGCAGCGAGATCGACAGCATCGTCGGCCTGCTGGGCGACCTGCGCGGCGCGCTGCTCGACCTGGCCGAGAAGAACGCAGACACGATCCTGCCCGGCTTCACCCACCTGCAGGTGGCCCAGCCGGTCACGTTCGGCCATCACCTCATGGCCTATGTGGAAATGTTTACGCGCGATGCCGAGCGCATGGCCGATTGCCGCCGCCGCGTGAATCGCCTGCCGCTGGGTGCCGCCGCGCTGGCCGGCACTAGCTATCCGATCGACCGCGAGTTCGTGGCCGCGCAACTGGGCTTTGAGGGCGTGTGCCGCAACTCGCTCGACGCCGTGTCCGACCGCGACTTCGCAATCGAATTCCTGGCCGCCGCGTCGCTGATCATGACGCACGTCTCGCGCTTCTCTGAAGAACTGGTGATCTGGATGAGCCCGCGCGTCGGCTTCATCGACATCGCCGACCGCTTCTGCACCGGCAGCTCGATCATGCCGCAGAAGAAGAACCCGGACGTGCCCGAACTGGCCCGCGGCAAGACTGGCCGCGTGTACGGCCACCTGACCGGTCTGCTGACGCTGATGAAGGGCCAGCCGCTGGCGTACAACAAGGACAACCAGGAAGACAAGGAGCCGCTGTTCGATACGGTCGATACCGTGGTCGACACGCTGCGCATCTTCGCCGACATGGTGCCCGGCATCAGCGTCAAGCCGGACAACATGCGCGCCGCCGCGCTGCAGGGCTACGCCACCGCCACCGACCTGGCCGATTACCTGGTCAAGCGCGGCCTGCCGTTCCGCGACGCGCACGAGGCCGTGGCCCACGCCGTGCGCGCCTGCGACGACCGCCACTGCGACCTGGCCGACCTGACCGTCGAGCAACTGCGCGAAGTCTCGGGTCTGGGCGACAAGGCCTCGCTGATCGGCGACGACGTACACAGCGTGCTGACGCTCGAAGGCTCGGTGGCATCGCGCAACCATATCGGCGGCACCGCGCCGGATCAGGTACGCGCCGCCATCGCCGCCGCACGCAAGGCGCTGTAAGTTTCGCGTAAGTCTTTGTCGTAAAAAAGCCGCTGTGCCGTCAGGCCAGCGGCTTTTTTGTTTCCGGTTTTCTCCGGCCGTCCAAGTGTGGGAAAGGGCGGGAAAGAGAAGAAAACCCACGCCATGTCCACCTGTTAGGACAATCCCCTAGCGCCCTTACAAATTGTGACAGATACACTATTTGGCGCAAAAACCGGGGAGACAACCCATGAATTACTTGCTTGGTCTGTCACGACAGATCGACAGGTTGAATCAGCATACGGGCAGGCTTGCAAACATCATGATCCTGCTGTCGTGTCTGATCAGCGCAGGTAACGCCCTGCTCCGCTACGGCTTCAACCTCAGCGACAACTGGCCACTGGAGTTGCAGTGGTACATGTTTGCCATTGCCGTGATGTTCGGCGCGTCGTACACGTTCCAGCGCAATGAGCACGTGCGTGTGGATCTGATCTACGGCAGCGTGTCCGAGCGCGCGCAGCACTGGATCGACATCTTCGGCATCGTCGTTTTCCTGCTGCCTTCCACGATCCTGTTTACGTGGCTGTCGTGGGAATCGCTGTTCCTGCCTTCGTGGCGCATCCTCGAGCAATCGGGCAATTCGGGCGGTCTGCCCCGTTATCCGATCAAGCTCGTCGTGCCCATCGGCTTTGCCCTGCTCACGCTGCAGGGGATTTCCGAACTGATCAAGCGCTTCGCCGCCCTGCAGGGCCTGCTGCGCATCGAATCGAAATACGAAAGGCCGGTGCAATAATGATTCCATTGGAATATATGCCGCCGCTCATGTTCGGCGGCCTGGTGGTATTTATGCTGATCGGGTTCCCGGTCGCATTCTCGCTGTCGGCCGTGGGTCTGGCCTTCGGCTTTCTGGCCATCGAATGGGGCTACTTCCCCGTGCAGTTCCTGCAGGCCGTGCCAAGCCGCGTGTTCGGCAGCGTGCTGTCCAACGAACTGCTGCTGGCGATTCCGTTCTTCACCTTCATGGGCGCGATCCTGGAGAAATGCGGACTCGCGGAGGACATGCTCGACTCGATGGGCCAGTTGTTCGGCCCGGTTCGTGGCGGCCTGGGCTACTCGGTCATCATCGTCGGCTTCATCCTGGGCGCGATCACCGGCACGGTGGCGGCGCAGGTGATCGCCATGGCCATGATCTCGCTGCCCGTGATGATGCGCTACCGCTACAACATGAAGTACGCCACGGGCGTGCTGGCCGCATCGGGCACGATCACCCAGCTGGTGCCGCCGTCGCTGGTGCTGGTGGTGCTGGCCGACCAGTTGAAGACCCCGGCCGGTAGCGCCGACGTCGGCAGCATGTACCTGGGCGCGTGGGGCCCGTCGGTGATCCAGATCGCGCTGTTCGCGCTCTACACCTTCGTGCTGACCCGCATCAAACCAGACTGGCTGCCGCCGGTGCCGGAAGAAGCGCGCACGCTGCGCGGCTGGGCGCTGTGGCGTACCTGCCTGCGCGGCATCATCCCCTGCGCCGTGCTGATCTTCCTGGTGCTCGGCACGATCATGCTCGGCATCGCCACGCCGACCGAGTCCGGAGCGATGGGCGCGGTTGGCGCGCTGGTGCTGGCCGTGATCCGCGACAAGGGCTTCAACAAGATCGACCGCAACATCTATCGGCTGGGCCTGTTGGCAACGCTGGTGGCCGCCGCGGTGGGCGTCTTCGCATTCGGCTCGCATGCGTTCCGCATCCCGCTGGCGATTGCCTACCTTGTGGTGTTGTGGCTCCTGATCCGCGCCGGCCAGCTTACCGACCTGCGGCTGCTGATCGTGGATGCCTACCAATCCACCGCGCGCATCACCGCCATGGTCGTGTTCATCCTGATTGGATCCACCTGCTTCTCGGTGGTGTTCCAGGGCGTGGACGGCGGCGCATGGGTGGAACACCTGTTCACCTCGCTACCGGGCGGCTGGATCGGCTTCCTGATCGTGGTGAACCTGTTCATCTTCTTCCTGGCGTTCTTCCTCGACTTCTTCGAGATCGCGTTCATCGTCGTGCCGATGCTGGCGCCGGTTGCGGTCAAGGTGCTGGCCCCGGTGGTAGCCGATTCGATGGGCGGCAACCCCGAAGCCGCCGCCACGGCCGCGCTGGTCTGGTTCGGCGTGATGCTGTGCGTGAACATGCAGACGTCGTTCATGCACCCGCCGTTCGGCTTTGCGCTGTTCTACCTGCGCGGCATCGCCCCGAAGGAAGTCAAGAGCTCGGACATCTACTGGGGTGCCCTGCCGTGGGTGGGCCTGCAGCTCGTCATGGTGCTGCTGGTGATGTTCTGGCCGGGCATGGTGACTGGCCTGCTCGACAAGGGATCGCTCAAACACAGTAATTCCGCCGAGGTCAGTATCCCGCTTGGCGGACAGGACGATGGCAAGCCCGGGGGGGCGTCCTCGCCCGGCACGCTGGAGTTGCCGAGCGGCGGCGACTCGAGTGAACCGGTGGCGCCTTCGTTCCAGTTCGAGAAAAGCAAGTAGCTGGATTGAAGTGGGGTTGGAGGGTGATGCGCTGACCCTCTCCCTCTCCCCACAGATCACGCAAGACACAAAAAACCCCCGGCCTCACGGCACGGGGGTTTTTGTTTGGATCGAATGAAGCCTTGCTGTGAAGCCTTACTGCTTCACGCAATCCACGAAGTACGCCTTCTGGCCATCGACCTCGTCCTCGACCAGGCCGTGGATGTCGGTCTCGAAGCCCGGGAAGAGCTTGTTGAACTCGCGCGCGAACTTCAGGTACTTCACGATCGTGCGGTTGAAGCGCTCGCCCGGGATCAGCAGCGGAATGCCCGGCGGGTACGGCGTCAGCAGGATCGCGGTCACGCGGCCTTCCAGTTCGTCGACGGGCACGCGCTCGATTTCGCGATGCGCCATCATCGCCCAGGCATCCGACGGCTTCATCGCCGGCTCCATGTCCGACAGGTACATCTCGGTGGTCACGCGCGCCACATCGTTGGCCTTGTAGACGCTGTGGATCGCGTCGCACAGATCACGCAGGCCCAGCCGCTCGTACTGCGGGTGCTTGCCCACGAACTCGGGCAGCACGCGCCACAGCGGCTGGTTCTGGTCGTAGTCGTCCTTGAACTGCTGCAGCTCGGTCACCAGCGAGTTCCAGCGGCCCTTGGTGATGCCGATCGTGAACATGATGAAGAACGAGTACAGACCCGTCTTCTCGATGATGATGCCGTGCTCGGCCAGGTACTTCGTGACGATTGCCGCCGGGATGCCGCGCTCGCTGAACTCGCCGTCCACGTCGAGGCCCGGGGTGATGATCGTGGCCTTGATCGGATCCAGCAGGTTGAAACCATCGGCCAGATCGCCGAAGCCATGCCAGCGCTCGTTGGCCTTGAGCATCCACTCTTCGCGGTCAGGAATGCCGTCTTCGGCCAGCGCGTCCGGGCCCCACACCTTGAACCACCAGTCGCCATTGTTGGCGACGTCGTAGTCGGCTTCCACCTTGCGCACGGCACGGCGGAAGTCCAGCGCTTCCTGGATGCTTTCCTCGACCAGCGCGGTGCCGCCCGGCGCTTCCATCATCGCCGCGGCCACGTCGCACGAGGCAATGATCGAGTACTGCGGGCTCGTCGAGGTGTGCATCAGATACGCCTCGTTGAAGCGGTAGCGATCCAGCTTGCGCGTTTCCGAATCCTGCACGAGGATCTGCGAGGCCTGCGACAGGCCGGCCAGCAGCTTGTGCGTGGACTGCGTGGCGAACACCAGCGCGTCCTTGCTGCGCGGACGGTCACGGCCGATCGCGTGCATGTCGCGATAGAAATCGTGGAACGCCGCGTGCGGCAGCCATGCCTCGTCGAAATGCAGCGTGTCGATTTCCGACGTCAGCATTTCCTTGATCTGCTCGGCGTTGTACAGCACGCCGTCGTACGTACCCTGCGTGATCGTCAGGATGCGCGGCTTCTGGTTCTTCGCCTTGCTCGCGAACGGATGGTTCTCGATCTTCCTGCGGATCGTCTCCGGGTCGAACTCGCTCTTCGGAATCGGGCCGATGATGCCGTAGTGGTTGCGCGTCGGCATCAGGAACACCGGAATTGCGCCCGTCATCATGATCGCGTGCAGGATCGACTTGTGGCAGTTACGGTCCACCACCACGATGTCGCCCGGCGCCACGTTGGCGTGCCAGACCATCTTGTTCGACGTCGACGTGCCGTTGGTCACGAAGAACATGTGGTCGGAATTGAAGATGCGCGCGGCGTTGCGCTCCGACGCCGCCACCGGGCCGGTGTGGTCCAGCAGCTGGCCAAGTTCCTCGACCGCGTTGCAGACGTCGGCGCGCAGCATGTTCTCGCCGAAGAACTGGTGGAACACCTGGCCCACCGGGCTCTTCAGGAACGCCACGCCGCCCGAGTGCCCCGGGCAGTGCCACGAGTACGAGCTGTCCTGCGCGTAGTCGATCAGCGCCTTGAAGAACGGCGGGGCCAGCGAATCCAGGTAGACCTTGGCTTCGCGGATGATGTGGCGCGCCACGAATTCGGGGGTGTCCTCGAACATGTGGATGAAGCCGTGCAGCTCGCGCAGGATGTCGTTCGGAATATGGCGCGACGTGCGCGTCTCGCCATACAGGAAGATCGGCAGATCCGTGTTGCGGCGACGCACTTCGGTCACGAACGCGCGCAGCTTCTCGATGGCGGCCGCTTCGGGCTGATCGTCGGCGCGCACGAACTCGTCGTCGTCGATCGACACGATGAACGTGGATGCCCGGCTGGACTGCTGGGCGAACGACGTCAAGTCGCCATAGCTGGTCAGACCCATCACTTCCATGCCTTCATTCTCGATGGCCTGGGCCAACGCGCGAATGCCCGAGCCGGAGATGTTCTCGGAGCGGAAGTCTTCATCGATGATGATGACGGGGAAGCGGAATTTCATCGGGCATCCTTGATGAGCGTGCTTGGAAAGAACTTGAGCCACATGGCCGGCGGGGAGTTCCCCGCAAACGGCGGCATGTGGCTCTTTCGTCAGGTCTGACGCCTGACCGGTTCATGGCCGGCGGCGCCCCCGGCGACGGACGCCGGCATTGTAATGCGATCAGGTCTTCGGCAGTGTGACACCCTGCTGGCCCTGGTACTTGCCGCCACGGTCGGCATACGAGGTCTCGCAGATCTCGTCGCTCTCGAAGAACAGCACCTGCGCGCAGCCTTCGCCGGCATAGATCTTGGCGGGCAGCGGCGTGGTGTTGGAGAACTCAAGCGTCACATAGCCTTCCCACTCGGGTTCGAACGGCGTCACGTTGACGATGATGCCGCAGCGGGCATAGGTGCTCTTGCCCAGGCAGATCGTCAGCACGCTGCGCGGAATCCGGAAGTATTCCATCGTGCGGGCCAGCGCGAACGAGTTCGGCGGGATGATGCAGACATCGCCCTTGAAGTCCACGAACGACTTCTCGTCGAAGTTCTTCGGATCGACGATCGTGCTGTTGATGTTCGTGAAGATCTTGAATTCGTCGGCGCAGCGGATGTCGTAGCCGTAGCTCGACGTGCCATAGGACACGATCTTGCGGCCGTCCGACTCCCGTACCTGGCCGGGCTCGAACGGTTCGATCATGCCGTGCTGCTCCGCCATGCGGCGGATCCACTTGTCGGATTTGATGCTCATAAAGGCGTGGGCGGAAAAGTCGGGCGGCGGGCTGCCGCTAGATTGGGGCGCATTGTACAACCAATCGCTTCTGGCGCTCTTGTTCCGGCTTCTGTTGCGATCTGGTGCCGCGCAGCGGAATTCCTAGACCGCCGGTACCAGCGCTTCGGTCGGTGTGTGGCGGAACCGCTCCCGCCCTGTGTAGAGCAGGAAATGCTTGCCGGTGCAGCGCGCGAATAGTGTCATTCCGACACGCTTGGCCATCTGGTAACCCATTTGCGTCACACCCGAACGCGATAACAGGAAAGGGATGCCCATCTGGGCGCCCTTGATGACCATTTCCGACGTCAGTCGGCCCGTGGTGTAGAAAATCTTGTCGGCGCCGCTCATGTCCTCGAGCCACATCCACCCGGCGATGGCATCCACGGCGTTGTGGCGGCCTACGTCCTCGACGAAGGTCAGCAACTCGCTACCCCGGAACAAGGCGCAGCCGTGTACCGAGCCGGCCTGCTTGTAGACCGATTGCTGAAGCCGGATGGTATCGACGATCGCGTACAGCGTTTCCTGGTCGAGTCGGGCGTCCGGGGGCAGCGCGATGGTGTCGACCTCATCCATCAGCGAACCAAACACCGTGCCCTGCCCGCAGCCCGTGGTCACCACGCGGCGCGCGGTGCGCTCCTCGATGCGATCGACCCCCGAACGGGTGGTCACGGCCACCGACTCGGTTTCCCAGTCCACCTGGACCGAAGCAATCTGCTCGATCGACTCCACCAGTCGCTGATTACGCAGATAACCCAGGACGAGATGCTCTGGCGCGCCGCCCAGCGTCATCAGCGTGACCAGCTCGCGTTTATCCAGATAGACCGTCAGCGGGCGCTCGCCTGGCAGCCAGGCCGGACGCTCCCTGCCTTGCTCGTCGAGGACAGCCACCTCTTCGATCAGGGGTACGCTGGCATGTGTCAGTTCGGGGCGCAGGGACATGTGGGAGGCGGGCTGGCCCTTCCAAAGGTCGGGCCAGCTACAGCGGAAGCTATCTGGAGGGATCAGGAGGCGGCGATCACACCGCAGGCGATGCGGCCGCCCGAGTTGCCGGTGGGCTGGGTGCGATAGTCGTCGGCATCCTTGTGGACAACGACGGCGCGGCCAACCACGCTGTTCGGGCCGGGTGCCACGGTCACGTCCGGCATGATGAACTGGACGCGCGCGTTGCCGCTGGAGTCCGCCACGAGGTTGTTCATGTCGCCGGCATGATGATCGGGCATCGTCATCTGGCCGTGCGGCTTGCCTGCCGGGTTGAAGTGCCCACCCGCGCTCATCGCGTCGGGCGCGGAGCAGTCACCCTTCTCGTGGACATGGAAGCCATGTGTCGTGCCTGGCGGCAGGCCGGTCACCGATACCACCACCATCACGCCACCGCCCGCCTGCTGGTCGAACGTGACGCGTCCCGCGGTATTCGTGCCGCTCTTGGGGCTCAGCGCTGCGGCGGCCTTCGTGGACGCGCTGGTTGCCGCCGTGCCACTGCTGCTACTGCTGCTGGACGAACCCCAGCCCCAGCTCGAGCAACCCGCCACAGCCAGTGCGGCAGCGCCCATCGTCAAACCGAAAAGTACACGTTTCATGCCGAGCCCTCCTCTTGCGGTTAAAAGCCCGGGCGATTGTACGCCTGACCTGCACATACGACTGCCGCAAACTGCAACGCCGTGCCAATGCGCATGATCAAGCCTGCCCCGGACGCTGGCGGCTACGGCCCGCGTCCTCCGGCGGTGTGGAGCGCTGCGCGGGGATCTTGCCGGCCTTGATATCGTCGTACCAGTGCTCGTGGTGCTCCTGGGCCCAGGCCTCGTCCACGTAGCCATCGCGCATGGCGCGGTAGGCGCCTTCCATGCCGATCGTGCCCATGTAGATATGGCCGCAGGCCAGCGCAATCATCAGCACCGCGGCGATCGCGTGGATGACGTTGGCGATCTGCATCGTGGCGCGGTAGTACTCCAGGCCCGGCACGATCATGTCGAGCACCCACCCCGACGCAGACAGGATCAGCCCAAAAAAGACCAGTCCGATCCAGAACCAAAGCTTTTCGCCGGCGTTGAAACGGTGACTCGGCACGTGGCTGCCCGTGAGGAGCCCCCCTGCCCGCGCGATCCACGTCAGGTCGTCGCGGCTGGGCAGGTTGTCGCGCACGAAGAGCACGAAGGCGACGACGATCGCAACCGTGAACACCGGCCCGCTCAGGTTATGCAGGTTCTTGAGGATGTACGTGAGCCATCCGAACAGCGTATGGCCGAAGATCGGCAGCAGGACGTGCTTGCCAAACAGGATCACGAGGCCCGAGATCGCCAGGATCGAGAACGAGATCGCCATGGTCCAGTGCACGATGCGTTCCAGCGGCGTGAAGCGTTCGATCATGCGGCCCGTGCGCGGTGTCTTGAGCGGAATCGTGCCCCGCCAGGCGAAGAACGCCAGGATCGCCAGCGGCACGATCAACACCAGCCAGCCACCCCACACCGTGATCACGCCATTGCGGAACAGACGCCACTTCTGACCCGTGCGCTGGATCAGCACACCAGCTTCCTTGGCCGGCAGGCTGCTGTAGTTCGGCTGGTCGGAGTTCGCCTCGCGCCAGACCGGCGCATTGTTGCCCGGCTGCGTCTGCGAACGCTCCTGCTGCGCACGCGCCTCGGCGGCCATGTCGCGGCGCGGCACATTGAAGATGTTCTCGCTCGCAATGCCCGCGAACGGCTGCGCGGGGTGCGTGGCCGGGTTGTTTGCGTTATCGGACTGTGTGGCGGACTGCGTGGCGGACTGTTGCGCCTGCGGTGCCGAAGCTGGCGCCTGCGCGAACGCGCCGGCCATCGCCAGCGTCATCAGCGCGCCGGCTAGCCACCGTCCTGTACGTGAAAGCCGCGTCATAAGCCCTCCTTGCCGGCGCTCACGGCGTCTTGTTGTACTCGTTCTGGTACTGGTTGCGCTCATGGATCTGGCGCACCCAGCTATCCCTGTCACCCGGCGTCCATCCCTTGGCGACGAACGGATCGCCGGGGGCGCCCTGCCAGGCCGGCGTATCCGATTTCTTGAACGAAGCGGTCGATGTCTGCGCCTTCTCGCCGCAGCCGGCGATCAGCAGGCCCGAAAGGCTCAGGGCAATCAGTAGCGCGCGGTTCATGATGCGCTCCCCTCGCTGGCTGGCGCGGCAGGCGCCGTGGGTGCGGCACCCGGCGCCGCGGGCGGCGTGCCCGCTGCCGGCTGCGCCTTGACGCCGCCATAGGCGGTGCCCCAGCCGAAGACGTCGCCGCCCTTGCCGCGCTTGATCACGCGATTGCGCAGGATGTCGGCAATCACGTCGCCATCGCCGCCGAGCAGCGCCTTGGTCGAACACATTTCCGCGCACAGCGGCAGCTTGCCTTCGGCCAGGCGGTTGCGACCGTACTTCTCGAACTCTGCCTCGCTGCCGTTGGCTTCCGGGCCGCCGTTGCAGAACGTGCACTTGTCCATCTTGCCGCGCACGCCGAAGGTACCTTCGCTAGGGAACTGCGGCGCGCCGAATGGGCAGGCGTACGAGCAGTAGCCGCAGCCGATGCAAACATCCTTGTCGTGCAGCACCACGCCGTCCTCGGTGCGATAGAAGCAATCGACCGGACAGACCGCCATGCACGGCGCATCGGAGCAATGCATGCACGCCACCGAGATCGACTTTTCCGCGCCGACCACGCCGTCGTTGACCGTCACCACGCGGCGCCGGTTCACACCCCAGGGCACCTCGTGCTCGTTCTTGCAGGCGGTGACGCAGCTATTGCACTCGATGCAACGCTCGGCATCACAGATGAATTTCATGCGGGCCATTTGCGTCTCCGTCCTTATGCGAACCGCTCGATCTGGCAAACGGTGGTCTTGGTTTCCTGCATCATCGTCACCGAGTCATAGCCGTAGGTGGTGGCGGTGTTCACCGCCTCCCCGCGCACGATCGGCATGGCGCCCTCCGGGTAGTAGGGCTTGAGATCCTTGCCCTGCCACCAGCCAGAGAAATGGAACGGGATGAACGCCGTATCCACGCCCACGCGCTCGGTCACCAGCGCGCGCACCTTGATCCTGGCGCCGGTCGGCGTCTTGACCCAGCAGTAGTCACCGTTGCGGATGCCGCGTTCGGATGCCGCCTTCGGGTTGATCTCGACGAAGTTCTCCTGCTGCAATTCGGCCAGCCACGGGTTCGAGCGCGTTTCCTCGCCACCGCCCTCGTACTCGACCAGACGGCCGGAGGTCAGGATGATCGGGAATTTCTCGTAGACCTTGTTCTCGATGTTGCGCTGCTGCACGGTCTTGTAGAGCGTGGGCAGGCGCCAGAAGGCCATCTTGTCGTCGTGGGTCGGGTACTTGGCGACCATGTCCGGGCGCGTCGAGTACAGCGGCTCGCGGTGTTGCGGGATCGGGTCCGGGAAGTTCCAGACCACGGCCCGCGCGCGGGCGTTGCCGAACGGGTGGCAGCCGTGGTTCTTCATCACCACGCGCTGGATGCCGCCCGACAGGTCGGTCTTCCAGTTCTTGCCATCGGCCGCCTTCTTTTCGGCGTCGGTCAGTTCGTCCCACCACCCGAGCTTCTTGAGCAGCACCGCGTCGAATTCCGGATACCCGGTAGTGATGTCCGCGCCCAGCGAGTGCGATCCGTCGGCCGCCAGCAGGCTCACGCCATCACGCTCCACACCGAAGTTGGCGCGGAAATTGCCGCCGCCGTCCATCACGTTCCTGCTGGTGTCGTAGAGGTTGGGCGAGCCCGGGTGCTTCAGCTCCGGCGTGCCGTAGCACGGCCATGGCAGGCCGAAGTAATCACCGGTGATGTCATAGCCGGTGACCGGGTCCTTGCCACCCTTGCAGCGCAACGAGCGCACATCGAACATGTGCATGTTGCGCATGTGGGCCTTCAGCCGCTCGGGTGACTGGCCCGTGTAGCCGATGGTCCAGTTGCCGGCGTTGATCTCGCGCAGGATCGATTCGGTCTCGGGCTCCCGCCACGTGCGCCCGGCGCGCTTGACCTCGACCAGCTTGTAGTTCTTCGACAGTTCGTTGGCAAAGCCCAGCTTCTCTGCGAACGCCTGCATGATCGCGTGGTCGGGCATCGACTCGAACAGCGGCTCGATCACCTTCTCACGCCATTGCAGCGAACGGTTCGACGCCGTGCACGAACCCGAGGTCTCGAACTGGGTGCAGGCCGGCAGCAGGTACACCGCACGGTTCGGGTTGGGGGTATCGCCTTCGGTCGCCGGCATGTTGGCCATGGCGGCCGTGGCCGACGGATACGGGTCGATCACGACCAGCAGGTCGAGCTTGTCGAGCGCGCGCTTCATCTCCAGGCCGCGCGTCTGCGAGTTCGGCGCATGGCCCCAGAAGAACACGCCACGTACGTTGTGGTCCTGGTCGATCAGTTCCGGCTTCTCGGTGACGATGTCGATCCAGCGCGACACCGTGGTGCCGGACTTCTCCATCATCGCCTGCGAGGCGAACTGTTTCTTGATCCATTCGTAGTCCACGCCCCAGACCGTCGCGAAGTGCTTCCACGCGCCGGCAGCCAGGCCGTAGTAGCCCGGCAGCGAATCCGGGTTCGGCCCCACGTCGGTGGCGCCCTGCACGTTGTCGTGGCCACGGAAGATGTTGGCGCCGCCGCCCGACACACCGATGTTGCCGAGCGCCAGTTGCACGATACACGACGCACGCACGATGGCGTTGCCGATCGTGTGCTGCGTCTGGCCCATGCACCAGACCAGCGTGGACGGACGGTTCTTCGCCATCGTCTCGGCCACGTACCGGACTTCGGCCTCGGGCACGCCGCAGACTTCCTCGACCTTGTCCGGCGTCCACTTGGCCAGCACTTCCTCCTTGACCTTGTCCATGCCGTAGACGCGGTCGGCCAGGTACTTCTTGTCTTCCCAGCCGTTCTGGAAGATGTGGTACAGCACGCCGAACAGGAACGCGATATCGGTGCCCGAGCGGATGCGAACGTAGTGATCGGACTTGGCCGCCGTGCGCGTGTAGCGCGGGTCGACCACGATCACCTTGCAGCCGCTCTCCTTGGCGTGGAGCAGGTGGAGCATCGACACCGGATGCGCCTCGGCCGCATTCGAACCGATATACAGCGCCGCCTTGGCGTTCTGCATGTCGTTGTACGAATTGGTCATCGCACCGTAGCCCCAGGTGTTCGCCACGCCGGCCACGGTGGTCGAGTGGCAGATGCGCGCCTGGTGGTCGGTATTGTTGGTGCCGAAGAACGAGACCCACTTGCGCAGCAGGTAGGACTGCTCGTTGCTGTGCTTGGACGAGCCGATGAAGAACAACGAATCCGGTCCGGTTTCCTGGCGGATCTGCTTGAGCTTCGCGCTGATCTCGTCGAGCGCCTGATCCCAGGAGATGCGCTGGTACTTGCCGTTGACCAGCTTCATCGGGTACTTCAGCCGGTATTCGCCGTGACCATGCTCGCGCAGCGCGGCGCCCTTGGCGCAATGCGCGCCCAGGTTGATCGGCGAATCGAACACAGGCTCCTGCCGCACCCACACGCCGTTCTGCACCACCGCGTCGACCGCGCAACCCACCGAGCAATGGCCGCAGACAGTGCGGCGCACGACAATATCGCCCTTGCCGCCTGCGCCGCCCTTGCCGTCGTCGGCATCGGCGCGACGCATCATCGTCAGTTGCGTGGCGGCCAGCCCCGCGCCCACGCCGATGCCCGAACGCTTGAGGAAGCTGCGACGGTCCATGGTCGGCATGGCGCCGGCCAGGCCTGCGGCAAGGCGCGCGGACAGGCGTCCGGATGACTGGGACTGGGACTGAGACTGGGATTGCGAACTGGAATCAGCGAGCCGGCTGGTGAGCCGGCCGGTCTGGCCGTGGTCCGCGCGATGGTTGGCGCCGTCGTTCGCGCCGTTGTTCGCACGTTTGCGGGTCAGGGGGGTCATGGCTTGCCTCGATCAGAGCGGTTGGCGTGTGCGACAACTCGGGCGCGCGCCAGCACGCCCGGGGCAACATGCCTAAACCAGCGTGGTCCGGTAGTACTTGCGGATATGGGCGGAGACCCGGTAGCCATCACTGCCCGGCGCGGGATCGGCGGGCTCGGCCTTAGCGGCGACGGCCTCGGCAAGCGCGGGCTGTCCGCGCGTGGCCACAACGGCGGCGCCGGCTGCGGCAACCACGCCGGCACCCGCCAGAAAGGTGCGACGTGCGACCCGGGGTTGTTTATCTTCCATGAGGACTCCTCGGCTATGCCGTACCGATGGATGATTTATTTATGACGTGTTTTGCATATTCTAGTTGCAACACCACCGAATGACCACGCGCGCGGCCGCAAAATCGGTAAATATCGGACAAACCCCGACCGCGCCCCCGCTCAGTGCATCTCGAGCGCGACAGCCTCGACGCTGCAAAACGCGCGTAACAGTCCTGCGGCACTGCGGTAGAAGCGGGCCTGCGGATGGTTCTCGAGGGCGTCACACAACCGGTCCACCCAAGGCTGCAGATGCCGGGCGAAGAAGCGTTGCTGCTCGCCGAGATTCGACACCGCGAGATCATCGCCGGCCACGAGATAGCGCATCACCTCGCACAGCGCGGCCACGTGATCCTCGGTTTCGCTGACGTTATCGTGCCGCGTGAGCCCGTAGCGGGCCAGATCGTCACGCAATGCCACCAATGGCCGCTCGTTGAGAAAGCCGGCCTGATAGAACGAGCCGTAGAGAAAGATCTCCTGCTTGCCGACGCCGACGAACAACTGCGCGTACTCGTCCGCGGCTTCCACGGCGATCGTGATCGATGCTGCGTCGCACAACGTATTCCACGCGCGACCGAGCACGGTATCGGCATCTGCACCTGACGCGCGATTGGCCGCGATATGGTGCAACAGCGTCGCATCGGGCGCCTGATAGAACAGCGTGGCCAGCAGACCATAAAGATCGGCGCGCGCGGTGTCCTCGGGATCGGGCTCGCCGTGCGCCGGTGTCTGGGCGGTAAGCTGAATCGGCTGGAAATCGCTCATATCGTGATGCATCCCTTCCGTTTATCCCTTCTGTAGCGCGCTATCCCGTGCGCTGCCTTATTGCAGCGTCGCGCCCGTGGCGGCGCCGCTATCCTTTTCCACCATGTCGATGACCCGGCAGTCGCTGCACATCTTCAGCCGCTCAGCCGCCGCGCCGGCAAACGCCGGGTGGCCAGCCAGTCGGACCAGCATGGATTCCACCATCTGCGCCGTGCCAAATGGCTTGCCGCAACGGACGCAATGGAACGGCTGGGTCTCGTTGAGCGTGACGGGCCGGCGCGCGGCATCGCCCGCCAGCAAACGTGGCACCAGTGTGATTGCGTCCTCGGGGCAGGTCTTCTCGCACAGCCCGCACTGCACGCAGTTGCGCTCGACAAAGGCCAGCACGGGCCGCTCGGCGTTGTCGCGCAGTGCCTGCGTCGGACACGCGCCCACGCAGGCCATGCACAGGGTGCAGCGGGCGGTGTCGACCTGCACGGCCCCAAGCGGCGCGCCCGCAGGCAGCGCCATCGTTTCGGCGGGCACCGGAGCATTGCGCGCCAGGTGATCCACAACGAAATCCAGGGTCTCGCGCTTGGCCAGCGCGGCGCGGAATCCCGCGACGGGCAGCGGGCTCAGCGGTTCGGCCGGCGTGGAAATCGCGCCCAGCCCCACATCGAGCCCGGCAACGTCGCTCGCCTCGACCAGCGCCAGCCGCTGGCCACGATAGCCGAAGCCTTCCAGGATCGTCCGGGCCACGGCCATCTGCCCGAGCAGCGCCGCACGGTATTGCGGCGCTTCGTCGCCAGTCAGCAGCACGGCCACGCCGCCCGCACCCCAGCACAGGGCAGCCAGCCACAACTCGATGCCCGTCGAGGCCGGATGGAATGCCGAAACCGGAATTACGTTCGGCGGCACGCCCCGTGCCTGGCCGGCCCGCGCGGCGCGACCCAGCGCGAGGATGGCTGACGTACCGTGCTCCGCGCCGTGGATCAGCAATACGGCATCACGGCCGCCGGCACGGCTGTAAGTGGTCACCAGCGTGCGCAGGCGTTCGCCAAACGTCTCCGGGCCAGGGTAGCCATAGCTGATGGCACCGCTCGGGCAAACCGTCGTGCACGCGCCGCAGCCCATGCACAGGTTCGGCGTGACCTCGATACGGCCCTTGCCGTCGCGCCAGTGCGAACTGATCGCCTGCGTCGAACAGATGTCGATGCAAGCCGTGCAGCCCGTGGTCTGGTTGCGGCCGTGGGCGCAGAGGCTTTCCTTGTAGCGGAAGAACTTCGGCTTCTCGAATTCGCCGACCAACTGCTGCGCGGTTAGTGCCAGCGCGTACTGGCGCGCCACGTCACCCCCCGCATGCAGATAGCCTTGCGGCGGCTGATGCATCGTGAAAGCCGGTGAATCGTTGAGATCGAAAACGATGTCGAACCGGCCCGATTCGGTCGCAGCCGGGCGATCGAAATCGATAGCCGCCGCCGCGCCGCACGCTTTCACGCATTCGCGATGATCTCGGCAACGGTCGAGGTCGATCTGGTAGCTGAAGTCGATCGCCTGCTCGGGGCACGCCGCAATGCAGGCGTTGCAGCGCGTGCAGAGATCCAGGTCGATCGGATTGCTCTTGCCGGCACCGGTCTCCCAGGTGGCAGTGAACGTGCCCAGCCAGCCGGTCAGCGACGCGAGCCTGCCACTGTGAACCGGCCACGCGCGATCCGCCGGGTTCGCGCCGCTACCCACCACGCCGTCGGCCTGGCCCAGCAGCACGGTCACATCGAGCCCCGCCTCACTGAGGCGACCCGCCCACGGCAGTGCGCGAGCGGCAGGTCCCATGATCAGTACCGTGCCTTCGGAGCGGTAATCGACCGTGGCCACCGGATCGGGATCGGGCAACGCCGCCACCGCAAGCAGCGCGGCGATCTTGGCGTTGGCCGTGGCCGGATCGCGCCGCGCCCCGGCCGACCATCCACCAGTCTCGCGAATGTTGACGAAGCGGACCGGCGCGGTCATCACACCTTGCTCACTGGCCGTTTGCGCGGCCACTTCGGTGAACAGCGGGCTTTCCTGCGTGCACGCGACGATCACGTCGTCCGTGCCATCGAGCGCCTTCCGGAAATCGCCAATCTCGCGGCGGCACAGCAGGCGATGCACCTTCAGCGGCGCGGTGCCCTGCGTCGCATCCTGGTTACCGCCACTGGCTTTGGCCAGCGCCGCGCCGTCGAGCGGCATGGTGTCATTGCAATTGCAGATCAGCGTCGGCATTTGGACTTGCGCAGCGGCCGATGCGCGCCTTCTCGTCGCGGAAGGATCATGCGTCGGCGGATTTGTGGGAGTGGCCTATTCTAGGCCCGTGCCGGGTCAGCGGCTACGCGTGTTTGTCCGCAGCGGGATCTTCGTCCGGCTCGGACGAGGCCGTGGGCTCCTCGACCATTGCTGCCTGCAGACCCTGCCCGGGTTGAGGTGCCTGCGAAGCCGCCGCGTCATCCACGGCCTTTCCTGCCTTGCCCGCCTCTTCGACTTCCGCGACGTCTTCGGCCTCCTCGACCGGATCGAAAAGCCCCAGCGTCTCCGACTGCCGCAGCCTGCGCAGGATCTCGGGCGGGATCGGGTCGGGCTTGCTGTAGTCGTCGATGTAAGTGTCCAGCCCGTCCATCACGTTGAAGTGCGGATCGGCGAACAAGGTCTTCAATGCCGCACGTTTGACGGACTCGTCGACCCCCTGTGCCACGAAGCGGGCGATGTTATCGCCCGGGCGTAGCACGGCCACGTCCGCAAGCGTCGGCATGGGTACAGCGGATGCGGCGGGCGTTGGAACAGCCGCTGTCACATCCGGCGATGTCGCGGTGGAAGACGGCAACACAGCCGGCGGCTGTACCTGTTCCTGTACCTGTTCCTCCGGCACGGGCTTGCCCTCGCGGACCGCCGCCTTGCGGCGCGACCAGCGGGACAGGAAGGAGCTATCGCCGTCGCTCATCGCAATCCCTCAATAGCGCGCACGTTCTTCGGGCGCCTTGAAAGATTCCGGCCGGCGCCGCTTCTTGGGTTCGGGCCGATAGTGCTGGTCCGTGAACGCCTGGAGCCACGCGCGTTGCTCCGGCTCCAGCGGCACGTTCTCGACGTTCTCGCCTGCGTCGAGCCAGCGCCCCGCCTCGTTATACGACAGGCTCACCGTAACCGGCACCGGGCGCGTCTCGCCATCCTCGTCGGGCTCCTCGGCCATGCGCCAGAGCACGAACCAGCATGGCGCGGTGGAGGTCAGGTTCAGGTAGTAGCCCTCGCCCTCGTCGCGGTACAGCGTGACCGCATAGCCGGGATGCGCCCAGTGCTCACCGTGCTCGTCCGCGTCGAGCCGCTTCGGCGCCATGCCGAACTCGCCGAGATCCGGCAGCACGGCATCGAGCTCCCACTTCCAGGGTTGCCAGCGGTTGGTCAGCGCAACGCGGCGCATGACCACCGCCATCGTCACCGACGGCCTGCCAGCGGGCAAGGCTTCCGGCTCGGGAACAGCGGGTTGGTCCACGGCGGACTCCGGTGAAGGTCAGGTGTTCTGAACGACGATGCTCGGGAACTTGTTGCTCATGTCGCGCGTCTTGTCGGCAACCTTGATCGCCACCTTGCGCGCCACTTCGCGGTAGATCGTCGAGATCGGGCTGTCCGGTTCGGCCACGACGGTCGGGCGTCCGGAGTCGGCCTGCTCGCGGATCGACAGGTTCAGCGGCAGGCTGCCCAGGAGGTCCACGCCATACTCGGTGCTCATCCGCTCCGCGCCGCCTTCGCCGAAGATGTGTTCGACATGGCCACAGTTCGGGCAGCAGTAGACCGCCATGTTCTCGACGATGCCGAGAATCGGAATGCCGACCTTCTCGAACATCTTCAGGCCCTTGCGGGCATCGAGCAGGGCGATGTCCTGCGGGGTCGTCACGATCACGGCGCCCGTGACGGGCACCTTCTGCGACAACGTGAGCTGGATGTCGCCGGTGCCCGGGGGCATGTCGACGATCAGGTAGTCCAGGTCGTGCCAGTTGGTCTGGCGCAGCAGTTGTTCCAGGGCCGACGTGACCATCGGGCCGCGCCATACCATCGGATTGTCCTGTTCGATCAGGAAACCGATCGAGTTGGCCTGCAGGCCATGACCCTCCATTGGCTCCATGGTCTGGCCATCGGTCGACTCGGGTCGGCCGTCGATACCCAGCATCATCGGCAGGCTCGGGCCGTAGATATCGGCGTCCAGCATGCCGACGCGCGCGCCTTCGGCGGCCAGCGCCAGCGCCAAGTTCACGGCGGTGGTGGACTTGCCCACCCCGCCCTTGCCAGAGGCCACGGCGATCACATTGCGCACGCCCGGCAGCAGCTTGACGCCGCGCTGCACCGCGTGGGCGACGATCTTCATCGACATCGCCACGCTGACGTTGGTTACGCCCGGCAGATTGCGCAGGGCGCCGATCACGAGCTTGCGGATGGGCTCGAACTGGCTCTTGCCGGGGTATCCGAGCTCCACTTCCACGGAAACGTCACCGCCATCGACCCGCACGTTACGCGCCGAGCGCGTGGACACGAGGTCCTTGCCCGTGTTGGGGTCGATCACGGTCCGCAGGACTTCGGTTACCTGTTCAATGGTGAGACTCAAGACAGACTCCGCTTCTAATATGGATATGTGGGGTTGAGGCACGCAATGCTAACAAAGTCGCCCACACGATATGGTCTTGTGGCCCGCGCCGCCGGGAAACCCCTTTGCCGAGTGCGGAATTACAGACAATTACATCTCTCACAGTCTCGGGCTTGTGCACGCGCCGCCATATGCCTATTGTAGTGCGCCAATCTTGGGATCCCGCGTGCCGACAGGCGGTATGCGGGATCGTCCTGAGTGTTTTTGATTGCATCATGAAAGTTGTACTGCCAGTGGGCGGCATTACGCGCCAGGCGTTAACATGCAGGATGGCTTTGGCAAAACATTTACGGGAATCACCAGAAGGAGAAAGCATGAATTTCAAGCTCGTCACCGTCTCGCTCGTCGCGGCTGCGGCCCTGGCGGGTTGCGCCACCGAACAACAGACCAATACGGCGGTCGGCACCGGAGTCGGTGCGGCGGTAGGCGCGGGGATCGGTAACCTGATCGGCGGCAACACCACTGGCACGCTGGTCGGCGCGGCAGTGGGCGGCGCGCTCGGCGGCGCCACCGGTTACAACTGGAATGCCATCCGCGGCAAGCTGAACAAGGACACCGCGGGCACCGGCACCCAGATCACCGAGCAGCCGGACGGCTCCCTGAAGGTCAACATCCCGAGCCAGGTCACGTTCGACACGGACAGCTCGACGATCAAGCCGTCGTTCCGCAACGTGCTCGACCAGGTGGCCCAGACGCTAGCGCAGCATCAGGACGTGTCGGCCAACGTCGTTGGCCATACGGACAGCACCGGCAACCCGCAATACAACATGCAGCTCTCGCAACGCCGCGCCCAGAGCGTGGCCGGCTACCTGGGTGACCGTGGCGTCGCCCGGACCCGCCTGAGCGCCGAAGGCCGGGGCCAAACCCAGCCCGTCGCGGACAATTCGACCGAGGCTGGCCGTGCCCAAAATCGTCGCGTCGAAATTTTCTTGAAACCAATTTCTGGGTGACCAGTCATAGAGTTCAGGTACCGCTTGCCACCGTTGCTGGCTCGCGATGGGTGGCTGACCTCCCGGGCGGTACCTGATTTCTCCTCCTTTTCCGTTGTGGAAAGCTGCGCCGGTGACTAACCGGCGCTTTTTTTTGCCCATTTGCCTCGTGAATTAACGGTTTCCGGGCTGTTTTCGGCGATATTCGCCCCAATTCGGCCCAAGTTCGCCCCCCGTTCGCGCCCAATCCACACGCAAACCGCGCACCGACGCGGGGCAATTGCTAAAATAGCGCCTTTACCCCCGTGCCTCCTGCCGGTCACCGCCGGCGCTCCTGGCGCAAAACCCCTCTGAACGGCTCTTTTCATGACAGCACGCCGCATCCTCGTCACTTCCGCCCTGCCATATGCCAACGGCCAGATCCATATCGGCCACCTGGTGGAGTACATCCAGACCGACATCTGGGTGCGCTTCCAGCGCATGATGGGCAACGAGGTCTATTACGTGGGCGCCGATGACACCCACGGCACCCCGGTCATGCTGCGCGCCGAAAAGGAAGGCATCACCCCGAAGCAGCTGATCGACCGCGTCTGGACCGAACACAAGCGCGACTTCGACAACTTCCTGGTGTCGTTCGACAACTACTACAGCACCGACGCCGAAGAAAACCGCCAGCTTTGCGAGAAGATCTACCTGGCCCTGAAGGCCGAGGATCTGATTACCGAGCGCGACGTCGAGCAGTTCTACGACCCGGTCAAGAACATGTTCCTGCCGGATCGCTTCATCAAGGGCGAGTGCCCGAAGTGCGGCGCCAAGGACCAGTACGGCGATTCGTGTGAAGTTTGCGGCACAACCTATGTCCCGACGGATCTGAAGAATCCGTACTCGGTGGTTTCCGGGGCAACGCCGGTGCGCAAGTCGTCGACGCACTTCTTCTTCAAGCTTTCCGACCCGCGCTGCGAAACGTTCCTGCGCGAGTGGGTGGCCGATCTGGCCCAGCCTGAAGCCAGCAACAAGATGCAGGAATGGCTGGGTGCCGAAGGCGAAGCCTCGACGCTGTCCGATTGGGACATCTCGCGCGACGCCCCGTACTTCGGCTTCGAGATCCCCGGCGCGCCGGGCAAGTATTTCTACGTGTGGCTCGATGCCCCGATCGGCTACTACGCGAGCTTCAAGAACCTCGCCGAGAAGCGCGGCATCGATTTCGACGCCTGGGTCGGCCCGCACTCGACGGCCGAGCAGTACCACTTCATCGGCAAGGACATCCTGTACTTCCACACGCTGTTCTGGCCGGCGATGCTCCGCTTCTCGGGCTATCGCACCCCGACCAACGTGTTCGCGCACGGCTTCCTGACCGTCGACGGTGCCAAGATGAGCAAGTCGCGTGGCACGTTCATCACCGCGCAGAGCTATACGGATACCGGCATGAACCCGGAATGGCTGCGCTACTACTTCGCCGCCAAGCTCAATGCGAGCATGGAAGATCTGGACCTGAACCTGGACGACTTCGTCGCCCGCGTGAACAGCGACCTGATCGGCAAGTACGTGAACATCGCCAGCCGCGCCGCCGGCTTCCTGGTCAAGCGCTTCGACGGCAAGGTCAACGAGGCTGCGCTGGCCAACCCGCTGCTGGAGCAACTGCGCCAGGCCGCACCGCAACTGGCCCAGAACTATGAAGGCCGCGAGTACAGCAAGGCACTGCGTCTGGTGATGGAACTGACCGACGCGGTCAACGCGTTCGTCGACGCCAACAAGCCGTGGGAACTGGCCAAGGACGAAAGCAAGCGCGATGCGCTGCACGCCGCCTGCTCGGTGTCGCTGGAAGCCTTCCGCCTGCTGACGATCTATCTGAAGCCGGTGGTGCCGAACATGGCCGCTGGCGTCGAGCGTTTCCTGAACGTCGATCCGCTCGACTGGCGCGCCATCGACAAGCAGCTTTCGGCCGACCGCCCGGTGCAGCCGTACCAGCACCTGATGACGCGTGTGGATGTCAAACAGATCGATGCGCTGCTGGCTGCGAACCGGGACTCGCTGCAGGCTACAGCGCCGGCCGCCGAAGCTGGCGCAGCAGGCGCTTCGGCCATCGAGCCAGTTGCCGACACGATCACGATCGACGACTTCGCGAAGATCGACCTGCGCGTGGCGAAGATCGTGGCGTGCGACAAGGTCGAAGGTTCGAACAAGCTGCTGCAGTTGACGCTAGACCTGGGCGAAGGCAAGACGCGCAACGTGTTCTCGGGCATCCAGTCGGCCTACACGCCCGAGCAACTCGTGGGCAAGCTGACCGTGGTGGTGGCCAACCTGGCACCGCGCAAGATGAAGTTCGGCATGTCCGAAGGCATGGTCCTGGCTGCATCGGCCGCGGATGAAAAGGCCAACCCGGGTCTGTACATCCTCGAACCGCACAGCGGCGCCGTGCCCGGCATGCGTATCCGCTAACCGGTAGCAGCCTCCCGGCCCGCGTGCCGGCGGTCTCCCCGATCGCCGGCACCACCTCCCCCCTCAGACCTGGTTAGCCGCCACCCATCTTCGAAGGATCGTCACTCCGCGACGTCGTGGTAACGATACCGTCGTTGTTGAAGTGGACGTTGAAGAACGCGCGTTCGGTCGGGTTCTCATACCAGCGGTATCCCCACACCTCTTCCTGCTTCAGCGCGAACGCCTCGACCTTGGTCGGCTTGCCGAGCATCCGCCGGATCTGGTCCTTGTTCATGCCGGGCCGCACCTGCGAGAACGACTCGGCGGACAGCACCTGTTCGATCTTGCGCACGGTACCGTCCGGGCCCGTCGTCACCATCCAGGTGGTGGTGCCTTCCGGGCCACGCGGGTACTCCAGCCGGCGTCCGCCGTCTGCCTCTTCCCACACGATCTCGGGCTTGCCGGCCTGACGGCGCACATCTTCCTCGGTGGACTTGCCGATCTCGATGCCCTTGAACAGCAGGCTGTCGGGTTTCACGCTATTCCACGTGCCGCGCGCGGCGTCGCCGGCCTTCTTCATGGCTTCGTCGACCTTCTGCTGGTCGCAACCAAACAGGGCAAGCAGGCTGGCTATCAGTCCCATGGCGGCAAGGCGTCGGCGTGACGCGTCAGTGAGTCGGAGTTTCATGGATGTCATTGCTGGGTAGCGTCGTCCTGGGCTTCGGCGGGCTTGCCCGTATCGGGAGCTGAGGCTGCGGCAGCCGCCGCGGCCGATGCGGCTGCCGCGGATGCTGCCTCGGCGGCGCGCCTGCCGGATCCGCCTCCGCCGGAGAACAGGTTACCCCAGTTGTTGAAGCGCCGGTTGAACAGCACCGAGAGCCCGTTGATCGAACCGCCCTTGGCAAGCAACGACCATCGTTGCGAGAAGGCCCAGGTCAGTTTGACCACGTTGGATGCCGATGTCAGGCTCTGTTCGTAGCCCACCGATATCTTGTCGGTCACGGCCTTGCCGACGCTCACCACCTGCGTGTCGCTCAGACCAGCCGTGCTCGGTCCGATCGAGAATTCATCGATGCCGAAGTGCGACACCACGTTTTTGCCGGCCTTGCCGCCAATCATGCCGAGCGCCGCACCGCCGAGCGCCCCGCCGCTCAGTTGCTTCTGCTGGCTCGCCCCGGCGCCCTCGGCGCCGTAGCCGAACATCAGCCATGACAACTTGTCCTCGTCAGGCACGTTCGGCTCCGATACCAGCCGCACGCGCGGCAACCGCACCGTTCCCGTCACCTCGACACCGGCCTCCACCTCCTGGTTGCGGCGCATCGCGCGGATATTCATGCCCGGGTTGTCTACCGCGCCGTTGAAGTTGATATAGCCGTACTCGATTTCCAGCTTGCGGCCGAAGGCCTCGTACGTGCCGGTTACCACTCGAACCGTTCCGGTGGCGCGCATTGGCGTCAGCGGTTCGCTGCGCACGCCAAGCTGGCCGGCCAGCAAAAGGTCGGCGCCGGCGCCACGGAAGCGGAAGTTGTCACCCAGATCCACGGCAAGATCGATCAACGGGCTGAAACGACTGGCTGGCTTGGTCTCGGGTGCCTGCGTGGCGGCCGTCTTCACTTCGCGCTGGTCGCGCCTGCGCACCACCACGACATCGTCGCCAAGCACCGGTGCGCCGGCCTTGGGCAGGTCGAACAGGCCTCGGTCGACGCGGAACTTGCCGCGAATCGCGATCTTCCGATTCTCGTTGGCAATGCCGGCTTCGCCGGACACGATCAGCGTGCGCTCGGGGCTGGCGAACAACTGCAGCTTGTCGGCCACGATCTTGGCCGTCAGGTTCGGATCAGCCTCGCCGAGCTTGACCGCGCCTGTCGCCGTCACCGTGCCATCGCCACCACGGAAGCGCACCTGCTTGAGTTCCACCGTGTTCTGGTCCAGCGCGATCTGCACCACGCCATCCGTCAGGCGGATGCCCAGGTCGTATAGCGTGACGGCGATGTCGCTGCCATCGACCGTCCCGGTCAGCAACGGACTGCCGACCGAGCCGCCCAGGCGCACCGCGGCAGCAATCTTGCCGTCGTACGCGAACTGCGGCCCGCTCAGGGCCTCCAGCGATTTCAGGCGTGGAATGTCGGCGGTCACCGTGCCAGCCAGCGTGGACGCCGACCCAATCGTCAGCAGACCCTGCTCGCTGATCAGCCCCGCCGACGCATCGACGTCGAGCTTGCCGATCCGCTGCGAGGTGGTGCCGCCACGCAGCGTCATGCGATTGCCGACGAACTCCGCCCGCAGCGCGGTTTCGCCCAGGCCGAGCGTGGCCCAGCCGCGACCCGCATTGACCGAAACGTCGCCGCTGCGGCGGCGGATTTCGGCAAACCCGGTCGCGGTCTCGGCGAGGTTCAGGTTCCACTTGCCGTCGAGCACGAGATCCGACCGGATCGGTGGCGGCTCGCCCGTCAGCGCCTGCAACACCTCCAGCACATGGGCCACCTGCACGCCGTCAAGGTTGCCCTGCGTGTGGATGCGCCCGTGATCAAACTCGAATCCGTCGATACTCAGCGTCGAGCGGTCCAGCACCAGCCGGGTCTGGCCGAGCCGGATGTGCTGGTCCGCCACCAGCAACTGCGTCGGCGCGGCCAGTCTGAGATTGACGGTGCCGCGTTCCTCCAAGGTGTGAATCGTGCCGTTCCAGCCCTGATCGCCCCGCCATGCGCCCTGCCCGGCCAGTGTCAGTTGCATGGGGTGCCCATGCAGCGAGCCGGCGGCCTTCACGTCGAAGGTGTGATTGACTTGCGTGCCGGAAAGGTTGGCGTCGAGCGTGCGGAGGCTGGCCTGCGGGCCACTGTAGTCACGCGCGCTAAGCTGCGCCGACAGCGTGCCATCGAGCCCACCACGCAGTTCCGCATGGCCGCTGGCGCTCGCCACCTTGTGCGGGCCGATGACCAGCGACTGGGCGCTGTAGTCGCCAACGATCTCGGGGCGCTTGAGCTTGCCCGTGATCTCGGCATCCAGCTTCGCTCGGCCCGCCACACCGAGCTTGAGCCGATCGAGTTGCGGCGCGTCGACGTTGACCTTGAGCCGGTCTCCACGCGCGCCAAAGCTGCCACTCAGGTTGACCTGGTTACCGGCCATCAGCAGCGACGCCTCGCTGGGCAACAGGCGTTCGCCTTCGAGCCGCACCTTGCCGGTGCCGGTCATCGGCAGTCCTGCGTACTCGCTCTCCTTGAGCCCGAAATCGACCGCCACGCGCAGCACCTTCGCCAGCGATCCGGTCGTCGAGAAATCCGCATTGATGCGCCCGGGCGCCACCTTGGCCAGCCGCGCGGGGTCGAAGTCGGCCAGCTTGCCCTTGAAGCTGAACGCCTGCTCGTCCTTGAGGCCGAGCTTGCCGTCGGCGGTCAGCGTTCCGCTGCCGAGCCCGGCTCGCAGTGTGGATAGCGTCACCGCATCCTTGTCGACGCTCGCGTTGGCAAAGAGCTTGATGTCGCCGCCCGACACATCCAGGGCCACACTCTGGCGTCCTGGCTCGAGGCGCAGGCTCACGGGGCCGGACAAACTCGTCGGCATCAGGCTCGTGTAGAGCGCGGCCACGTCAAGCCGGCGCACATCGAGGTCGAAGCCGCCGCGCCCATCATGCAACGATCCCTTGCCGACGATCTCGGCCTTGCCCAGCAGCGCGATGCGAAGGTCGCTCAGAATCTGCGTCGCCTCGCTGAGTTCGACGCGGGCCTGCACGCTCTGGACAGGCAGGCGTTCCTTGTCTAGCGGCCCTGGTTCGAGGTTGTTCACGGTCACTTCGCCCGCCACGGTCAGCGGCGCGGTCGCGCTTGACGCGGGCTTCGCGGACGCGCCGCTGGCTGGTGGCGGTGAAGCAGATGCAGATGCAGGGGCAGGGGCAGAAGCTGAAGCACGGGCAGAAGCAGGGGCGGCTGGCGCTGACACGGAAGCAGCCGGGGCCACCGGACGCAGGTCCGCATGGACACTCAGATTCGCCTGCGGCGCGGTCGCACTGAACAGTCGTGGATTGATGCGCTCGCCGTCCACCATCAGATGCGTGAATGGCACCTCGCCAAACGGCGTCACATCGGCACTGGCACGGGCACGTATCCGGTCGCCGTTAGCTTCGACCTGCGCGTGCAGCGTCTCCAGCGAGCCATCGACACGCGCGGTCATCTCATACGACTCATCCTGCCAGCGGCCCTCCGCCAACGCCTCGACGGTCAGCGCGAACGGCTTGCGGCCGGCGATCTGACCGTTCGCCTGCAACTTGCCGTACGGTGTGACCAGTCGATCGATCACGATGCGGTGACGCTGCCCGTCCGAATGCACCGCGCCCGACAAGCCCGACAGCACCAGCGGACTCGACGTAGCGGGCGGGCCCTGCAGCAGCGACAGTTCGCCCAGCGTGAGGGTGTCGATATCGATCGCGAGCGGCAACTCGAGCGTCGCCGGCATTTGCGCGGGCGGCGTGTTGGGTTCGGAAGCCGGCAGTCGGGCGTCGATCTTGCCCACGCGCAGCCATTCCACATGCAGCCGCATCGGCGACCATGTCATCTTCCATCTGCTGTCGATACGGTCAATCGCGACGCGCGTGTCGCCGCTGGCGTACACCACGTCATGCAGACGCAGCCCGCTCGCCACGGTGCCACCATCGAACTGCCCGGCCAGCATTCCAGCCGACAGCCGCGTGGCCAGCCCCCAGAGGTGGCGCGTACCGGTTTCGTTATGCAGCGCGAACGCGGCCGCGCCGATAACCGCGATCGCCAGGAACACCAGCAGGCCGACGATCCATGCCAGCACACGCCACACGCGGCGGCGAGGACGTAGTGGTCGCGGCGCATTCGGCGTCTCGCGCGGGACAGGGGGCATGTCCGGGATACTCATCAGAACGCCACTCCCAATGAGATATGCGGACGGAACTGCTTCTGCTGGATGCCGTAACCGACATCGAGCTGCACCGGGCCCACCGGGCTGCGCCAGCGCGCGCCCACGCCGACGCCGTTATAGATCGTGACACCCTTGATGCTGTTCGACGCTGTACCCGCGTCCCAGAACACGGCGAAACCCCAGTCCGGCTTGAACCAGTGCTGGTATTCGAGGCTGCCGGTGCCCAGGTAGCGCGCCGGCACCACGGCGGCGCCCTCGGGCGTGCCGATCGACTGGAAGCTGTAGCCGCGGATCGAGTCGGTACCACCGGCCCGGAACCGCAGCGACGCCGGCACCTGCGCCGGATCGGCCTTGGTCAGATCCGCGCCGAGTTCCAGGCGGGCCACGAACAGGTCGCGGTTGCCCACGGGCATGTACTGCCGGATACGGCCATAGAGACGCAGGAACGTGGCATCGCTCAGGAAGCCCTTGCCCGCCACGCCGATCTGCGTGCTGATCACGTTGCCCCGGCGCGGAAACACGGGGTTGTCCACATCGCGGCGCGTCCAGGCGAACGCCGGCACCAGTGCCTTGGAGATCTGGGCCGGTTCTCCGAACGGCAACAGGTTGTCGTAGTAGAAATCCAGCGAGAACGTGGTGTCGTACTTGTCGCGCGAGCGCGAGCGCTTCAGACCCGCGCGCCAGCTCGTCAGATCGGTGCTTTCGACGTCGATCGTGCGTTCGTAGCTGCCGTAGATACTGTTGCGGAAGGTACGCGTGTCGGGCGGCATCGCCGTTTCCAGATAGGCGTACTGGCGCTTCTGTTCGATGCTGAGTTGGGAGTCAAATACCCACGCGCGATTGAACAGGTTGTAATAGGAATACCGCCCGCTCACCTGCGCGCCAGTGTCAGTCGTGTAACCGACGCCGGTATTGAGGCGATGCAGCGGTTGCTCGCGCACCCGCACGCGCACCGGGGTCGTGATGGTATCGGGCTGCGTGGCCTTGGTGGTCTTGGTGGTCGTCGTCGCGCCTTCGGCATCGGTCGCGGCATCGGAGGCTGTCCCTGCTTCGCCCTTGGCATCGGCATCGGCAGCACCGGCCGGCTCCAGCAGGTCGACCTGCACGTTCGAGAAATAGGGCTGGTTCTGGACCGCGCGCTGCAGTTCGAGCAGCCGCTCCACGCGATATGGCTCGCCAACGTTCAGCGGGTTCACGTTGCGGACGATCTGCTCCGGATAGCGGCGTGTGCCCTCGATCACCAGCGGCCCGAGCATATAGGCCGGCCCGCTCTCATACCGGGCGGACAGATCGGCGGCCTGTTCGTCGGGTTCGACCCGCGCGCGCGACGCGGCCAGCTTCGCACCATAGTAGCTGCGGCTCTGCAGCGTCACGAGCGCGTCTTCCTTGGCCTTGTCCCAGGTGGACTGCCGGAACGGTTCGCCAACGGGCAATCCCCACTTGGCGCGCATCTGCTCCACCTGCTCAGGCGACTGCGTAGCGGCCGGGCCGGTCACCTGCACATCCACGGCGCGGATCAGCGTGCGCGCGCCGGGATCGACCGAAATGTGGACCACCCGTTTGTCGCCCTCACCTTCCACGGTGGCCTTGGTCACCGGATCGAACCAGCCCTCGGTGGACGCAAACTGGCGCACCTGGTCCTCCACGGTCTCCACCATGTACTGGAACTGGTCGTCGGAAATGTCGGTGCGATCGGTGTAGCGGGCCAGATCGAGGTGTTCCTGCAGGATGCCCTTGAGCGCATCCGGCGCGTCGATCTCCACCTTGTAGGCCGCCTTGGCGGCATGGCCGAGGGGCGCGTGCAGGGCCAGCAGGAACGTCAGGACGAGCCCGGCCAGACGCGCAACCCGCCCGGCACTCCGGTGGCTAGTCGGCGTCCTGCCAGCAGCGACCATTCCGGCCAGGTGGCCCAAGTCAATCCTCATCCTGTCGGTGTCTACCCGCAAAGTCGCTATTTGACCACACCGCCGCAAGGGCCACGTCAGTCCGACACCAAATTTCAAAATTCTTTTAGCGGCCTCCAATACGGTAAAATCCAGCCCCAACATCCCTAACGCCGCCCAAAGGGCACAAGGTTTCACCATGGCCATGTACGAATCGGATATCACCCAGTTCCTGAAGACGCTCAAGCAGGAGCGCCCGTCCCTGGACGCTGAACAGCGCGAAGGCCGTGCCCTGCTGTGGGACAAGGCCCCGATCGACCTGGAGGAGCGCGCTCGCGCCGACGCGTCGCGCGTGGCCCAGAAGCCGTACGTGTACGCCTCCGAGAACTGATCTCCCCGCCGGGACGCCCCCGATGCACCCAAGCGATCCGCAGGAACAGGCCGCGCAGGAAAAGCTGAGCCTGCCGGTCGAACTGCCCAGCGTAGCTGGTGCCGGTTCCGCCACCAGCGCCGCCGACATGGTCGACGGCCTGGCGTTCGCGCGCCTGTATGGCGAGCCGCTGTTCAAGCTGCCGCAGGACCTGTACATCCCGCCAGACGCGCTCGAGGTGTTCCTGGAGGCCTTCGAAGGCCCACTGGACCTGCTGCTGTACCTGATCCGCAAGCAGAACTTCAACGTGCTGGACATCCCGATGGCCCAGGTGACGCGTCAGTATCTCTCGTACATCGAGCAGATCCGCAAGCGCAACCTGGAACTGGCCGCCGAGTACCTGCTGATGGCGGCGATGCTCATCGAGATCAAGTCCCGCATGCTGCTGCCGGTGAAGAAGGCCGACAGCGACGAGGAAGCCGAGGATCCGCGTGCGGAACTGGTGCGGCGTCTGCTGGAATACGAGCAGATGAAGCTGGCCGCCCAGCGCCTGGACACGGTGCCGCAGCTCGGCCGCGACTTCCTGCGCTCGCAGGTATTCATCGAGCAAAGCCTGGCGCCCCGCTTCCCCGACGTGGAAACGCTGGACCTGCAGTCCGCCTGGGCCGACGTGCTCAGACGCGCCAAGCTGAACCAGCACCACAAGATCTCGCGCGAGGAACTGTCCGTGCGCGAGCACATGAGCCAGATCCTGCGCCGGCTGCAGCACGCGCGCTTCATGGAATTCAGCGAACTGTTCGAAGATGCGATCCGGTCCGGCAAGGGGGTGCCCGTGGTGGTGGTGAACTTCATCGCCATGCTCGAGCTCTCGCGCGAATCGCTGGTCGAGATCACGCAGGCCGAGCCGTTCGCGCCAATCTATGTGCGATTGGCGTACACGCCCGCGTAGACTTACCCGGATATCGGACAATACGAAGGGCGTCGCGCGGCCTGAAGCCGCGATGATGCTCTACAATCCGCCGACAGCCCGGCCGACGTCTGCCATGAGAGCCAGGCACGGGTGAAGTCCGACTTCGGGACGCTCCCCTACCACGACCGCACACGACATTCATGAAAGTCATCTCCTCCATCCAGGCGCTGCGGGACCAGTTGCGCGGACAGAACCGCGTCGCTTTCGTCCCGACCATGGGTAACCTGCACGAAGGCCACCTGTCGCTGATGCGGCTGGCCCGCCAGCATGGAGACCCCGTGGTGGCGTCGATCTTCGTCAACCGCCTGCAGTTCGGCCCGAACGAGGACTTCGACAAATACCCGCGCACGCTGCAGGACGACATCGAGAAGCTGCAGAGCGAAGGCGTCTACGTACTGTTCGCGCCGACCGAGTCGGACATGTATCCGGTGCCGCAGGAGTACCGCGTGGACCCGCCGCATGACCTGGGTGACATCCTCGAAGGTGAATTCCGCCCGGGCTTCTTCAAAGGCGTCTGCACGGTGGTGATGAAGCTGTTCTGCTGCGTGCAGCCGCGCGTGGCGGTGTTCGGCAAGAAGGACTACCAGCAGTTGATGATCGTGCGCCGCATGGCCAAGCAGTTCGCGCTGCCGGTGGACATCATTCCGGCCGAAACCATCCGGGCCGAGGATGGGCTGGCCCTCTCGTCGCGCAACCGCTACCTCGGCGAGGCCGAGCGCGCCGAGGCGCCGGTGCTCTACAAGACGCTGCACGAAGTGCGTGACACCGTGCTGGGCGGCGATGGCGTGGACCTGCTGGCCGTCGAGGCCGACGCGCTGGCCCGCCTGCAGGCCCGTGGCTGGAAGCCCGACTATGTGTCGATTCGCAAACAGGACAACCTGCAGCCCCCGACCCGCGAGGAATTCGCGGCCGGCGCCCCGCTGGTGGTGCTGACGGCGGCCAAGCTCGGCGCTACCCGGTTGATCGACAACCTGGAGATCTGAGCGCGAATCTGAACGCAAGAGCGATCCGACCCCGCAACAAAAAGCCTGCGCACTTGCCGCAGGCTTTTTGCTTCTTGAACTGCTTCTTGAACGGCTGAACCCTCAGGCCCGCCGCAGCCGTTCGCGCTCCAGATGCCGGCGATGGCCGCTGCGGCGCTTCCACCAGATCAGCACGCCGGTCACCGCGAATGCCAGCGGCACCAGACCGAACACGGTGATGAACGCGCGCCCCCAAGAGCCAAACGCCTCGCCCGTGTGCAGCGGGAACAGCCAGTTGATGATGGTATCGCCAGACGCCGCGTTGCGTGGATCGCGCACGGCCAGCGGGCGGCCGGTGTAGGCGTCGAGCCAGAGCCGCGTGGCCCCGGTATCGGCACGTACCTCGCCTTCCTGGCGCAGGCGTACCTCATAGGCGTCGCCGGGCTTGCGCGGCAAGCTGATGCGCGTCACTGCCGCATCCGGGAACTGCTTCTGCGCCGCTGTCATCGCCTGAGCCGGCGTGATGGCATGCGTGCCCTCCGGGGCCGGATCCGAAACCGGCTTGATCTGCGGGCTCAGCGTCGCAACGCTGGCGATGATCGGCGTGACCCACTTCGGCAGGTTCAGGTACCAGCCGGAAAACGCAATGGTCGCCAGGACCGGCGCCACGAAGATCCCGCCCGCACGATGGCTCGTGTAGATGAACCGCGACCACGAGCCGCCATGCGTGATGCGCACCGACTGCTTCAGCGAGCGCCACTTGAACTTGGGCCACCACAGCACCACGCCCAGCAGCACGCTGATGAACAGCATCATGCCGGTCACGCCGGTGATCGTCTTGCCCGTATCGCCGGACAGCAGGTAGCGGTGGAGATGGAAGACCGTAGGCATCAGTGCCTGCCGCGACAGCCCCGGCACGCCCCACAGTCGCTCGCCCTTTACGGCCAGCGTGATCGGGTCGATCATCACCTGGCGGAAGCGTCCGGGGCCGGCCTCGGGCCCCTTTATCGGGTAGTACGCTACGAACACGTCGTGCTCGTCGGTGGGCAACATCAGCAGGTTCGGCTTGCCGAAGTGAGGATCGGCCATCAGCTTCGCGGTCACGGACTCCACCGTGGCGGCCCCCACCGGGATGCGTGTGGCGGATACGGCCTGCAGCAGGTCCGGATTCAGCCACTTGTCGATCTCGTCACGCCATGAGATGGCGGTGCCGGTCAGGCCCATCAGGATGAAGAGCACGCCAAAGACCAGGCCAATATATAGGTGCAGTTTTACGAAAAACGTGCGCAAACGACCGGAGAGCATTGTAGGATTTGTAGATGCTTGTACGAGGCGCGCAAGGCACTTCAGAAAACAATCCGAATGCCGCCTGGCGCAAGCCTTCGCAAATGCAAATGCGAAAGATTCGCGATTCTAGCAGCGCAAACCCGTCACCGCCCCATGACGCCCAGTTCCATGCCCCATCAGATCGAACTTGTTCAGGCGACGCCAGCCGACGTAGCGCTGATTGCCACCATGCACGCCGAGAGTTGGCGCGACACCTATGCCGGCCTGATACCCACCGAGTATCTCGAACAGCACACGCCGGCGGAGCGCCTCGCCACTTGGCGCGCGCGGCTGGTGGACGGCGCGGAGGCACCGCTGGAAGTCAATATCCTGCTTGTGGATGGTCAGGCCGCCGGTTTCGCATGTCTGATGCCGCTGGCGGAGCCGGGCTACGGCATTTATCTGGATAACCTGCATGTGCGCAAAATGTATCACGGACACGGCTACGGCAAGCTGCTGCTCGCGCATTGGGCCGACTACACGGCGCGCCGGTGGCCCGGCAAGCCGCTGTTCCTGTACGTGCTGGACGGCAACACATCGGCGCGGGAGTTCTACCGGCGCCTGGGGGGGGTGGAGTCGGACAGTTTCGACGACCCGTTTCCGGGGACCGACATCATGGTAACGATCCGCCGCGTGACCTGGAACGAGGTGCCAGTACTGGTCAGCCGGTTGCGGTCGTCCCCTCGGTAACGACGTCGCCCTTGCCGTCGAGCCAGCGCAGGATCGGCTGCCATTGTTCCCAGTCGCGCGCCACGCGCGACGGCGCCACGTCCCACAGCGTCAGGCCGTGCGCGGCAAGCTGGACGTAGTTCTGTGTATCGCGCAGGTAGCCAAGCACAGGCAGGCCCAATCCTTCGACAAAGCGCTGGAGTTGTTCGGCTGCGCGGGTACGCACGTCCACGCGCATACCGATCACACCCACCGGCACCTCGCCGTGCCGCACGCGCTTGTCACCGGCCAGCTTGGCCAGGAAGTCCTGCGTGGCCAGGATGTCGAACATGGACGGCTGCAGTGGAACCACCACGCGGTGCGCCAGTTTCATGACATCGGCGTAGCGCCAGCCATGCAGGCCGGCGGGCGTGTCCAGCACCACGTGCGTGGTGCCCTTCGGCGGGCGGGCGATATTGTCGGCGTCGATGTCCCAGGTCGAGATCGGCGGCGCCGATTCAGGCCGCAGGTTCAGCCAGGCGCGTGACGACTGCTGACGATCGGTATCGCCCAGCATCACGGCGTGCCCATGGCGGGCGAAGTATCCGGCAAGGTTGGTGGCCAGCGTGGTCTTGCCCACACCCCCCTTTGGATTGGCGATCACGACTACCGGCATGAAAGTCCTCCAATGTCCGATTGGGTGCCATGAACGACAACAAGACTCTCGACTTCACCGGGCGCACGGCGTCATGGCAGGCCGCCCCGACTCTCCGACAACTCCGCAAGTGTAGCGTGCCGCCCGGGCTAACGACCCAGCGGCGCGAACAGCGCCCCCAGATCGAGATTGGCGGCGAGGCTGTCGGCCAGCCTGTCGAGCGACGCCTCGCGCAGCGCATCGAGGTCGACGCCTTCAGCCTGACCGAGCCCGGCCCAGCGCAGCAGCGCGCCGCACGCGGCGGGATCGTCGAACAGGCCGTGGACGTAGGTCGCCAGTACCTGACCATCGTCGGATCGGGCGCCGTCCGGTCTGTCACCCTCAAGCCACAGCGCTGGCCGGGCCAGCGCCGGGCCCTCGGTAACCCCGAGGTGAATCTCGTAGCCGCGCACCGTCGCGTCATTGCCATCGGCAAGCCGCCCCGCCACGCGCCGTAACTGCTTTTCTGGCGCCAGCGTGGTTTCGAAATCGAGCAGCGCGAGGCCGTCGCTCGTGCCCGCGGGCCCCTCCCTTCCATCAGGGTCGTGAATGCTCCGCCCCAGCATCTGCATGCCACCACAGATGCCGATCAGCTTGCCGCCATAACGCAGGTGCCGCCGCAACGCGCGATCCCAGCCATTGGCACGCAGGAAGGCCAGATCCGCGCGCACGCTCTTGCTGCCCGGCAGGATCACGAGATCCGCAGGCGGAATCGGCATCCCCGGGCCGATGAACTGGAGATCGACGCCCGGGTGGGCTCGCAGCGCGTCAAAATCTGTATGGTTCGAAATCCGCGGCAGCACCGGGACGATCACACGTAGCACTTCGCTCCCGCCCGCCTGCCCGGCCACCTGGGCGCTGACGATCGCATCCTCGGCATCGAGGTGCAGGCCATGCAGATACGGCAGCACCCCGAACACGGGTTTGCCGGTACGCGCTGTGAGCCAGTCCAGCCCGGGTTCGAGCAGCGCGATATCGCCGCGGAAGCGGTTGATGATGAAACCGGTCACGCGCGTGCGCTCCGTCTCGGACAGGCAATCGAGCGTGCCGACCAGGTGCGCGAACACGCCGCCCCGGTCGATATCGGCCACGATCACCACCGGGCAGTCCACGCGCTCCGCGAACCCCATGTTGGCGATATCGCGATCGCGCAGGTTCACTTCCGCCGGACTGCCCGCGCCCTCCACCAGCACCACGTCGTACGCCTGCGCCAGCCGCTCATGGCTTTCCAGCACAGCGGCCATCGCCCGTGGCTTGTAGTCGTGATAGGCACGCGCGTCCAGATCCATCCGCGCGCGGCCATGGATGATGACCTGCGCGCCGGTATCGCTACTGGGTTTGAGCAGGACGGGATTCATGTCGGTATGGGGCGCCAGTCCGGCAGCCTGCGCCTGCAGCGCCTGCGCCCGGCCGATTTCGCCACCATCGACGGTCACCGCGCTGTTCAGCGCCATGTTCTGCGGCTTGAACGGCGCCACCGGCACCCCGGCCCGCGCCAGCACCCGGCAAAGGCCGGCCACGACGGTGCTCTTGCCCGCGTCGGAAGTGGTGCCCTGGATCATCAGGGTGCCGTGCAGGGCACGCCCAGCCGGGAGGAAATCGGTTCGGGAAGCAGGTTCGTCGCGCATCGCGCGATTATCGCAGCATCGTCCTGGCGCGCGGGAGGTCTGGCGCACCAGTCTGCAAGATCGATGCGGACGGCTACAATACGTCGCATGAAGACCAAGGCCATCGCCCAGGCACTCAACATCTCGCCCTCCGCCGAACCAGCATCGGCGGGCGCCACCGTGGCCGGCGAGCCGGAAGCCCGGCCCACCCATGAGCCGCACGCGAGCATGTCGATGCCGCGCCAGTTGACGCTCGTGATCGGCGGTGCGCGATCGGGCAAGAGCCATTTCGCGGAGCAGCTCGCCACGGACCATGCGGCACTGACACGTGGCCCGGTCACCTATATCGCCACGGCGCGCCACGATGTCGATTCCACCGACGAAGAGATGGAATTGCGCATAGCGCTGCATCGCGCGCGCCGGCCGGCTGACTGGACCCTCGTGGAAGAGCCGGTGCATCTGGCCGACGCGCTCTACGGCCATGCCCGTCACGACGGTTGCATTCTGGTGGACTGCGTGACGCTGTGGCTCAACAACCTGATCTTCAGCGAAAGCCGCGACTATCCCGAGCACGGTGTCATCACGCCGCCACCGGCCTTCACCGAGGAGATCGACGCGCTGATGACCGCGCTGCCGATGCTGCCGGGCCACGTGATCCTCGTCACCAACGAAATCGGCTTCGGCGTGGTGCCGATGGGCGCCATCACGCGCTTCTATGTCGACGAGCTTGGCCGCCTGAACCAGAAGCTCGCCGCAGCCGCCGATCGCGTGCGTCTGCTCGTGGCGGGCATCCCCGTCGCCGTCAAGGACGCGCCCATCGCATGATCATGCTGTCCTGGCCGGCCTGCGTGGCGGCTGCGATCGCCGGCGTTCTGCTGGATCGCTGGCTGGGCGAGCCGCGCCGCTGGCATCCGCTGGTCGGCTTTGGCCGCTTGGCCACGGCCGTCGCCAATCGCCTCAATCGTCCCGAACGTGGCGCGCTACGCCAGCGCGTGGCGGGGCTGATTGCGTGGGCGGTGGTCGTGCTCGTGCCGGCCGCCATCGCGGTGTGGCTGATCTCGCTGGCGCAGGCCGTGCATCCCGCGCTGGCCTGGGTGCTCCATGCAGTGGCGCTCTATGCGGCGCTTGGCGCCCGCAGCCTCTCTCAACACATCGCTCCGATCGCCGGCGCCCTGATACGCGGCGACCTGTACGCCGCGCGCCGGCTTACCGCATGCATCGTCTCGCGTGACACCGAGGATGCCGACGCCGAGGCACTGGCCCGCGCCGCGTGCGAATCGGCGCTGGAGAACGGCAACGATGCGATCTTCGGCGCGCTGTTCTGGTTCCTGATCGGCGGCGCGCCGGCCGTGATCGTGTTCCGTCTGGCCAATACGCTGGACGCGATGTGGGGCTATCGCACGCCACGCTGGCTGATGTTCGGCTGGGCGGCGGCACGCATCGACGACGTACTCAATTTCGTTCCGGCGCGACTGACCGCGCTTTCCTACGCATCGCTCGGCGCAACGGCGCAGGCGCTGCGCTGCTGGCGCACCCAGGCACGCGCGTGGTCGAGCCCCAATGCCGGTCCAGTGATGGCAGCCGGCGCAGGCGCCGTGGGCGTGGCTTTGGGCGGCGGCGCGCGCTATCACGGCGAGTGGGAAGAGCGACCGCCGCTCGGCGCCGGTGACGCGCCCGCGGCCATCCACATCCGCGCCTGTCTTCGGCTGGTGCAGCGCGCGGTGTGGCTGTGGCTCGGTCTGGCGATGCTGAGCGTGCCGCTGGTCGACCTGCTCGCCGGACTGCTGGAGCGCACGCCATGACCCACGCACCGATCCGCCACGGCGGCAACCTGCTCGCCGCCGTGCACCGCTATGGCCGCCCGGCGGAAACGTGGCTCGACTTGTCGACCGGCATCAATCCCGACGGCTATCCGGTGCCCCCCCTGCCCGCTGACGCCTGGCAGCGCTTGCCGCAGGACGATGATGGCCTAGCCGGCATCGCTGCTCAGGCCTATGGCACCGCGCACGCGCTGCCCGTGGCCGGCTCGCAGGCGGCCATCCGCACCCTGCCGCGACTGCTGCGCCCGGGACGCGTCGGCATCGCCGCGCTCGGCTACAGCGAATACGCGCCGGCTTTCGCACAGGCGGGGCACACCGTCACTCCGCTGGACGAAGCCGACTTCCAGGTTGCCGATCTGGCCGACGCACTCGATCACCTCGTCGTCGTCAATCCGAACAACCCGACGGCCCGGCTGTTGCCCATCGACACCCTGCGGCACTGGCATGAGCGGCTGGCAGCGCGCGGCGGCACGCTGATCGTCGACGAGGCTTTTATCGATTGCACCGGTGCGGCATCGCTGGCCGGAAGCAGCGCGGCACCGGGACTGATCGTGCTGCGTTCGCTTGGCAAGTTCTATGGTCTCGCGGGTGTGCGCTGCGGCTTCGTGCTGGCACAGCCGGCCCTGCTCGACGCCCTGGCCGATCAGCTTGGCCACTGGACCGTGTCGGGCCCGGCACGCGCCGTGGCACGCATCGCGCTGACCGACACCGCGTGGCAGGCCGCCACACGCACATCGCTGAGCGCGGCAGGACAACGACTGGCGATACTGCTGCGCGACCATGGCCTGTCGCCCGTGTCGCAGCCATTGTTCAGCTGGGTGCCCGACGCGCGGGCCGGCAGCCTGCATGAAGCCCTGGCTCGGCAAGGCGTCTGGACACGCCTGTTCGACGCAGCCGGCGGATGCCCGAGCAGCCTGCGCTTTGGCTTGCCACCTAACGACGACGCGGCATGGCAACGGCTGGATGCCGCGCTTGGCCACGCACGCCACGCACTCCCTTCCCTGACCTGAATTCCGATGAAAGCCTTCTACGTAGCGAGTGCAGCAAGTGCCCTGCTGATTGCCGCCATGCCGGCGCATGCCGCGGTCTCCGTGGTCGACGATGCGGGCGAGACCGTCACGCTGGCGCAGCCGGCACGCCGCATCGTCTCTCTGGCGCCGCACGTGACCGAACTGATCTTCGCAGCGGGCGGCGGCGACCGCATCGTCGGCACAGTCAGCTACAGCGACTACCCGCCGCAGGCGCGCGATATTCCGCGCGTGGGTGACAACAAGGCGCTCGATCTCGAACGGATCGCCGCGCTCAAACCCGACCTCATCGTGGTCTGGCGCCACGGTAACGCGCAGAAGCAGACCGACCGCCTGCGCGCGCTCGGCATGCCGCTGTTCTTCAGCGAGCCACGCAAGCTCGATGGCATCGCCGACAATCTGGAAAAGCTCGGCACGCTGATGGGCACCACGCCCGTGGCCCACCGCGCCGCTACCGATTTCCGCCAGCAGGTAAGCACGCTGCGCAAAACCTACGCGGGCCGCCCGCCCGTGACCGTGTTCTATCAGGTCTGGCAGCAGCCGCTGATGACGCTGAACGGCGAGCACATGGTCAGCGACCTGCTCGCGCTATGCGGCGGTCGCAACCTGTTCGGGAAGGAAGCGGCACTGGTGCCGACGGTCTCGGTCGAAGCCGTGGTCGCGGGCAACCCCGAGGTCATGCTGACCGCCGGTATGGGCGCCACGCGATCCGACAAGCCGCTCGCGGACTTTGCAATGTGGGAGAAGTGGAAGCAGGTTACGGCCGTGGCACGCAACAACCTGTTCGTGATTGACGGCGATCTGGTCAATCGCGCTGGCCCGCGCGTGGCCCAGGGCGCGGCGGAGATTTGCAAGGACCTGGACGTGGCGAGGTCACGGCGGCCAGGCTGATGCTGGCGCGCTACGCCTTGGCGCTCCGGTTCCACCACCCCAGTCGGGCCTGCCGCTTCCCCAGGTGGAAGTGACAGGTCGCCCCGAACTCAAGCTCCCACTGCAGCGTCTGGGACAGCGTCAGCCCAAGCCAGTGCGCGGCCAGCATCCGCATCGGCCCCGCATGGGAGACGGCCCAGAGGCAATCGCCCGAGCTTGCGTCGAGCGTGTCAGCCCACGCCGTCACTCGCGCCATCACCTGCTGCGCGCTTTCGCCACCGTGCGGGCGCGCGCCCATCAGGTCCGCCGCCCACAGGTCAAGCGCATCGCGCGGAATCTCGCTCCACGCCTTGCCTTCCCACGCGCCAAAATCAAGCTCTCGCAGCCGGGGCTCGATTTCGCGGACTGGCATCTCGACATGCGCGGACAGTAGCGCCGCGGTCTCCGTCGCACGCACCGCCGGACTCGTCACCAGACGTGAGGGCGGCAAATCGCCGAGCAAGCGTACGATCCGCTCCGGCGCCGGACTGACCGGCTGCGCCAGTTTCAGATCGAGCGCGCCGTAGCAAACGCCCGGCGCCACATCGGGCCGGACATGCCGGATCAGGACCACTTCCATGCCGCCGCCACCAGGTAGATCGACAATTCGGCAAGCTGCTGCGCCATACCGAGGCAGTCGCCGGTATAGCCGCCGATACGACGCACGAAGTACGCACCCAGCGCGGCACGCAGCACGGCCAGCACCAGAATCGCCACGCCCGCGAATAGCGGCGACAGCCACAACAGCGGCACGACGCCGCACGCCAGCGCGAAAACCAGTCCGACACCAAACAGGCGCTGCGCCACCGGCTTGGCCTTGCCCTCGGCACGCACATAGTCATGCGTGGCCAGGAACGTGATCGCCATCGCGCGGCTGGCTCCATGCGCCGCCACCAGCAACACCAGCAGCACCATCGCACCGCCCGATTCCGCCACCGATACCAGCAGTTGCCACTTCAGCAACAGCGCCACCACAATGGCGATCGCGCCAAACGCGCCCACGCGCGAGTCGTGCATGATCCTCAGCACATCCTCGCGGCGATAGCCACCACCGAAGGCATCGACGCAATCCGCCAGGCCATCCTCGTGAAACGCGCCGGTGAACAGCAACGTGGCCGCCATGCCGAGCACGATCGCCACCGACGGGGACCAGAACGACAGCGCGCCCCATGTCACCAGCGCGCCGAAGGCGCCAACGATCAACCCCACCAGCGGGAAGTAGCGCGACGCGGCATTCAGGAAGTGCGGCTCGAACCCCACCCAGCTCGCCAGCCGCGCCGGCAACGGCACGCGCGTGAAGTAGCCGACGGCAGTGAGAAAGAAGCGGAGTTCGTTGGCCATCATGGCGCCTCAGGTCGCTTCAGGTCGCCGACGCGTTGCTGACGCCCGCGCCGCTGAACGTGGCCATTTCCCGCAGGAACGCCACCGCCGAAGCCACCAGCGGCCATGCCAGCGCTGCCCCGGTACCCTCGCCCAGCCGCAGGTCCAGTGCCAGCAGCGGCTCGGCCTTGAATTCGGCCAGCAGCGCGCGGTGCCCCTGCTCGTGCGAGCAGTGCGAGAACACGCAGTACTGCAGTACGTTCGGGTCAATGCGCGCGGCCACGAGCAACGCCGCCGACGCAATGAAGCCATCCACCAGAATCACCATGCGGCTGGCCGCAGCCGCCAGGTATGCGCCGGTCATCGCGGCGATCTCGAAGCCACCGAACGTGGCCAGCACATCGAGCGGATCGGTGACGTCCGCGTGCCTGGCCAGCGCCCGCGAGAGGACGTCATGCTTGCGTGCCACGCCCGCATCGTCGAGGCCTGTGCCACGGCCAATGCATGCCTCCAACGGCAAGCCGGTCAGGCGGCTCATCACGCAGGCCGCGGCCGACGTGTTGGCGATGCCCATCTCGCCGAAACCGATCACATTGGTACCTTGCTGGCCGTGCCGCAGCACGCGTGCGATGCCGGCATTGATCGCCGCGCCGGCCTGCTCCGGCGTCATGGCTGGCTCTTCGACAAAGTTGCGCGTGCCGTTGGCCACGCGGCAGTTCACGAGGCTCGGCGAGGCCGGCAGCGGCGCGCGTACGCCCACATCCACCACCTCGAGCGCCAACCCGTGAAGGCGGGTGAAGACGTTGATCGCCGCGCCGCCATTCAGGAAGTTCAGCACCATCTGCGCCGTGACCTCCGCCGGAAATGCGCTGACGCCCGTGTCCGCCACACCGTGGTCGCCGGCAAACACGATGATTGCCGGGCGAGTCAGATCAGGAACGGTCTCGCCACGGATCAGCCCGATCTGCATGGCCAGCGTCTCGAGCCGGCCCAGCGAGCCGGGCGGCTTGGTCTTGTCGTCGATTGCGGCCTGCAGCGCGGCGCGCAGCGATGCGTCGAGCGGCGCGATCGGTGGCAGGGTCAATGCGTAGTCTGAAATTGCAGTTGCCATGGTGCTGATTCGAATAACGCGAATTACATTTCCACGCCCGGCTGGGCCTTGATGCCCTGCTCGAACGCGTGCTTGACCGGTGTCATGTCGGTTACGGTATCGGCGGCCTCGATCAGCGCGGACGGTGCGCCTCGACCTGTGATGACCACGTGCTGCTTCGGCGGACGCGCGCGCAGATCGGCGATGACGGTATCGAGATCAAGATAGTGCAGCTTTAGCGCAATGTTGAGTTCGTCGAACAGGATCAGGTCGAACGACGGATCGCGCAGCATCCGGCGCGCCACTTCCCACGCGGCCTCTGCCTTGGCCACGTCACGCGCGCGGTCCTGGGTTTCCCACGTGTAGCCTTCGCCCATCACGTGGAACTCGCACTCCTCCGGAAAGCGCCGCAGGAACATTTCCTCGCCGCTCGGGAACGCACCCTTGATGAACTGGACCACGCCGGTACGCATGCCATGACCCATGGCGCGCACCACCATGCCGAAGCCGGAGCTCGACTTGCCCTTGCCATTGCCCGTGGTGATCACGATTACGCCGCGCTCGGTCTGCGCCGCGGCGATCTTCGAATCGACCACCTCCTTCTTGCGGACCATGCGTGCCTTGTGACGGGCATCGCGGCCGGCGTCATCGTTGGTATTCGGGGTATCGCTCATGTCTGATTTCCATCTGGGATCAGCGCGGTATGGGTGCCGTCGCTGATGCTGATAATCGGGGTACGCAGCGCATGGGAGCACTGCGCGGGAGTCAGGACCTCGTGCGCCGGGCCGTGCAGCGCTTGACCATCCTCGGCCATCAGCAGCGCGTGGGTGGCATAGCGATGCGCGAGGGTCAGGTCATGCACGATCACGACAACTGCGTGGCGGCCCGATCGGGTCAGGCGCTGCAGCAGGTCGAGCACCATGATCTGGTGCCGCAGGTCCAGGTGCGCCACGGGTTCGTCCAGGAGCAGCAGCGGCGCCTGCTGCGCCAGCGCGGCAGCCAGCGACACGCGCTGGCGCTCGCCACCGGACAGCGTCAGCACGTCGCGGCCACGCAGCGGCTCGAGATCGAGCGCGTCGATGACATCATCCACGATCCGGTCATCGTCACGCTGGCCCCAGCCCCAGCCGCTCAGATGCGGATGCCGACCGATGCGCACGGCATCCTCGACCAGCATCGAGAACGTATCGTGCACAGCCTGGGGCAAATAGGCCCGCTGCCGCGCCAGCGTGGCAGGGGCGATCTGCGTGACCGCAATTTCGTCGACCTCGGCCGCGCCGCTGTCGGGCGCGCGCAGACCGGCCAGCACGCCCATCAGCGTGGACTTGCCGACCCCGTTCGGGCCGACGATGCACCAGAGCTGCCCCGCGCCGATCGACATCGAGAGGCCATCGAGCAGCACGCGGCTCCCGGCGTGCAGGCCGAGTTGCCGCAGGGTCAACTGCGGACAGTCTGTGAGCGGCTCGGACCAATGGCTCATCGCGGTCTCCGCAGCAGCAGGTAGAGGAAGGTCGGCACGCCCAGCAGCGCCGTGATGACGCCCACCGGCAGTTGCGTGGGGGCAACCACGGTACGCGCGATCAGGTCAGCAGCCATCAGCAAGGTGCCGCCCAGCAGCACTGATGCCGGCAGCAGCAGGCGCTGGTCGTTCCCCCAGGCCAGGCGCACCATGTGTGGCACCACCAGGCCGACGAAGCCAATCGACCCGGCCGTCGTGATGGCGGCGGCAATCGAAATGGAGGAAATCAGGAAGGTAGCCAGGCGCACGCGGCCAACGCGAACACCCAGCGATTGCGCCACGGTCTCACCCAGCAGCATCACGTTGAGCGCCCGCGCCATCGGCATGGCCAGCAGCAGTGCGGCGATCAAGGTGGCCAACGCCGCGCCATAGGCGGCCGTGCCACCGAGGTCACCGGTCAGCCAGAACAACATGCCGCGCAGGCGCGATTCCGGCGCGATGGCGAGGATCAGCGTGATCAGCGCGCCCCACCCCGCGGCCAGGATGACACCGGTCAGCAGCAACCGCGCGCCGGCCTCCTGGTGTCCGCCCTGCACTTTTGGGTTGAGCAGGTCACGGCGGGCAAGCGTGGCGACGAGCAGCATGGACACCAGCGCGCCACCCGCCGCGCTGGTGTGCACGATCCATTGCGGAAGCATCAGCAGCATCGACAGCAGCGCACCCGTGGACGCCCCGCCGGAGACGCCGAGCACGTAGGGTTCGGCCAGCGGATTGCGCAACAACACCTGCATCAATGCGCCGGAAAGCGCCAGCAGCCCGCCACAGGCAAACGCGGCGGCGGCACGTGGCAGCCGTAGTTCGCGCACGATGGCGCCTGCGGTGCCATCGTCCGCGCCGCTCAGCGCCTGCCAGAGTTGCCCAGCATCGAGCGACACGCTGCCGATCGCCAGCGACAGGCCGAAGACGGCCAGCCCTGCCAGCGCGAGGACACCCCAGACGATCAGCGCGCGCCGCAGCTCAGCCATGGCTCCCCGCGCGCGGCATCACTTCTGACGCCATCCCAGCGTGATGAAGCCGGCCCTGCCCTGCGTGTTGTATGGGTAGGCCAGCTGGTAGTTCTTGTCGAACAGGTTTTCCACTCGGGCGGCGACGAACCATTGTTTGTCGATGTTGTAGCGGGCGTTCAGGTTGACGATACCGTACCCGCCCAGCGTGCGCGAACCGCTGTCGAGTCGCGCCGAGGATACCAGCCATTCACCGCCGAAACGCCAGTTTCCGAAATTCCGGCCCACGTCGAACGACGCATGGCGCCGGGCACGCCGCAGAAGCTGCGTATTGTTGGTCTCATCCAGCGGATTCTGGAACGTCACGCTGGCGCCCACGTCAGTGCCCCACAGGCTGGCGCGCCACGATGCCTCGATCCCCTGCACCTTGGCCTTGTTGACGTTCTGCGCCAGGTAGAGGCCGCTGGGCTGCAACGCGGAGACGATCAGGTCGTTGTAGCGCGTCTCGAACGCGGTCACGCGCAGCAGGCCGGTCGACGCCGTCTCCACCTGCACCCCCACCTCCGCCGACTTGGCGCGCTCGGGCTGCAGGTTCGGCTGGCCGTAGTACGGGTAGTAGAGCTCGTTGAACGTCGGCGCGCGGAACGCATTGCTGACGTTGGCAAGCAACTTGACCGCGCTGGTCAGGTAGTAGCCGTAGCCGGCGAAGAAGCTGCCCTGGTCGCCGAAATCGGAATAGTGGTCGTTACGGCCGTTCAACTGGATCTGGTGCTTGCCGATACGCCCCTCGTAGCCGCCATAGACCGAAAACACATTGCGCGACGGCGCGTTGTACGAGCTCGAAGCCAGCTCCTGCTGCAGCCAGTCCGTGCCAAACATCAGCGTATGGTCGGGTGTCAGCGCGTACTCGTTCTGCCAGTTGAACTGGCGGGTGCGCGTGCTGAACAGGCTGTCGAACAGGCCGTTGATCGTGCCTTCGCTGCGGTCTTCGCTTTGCGCAACCTTGAAATGCGTGGTCCAGTCAGATAGCACCTTGCCGTTGACGAACGCGGACAGCGTGTAGAGCTTGCTATCCATGCGGTAGTCGTCGGTCGGCTTGCCGTAGGCGTTGTCGTAGGAAAGCTGGCTGTTCGAGTAGTAGGTCGCGACGCCAGCGTCCCAGTCCTGCGTGAACTGGTGCTTGATCTGGCCCGAGATGCTCTTGTTCTCGTACGGGTTGTTGGCCGGATTCGGGCCGATACCGCGCGCGGCGCTCTTCGGATTGTCGGCGTTCCACTGCGCCGCATTGATGGCCGAGAAGCCATCGGTCTTGTACATCGAGCCGGTGACGTTGAACGAGGTGGCACCGATCTGGCCACCGTAACCCACCGTGCCCTGGCGGGTATTGTTGCTGCCGTACTCCACCTGCGCGTTGGCGGCAGGCGCCTGGCCCGCGCCACTCTTGGTGAAGATCTGCACCACGCCACCAACGGCGTCGGAGCCATAGAGCGCCGAGACGTTGCCGCGCACCACTTCGATATGGTCGATCTGGTCGGGCAAGATATTGGCGATCTGCGCATTACCGTTGCTGACGCCGGAAATCCGCACGCCGTCGATCATGATCAGCACCTGGTTCGAATTGGCGCCGCGCATGAACAGCGAGGTATTGGTACCCATGCCGCCGTTGGTCGAGAACTCCACGCCCGCCTGGTTGCGCAGTAGCGAGCGCAGGTCCGGAGCCTGGGAGTTGACGATGTCTTCCTGGGTGACCACCGTGGTGTGCGGCAGGGCCTCGGTCACCGACTGCGCGGTTCGGGAGGCGGTGACGACCACGGGCGCCAGCGTCTGCCCGCTGGCCGCCTGCGCGGCTGCCGGTGCGGAAGCGGGAGCGGGAGCGGGAGCGGGACCATTGGCCGATACGCTGGCCGGCGTGGTGGTCGACGACTCATCTGGCGTCGCGTCCTGCGCGAAGACCGATGCGGACGGAAAAAGGGCGATGGCCGCCAGGATGGCGGGCATGGAGGGGCGAACCGACGGCTTCAGCGCGGCGGTCGACCTGGATAGCGTGGAACGCATGAGCAGGGATGGAAGAGAACGGCCAGGCCCGTTCCCCCGCGGGCCATATGGCGATGGGGCATGCCACCTTCGGCGCGGCATACCCTCGTTCTGCAGGCCGGTATCCGGGCTGACGACATCAGGCTGGCCGCCTTCCCGATCAGATCGTGACGATTCAGATTCAGTGGCGTTTGGCCGGCCCTGCGAGCCGCTCGTGGCGGGCGTTCGCGGTCGCTTACCGTTGCGGGGGCAGCACAGGTTGGCCTGCCCCGATATGGATTTCGGCGCCCGGCTCCCTGTTTCCCGTTGAACTGCAGCCCTGTAAGAGCAGGGCGCGAGCACCTGGAACGGGGGCGAGTGTATGGAGTTTCAACTTTGGCGTCAATGCAGCGGGTCAAGCTGCCGATAACCGAGATTTGATTTCTGGAGACGGGCCAATCGTTACAGAACGATGCAACTTCGTGGCGCCTCGGGCGTCTTAACCGGCTCGCTGGGTGTGGCCGAGCCGCCTGCATCGGCTAGAATCCCGAAACCTGACCTTCACTCCTACCGGACACGACAGGCACTATGCTCAACGAACTCGAACAACTGGCCGCCAAGATCGGGCGCGTGCTGCATCAAGCAGACACCCTGGCGGCGGAAAACCAGCGGCTGCGTGCGGAGATCGAGCGTCTGCAAGCCGAGGCGAGCCAGTTGCGCGCGGATCGCGAAGCCATGGCAGCCGACCGCGAACTGCTCAATATCAAGATCGAGGAAGCCCAGCTTCGCATCCAATCGATTCTCGACAAGCTGCCCACGGCCAGTGACGCGCGCCAGCTCGACCTGCTCGGCGACGGCAAGCGCGCTACATCTGAAGGTACGCAGCAGGCCCCCGGAGAACACGCATGAGCAACAAGCAAGTGGAAGTGAACATCGCCGGCCAACCGTATCGCTTCGCGATCGCACCGGACAACGAGGCCGCGCTGCTGGAAGCCGTGGCATTGGTCGACGACAAGATGAACAAGCTCAAGGGCACCGTCGCCGCGAAGGGTGTGGAGCGGGTGGCCGTGATGGCGGCGATCAGCATTGCGTCGGACCTGCTGGCAATGCGCCGCAAGCAGGAAGAAGAAGGCGCGATTCCCGTCGACGCGGTGCGCGCGCGCATTCGCGAACTGAACGAGCGCGCCGACGAAGCACTGCGCCAGTACGCGCACGTCGGCACGCGCTGAGCGGCCTGCTTGCGGTCTGGCTGCGCTCTGTTTCGCTAGCCGGAAGAGCCAACCCTTGCATTGCGCGGCCACGGCCCCATCTGCCCGGATGTGAAGCCGATGCCGCGCACCGCGCACGCCGTGCGCGAGTGTTGTGGAAAATGTAACGACGCCGTACGTCCGGCTTGGTATGACTGTCGTCGCGGTGTATAGTGTAGCCACTGCACGGCGCATGCGACCGATGCAGTTGGATGGTCGGGTTATCGCGCCTGGCCGCCGTTTCCATCCCATCCTTAGTTGAAACGGCAAACGTCTGACATCCCGAGCGTATTGCACGCACAGGAACCAAAAGTCAGACGTTTGACAGTTTCCCTGCCTGGTTCGTGAGGGTCATAAACTCCTTGAACCGATATGCATTGCATGGTGCGGGATCATGTCGTATGGGCGAGCGCGTTACCGCATTCATAGTCTGGGCCGAGCTTGGACTCCCTGAGTGGGCGATGAACCCGAAATACGACTTCCGCAGCCACTCTGAACCTCACTTGGGTTCAGGATGCCGACCCAGCGGCCGAGGCGGGGACCCCCTAAAAGGCGGTGGTTTGATAGAACCACCGCCTTTTTCTTTGACTGCTCATAGACGGACCGATCGGTATCACAATGCCCTCCTCCGCCCAGCGTGCCCGCCAGTACTGGCTGATGAAGTCCGAACCGGACGAAGCCAGCATCGATGATCTCGCCCGTGAAGGCACGTTGCCGTGGACCGGGGTTCGCAATTACCAGGCACGCAACTTCATGCGTGACCAGATGCGCATCGGCGACGGCGTCCTGTTCTATCACTCGTCATGCCCGGAACCCGGCATCGCCGGCCTGGCCGAGGTCTGCTCGCAACCCTACCCCGATTCCACGCAGTTCGATCCGAAGAGCGACTATTACGACAGCGCATCGAAGCAGGACAATCCGCGCTGGTCGCTTGTCGACGTGAGCTTCGTCCGCAAGAGCACACTGATCCCCCTCCAGGCACTGCGTGAGCACGATGCGCTGGCCGACATGGTCGTGCTCCGCCGCGGCAATCGTCTGTCGATCACGCCGGTCACGCCGGCCGAGTGGCGCTATATCACCGAAAAGCTGATGAAGTAAGCACCGCCGCAGCAATGCGGCACTGCGCGTCCAGCAACGCTGGGCCGCACCGACGCCGCCGGCGACTTTGATTTGCAGCAACAAGTGCGCGAGACACGCGCGAATGCGTCACGTTCGGGCGAGCCAGGGAACGAACACCGGCCACGTGCGTCTGATAGCCATCACTTTGATCGGGAGAACAATATGAAGAAACTGCTGGCTGCCTCGCTGCTGAGTACAACCGCCGCCATGGCCGCCGCCCAGACGGTTGCACCTCCCTCGGGTGTTCTGTCGCTGTCCGCGCAAGCCGCGACCGAGGTGCCGACCGACGTCGTACACCTGACCCTGGCTGCCGAACAGGAAGGCCCCGAGCCGACGGCCATCTCCAATGCGCTGTCGTCGCGCACGCAGGCCGTGCTGGCACAGGCCAAGCGCACGTCAGGCGTGGAGGCCCAGTCGGGCGGCTTCACGATTCATCCGAATACCGACCGCAATGGCCGCATCAGCACGTGGCGTGGCCGCTCGGAGGTGATCCTGAAGTCGAAGGATTTCGCCGCCGTGTCGAAGCTGGCCGGCGAACTGGCCAGCCAGATGCAGGTGCAGAACATCGCGTTCTCGCTGTCGCGCGAGACACGCCTGGCTGCCGAGCAAAAGCTCGCCGACCAGGCCGTGGCCGCGTTCCGCGACAAGGCACAGGCCACGACAAAGCTGTTCGGCTATAGCGGCTACACGATCCGCGAAGTCTCGCTGAACGAATCCGGCGGTGTCATGCCGATGCCGCGCATGTATGTCGCGAAGGCCATGTCGGATAGCGCTGGCGCGCCGATTCCGGTGGAAGGTGGCAAGAGCCAGGTCACGGTTTCCGTGAACGGCTCGGTGCAGATGGTGAAGTAAGCGGGTCACTCCCCTCTCCCGTGGTGTATAGACCAGGAAACGGGAGAGGGGGCCGAGCCCCTCTCGGCTCAACTCACAGCGCCCCGAACTGCTGGCGCAGCACGTTCTTCTGCACCTTGCCCATCGTATTGCGCGGCAACTCATCGACCACGTGCACACGCTTGGGTACCTTGAAATTGGCGATGCGGCCCTTCAGCGTGCCGATCATGCCAGCCTCATCAATCTCCATGCCCGGCTTGCGTACGACCACGGCAACGACGGCCTCGCCGAAGTCAACATGCGGCACGCCGATCACGGCTGACTCCACCACGCCCGGCATCTCGTCGATAAAGCTCTCGATTTCCTTCGGATACACGTTGTAGCCGCCCGAGATGATCAGGTCCTTACTGCGACCTACGATCGTCAGGTAGTTGTCCGGCACGATGCGTTCGCCTGCCTGGCTGACGATCGCGCCACCAAAGCGGCCCACATCCCCAGTCTTGAACCAGCCATCGGCCGTAAATTCCTCCGCCGTCTTCTCGGGCATCCGCCAGTAGCCCTTGAACACGTTCGGCCCCTTGACCTCGACGTTACCGATCACACCCGGCTCGCACGACTTGCCTTCGCTGTCCGTCACGCGCACCGACACGCCCGGCAGCGGCCTGCCCACGGTGCCACCGATCCGCTCACCCAGTGCCGGGTCATACGGATTCGATACCAGCATCACGGTCTCGCTCATGCCGTAGCGCTCCAGGATCGTGTGGCCGGTGCGCTCGCGGAATGCGTCGAACGTCTCCAGCAGCAGCGGCGCCGAGCCCGAGACGAACAGGCGCATGTTGCTGCACAGTTCCTTGTCGAAACGGGGCTCCTGCAGCATTCGCACGTAGTACGTAGGCACGCCCATCATCACGGTGGTACGCGGCAGGTACTTCAGGATCTGGCCCATGTCGAGCTTCGGCGCCCAGATCATCTTGGCGCCCGCGAGCAGCGCGCCATGCGAGGCCACGAACAGGCCATGCACGTGGAAGATCGGCAGCATGTGCAGCAGCACATCATCGCTGCGCCAGCCCCAATACTCATTCAGCGTTTGCGCGTTCGATGCCAGGTTTCGATGCGTCAGCATCGCGCCCTTGCTGCGGCCGGTGGTGCCCGACGTGTAGAGAATCGCGGCCAGATCGTCGTCCGCGCATTCGACCGTCTCGAACGTGTCAGGCTGCACTGCCGCGCGTTGCAGCAGCGAACCGGTGCGGTTATCGTCGAGCGTGAAAACATGGGCGGTGCCGTGCCGGAACGCCACTTTCGACACCCAGCCGAAGTTGTTGCTGCTGCAGACCACCACGGCAGGCTCGGCGTTGCCGACAAAGTAGTCGATTTCGGCCTCCTGGTACGCGGTGTTCAGCGGCAGATACACATAGCCGGCGCGCAACGTGGCCAGGTACAGGAACAGTGCTTCCGGCGACTTCTCGACCTGCACCGCCACGCGCGAGCCGGCGGGCAGCTTCAGCGCGGTCAGCAGGTTGGCCAGCTTGGCGGTGGCGCGATCGAGGTCGTCCCACGAGTAGTAGAGCCCGTCATGCGTTTCGATGCAGCATGCGGTGCGGTCGGCGGGAAAGCGGGATTCGAACAGGGCGAACAGGTTGGCGTTCATGGTGCGGGACTAGTACGAAACAAGTACGGACAGGTACGGAATGCTGGGAAAAGCGGACCCGGGGAGCCTTGGCGATACGGTGCGGCCGGTAATGATAGCCCGGCCGCCACCCGGTTACTCTCCAGTGAAATCCGGAGGCCGGTGCGCCAGAAACGCGGCCACGCCCTCGGCATGGTCGCGACTGGTGGCGTAACGGAAATGGGCGTCGAATTCGGCGTCGGTCAGCAGCGTGGGATCTGGCGACAGGCGACGAATCGTCGTCTTGTTGATGCGGGCCGCAAGCGGCGCGCCGGCGCTCAGCCGCTGCACGGTTGCCGTCACTTCGTCGTGCATGGCCGCCGCAGGCACCACTCGCGTGAGCAGCCCCTTGCGCTCAGCCTCCAGTGCATCGAACACACGGCCTTCGAGCAGGATCTCGAGCGTCACCGCCCGCCCCACCAGCGCAAGCAGGCCGCGCAACTCGCCGGGCGCCATCGGAAAGCCGAGCCGGTTGATCGGCACGCCGAAGCGGCTGCCCGCAGCGGCCACGCGCAGGTCGCAATTGCAGGCGATCTCGAGGCCACCGCCAACGCAAACGCCCTCGATGGCGGCCAGCGTCGGATGCGGGCATTCTGAAATCGCCCGCAGCGCCGGTGCGATGATCTCCGTGTGGTAGCGACGGACAGCCGCCTCGTCGCCGCGCACGGTCGGAAACTCCGCGATGTCGGCGCCGGCGGCGAAGTTGCCGTCGGCACCGCGCACGAGCACGCAGCGCAGCGACATGTCCGCCGCCAGCGTGGCGAATCCGGCGGCCAGCGCCTGCCACATGTCGACCGAGATTGCATTGAGCTTGCCCGGATTCGACAGCGTGACGACGGCCGTCGACCCTTCGCGCGAGAACGTGACGGTGTCGCTCATCAGTCGATCTTCGCGCCCGAGCGCTGCACCACGTCTGCCCAGCGCTTGATCTCGGCGTGCTGGAATTGCGCGAACTGCTCCGGCGTGTACTGCGGGATGTCCGAACCGTTCTGCAGCCAGATCTGCTTCATCTCCGGGTTGTTCAACGCCTTGGTGGTCTCGGCGTAGAGCCTGTCGACGACTTCCTTGGGCGTGCCCTTGGGCGCCCACAGCGCATACCAGGTGGACACGTCGTAGTTGGGCAAACCGGCCTCGGCAGCGGTCGGTACGTTCGGGAACGCCGCGGAACGCGTCTTCGATGCCACGGCCAGCGCCTTGATGCGCCCGGCGCGGATATGTTGCGACGATGAACCGAGGCCATCGAACATCAGATCCACCTGGCCGGCGATCAGGTCCGACAGCGCAGGGCCCGCGCCCTTGTACGGCACGTGGATCAGATCGGTCTGCGTCTGCAGCTTGAACAGCTCGCCCGCCAGATGGTGCGAGGAACCGTTGCCGGCCGAGGCGTAGTTGAGCTTGCCCGGATTGGCCTTGGCATAGGCGATCAGGTCCTTCACGCTGGTGGCCTGCACCTTGCCCGAATTGACCACGATCACCTGTGGCGGCTGGGCAATCACCGTGATGGGAATGAAGTCCTTCTCGATGTCGTAGTCGAGCTTCTTGTAGAAGGACGGTGCGATCGCGTGATGCGCGCCGCCAATGAACAGCGTGTAGCCATCGGGGGCCGCCTTGGCGGCGATGCTCGCGCCAACGGTGCCGCCCGCGCCACCACGATTGTCGATGACGAACTGCTTGCCGAGCTGCTTCGACAACTGCGCGGTAAGCGGCCTCGCAAACGCATCGGTGCCGCCGCCGGCCGGGAACGGCACGATGACGGTGACCGGCTTGCTCGGCCATGTATCGGCCTGCGCGGCCGGTGCGTAAAGACTGGTGACCCCGGTCCCGGCCATCAGGCCAGCCACTGCAAACACGCGTGCAAATGTGGTCAGATTCCGCTGACGACGATTCATGTACTGTCTCCTCTCTCTTCTCTTTGGAAAGTCAATCAAAAGTACGACTTGCTACGACTCATACACCCGACGAAAAATTGCCCTGGCGGTCTCCGTGTCCGCTCGTTTTCGACCCTCGATTACAGAAGCTTTGCCACCGCCCGACTGATGCGGGGATTGCCGTCGCCAAGGCGAGCCAGATTGTCATCCAGCGCATCAGGCACGTAAAGGTAATTGACCATCATGCCGCACGATTGCGCACGCCCTTTGCGCGACATGTCGGCGCCCCAGTTCACGCGCTCCACACATGCGCCGTTGCCGAGGTGAAAGCGCGCCACCGGATCGGCGGGCACGCCCTTGCCACCCTCTCGCACCAGATAGTGCGCGGCCAGTGTCATGGCTGTATCGCGTATCACGGTATCTTCAGTGTCCGCTGACAACACGCTGAACCATGCCGCGCCATCGGCGGGCACCTCACCATGCTGCTCGCGCCAGCGTGCAAGGCGCTTGACACCGAGCACGCGGTCGATGGACTCACCGTCCCGCTTGCGCAGCCAGTCCGCAAATCCGGGGATCGGCGACAGCGTGGCGAACTGCTTGAGCTTGGGATGTTCGCGCTGCAATTCCTCGATCACCCGCTTGAGCAGGAAATTACCGAAGCTCACGCCGCGCAACCCCGCCTGCGTGTTCGAGATCGAATAGAAGATGGCCCACTTCACGCGCCGCAGGTCTTCCAGCGGTGCGGCTTCATCGAGCAGTGCCTGCACGTTGGCGGCCATCTCGGGCACGAACGCAACCTCGACGAAGATCAGCGGTTCGCGCGGAATGCGGGGGTGGAAGAACGCATAGCAGCGGCGATCCGAATCCAACCGGTTGCGCAGGTCGGTCCATGACGAGATCTCGTGCACGGCCTCGTAGCGAATCAGCTTCTCGAGCAGCGACGCGGGCGAGTCCCACGTGATCGGCTGCAGTTCGAGCAAGCCCACGTCGAACCAGTTCGAGAACAGCGCCTCCAGGTCCTCATCGAGTTCGCGCAAGCCCGGGATGCGCTTGTGCCAGCGCAGCATGTCCGCGCGCAACTGGATCAGGAAGTGCAGCCCGCAAGCACTGTTGCCACGCTGCCCATGCAGTGCGGCAAAACGCTTGAAAAAACGGATGCGTGCGTTGGACAGCGCCTGCGACAAGCCGGACGCGGTAGCCGGCTGGCCGCCAGCCGCATCGCGGACGGCGGCCACCTCGGCCAGCACGCCGAGCATCGCCTGGCGAAGCGGCTCCACCGCAGCCTCGTATTCGTCCTGCCACGCCTGGGCGGCGGCGTTGGCGGCGACATCGGTCAGCCGCGCGTCGAAGCACTGACGCAACTGGTCGCGCTGACGTTTGGTTGCGCGCGTGGACAGGGCGGGCGTGTCCTGCGCCTTCGCAGGGCCTGCCGCAGTGGCATCCGCATCGCCCTTCCGGTTCCACCAGCGGCCGAAGCGCGATAACAAGGTGTCGGACACGGGCTCGGCGGCATCGAGCGGCGCGCTGACTTTCTGTTGATCTGAGGTGTCGAGGGCGGTCATGGAGATTCCTGCGTAGGGGCGAGCGGATCGATCACAAACCTTCAGTCCTGTCCAGCCAGGCGAAGCTGGCCCGGCGCTACGGCGGGCGGCTCCGGATCGGCACGATCCAGCGCGCTCAACGCGCCGCGCTGGCGCAGCACGTGGGTTTTCATTAGCGCTTCCGCGCCTTCCGGATCGTGTGCCTTCAGCGCCGAGAACACCGACATGTGCTCGGCACACGATTCCTGAATGCGGCCCGGCAGCTTCAGGCTCTTGTGCCGCGACAGGCGCAGCACCTTGCGCAAGTCACTGACCACGCCCGACAGCCAGCGGTTGCCGGCCAGCCGCTGGATCGCCTCATGAATCTGGTAGTTGGTCTCGTAGTAGGCGTCGATATCGCCCGCCGCCGCATGACGGGCCAGCTCGGCATGCAAGCCTTCGAGCGCATCGAGATCGGTCTGGGTGACGTTGCGCGCTGCCTCGTAGGCGCAGCGCCCTTCGAGCAGGGCCATCAGCGGAAAGATTTCGTCGAGATCCTGCTCGGTGAGTGCATTGACGAAACATCCGCGACGCGGCTCCAGCCGCACCAGCCCTTCCGCGGCCAGGACCTTCAGCGCCTCGCGCATTGGCGTGCGCGACGTGCCCAGTGCGGCCGCAAGCGCGACTTCGTCGATCCACGCGCCTGGCAACAGCGTGTGATCGTCGATCATGGCACGCAGCCGATCGGCAACTTCGAGGTAAAGCGCCTGCTGGACGATCCGCATGAAGCCCTTTCGATGACATCACCGAGCGGCGCATACACCGCAATAATTCATAATTATGAATAAGGGCGCGCGCGCCGCAAGGAGTTTCGATGCTGCAAAGCGGCATCAAAGTCGTGAATCGGCCATGCGCCGCACGGTGATATCGGATAGTCCCGTGAGATGAGGGCGGTAGACGACGATGGGATGCGGATAGAGGGGATAGAGGTGCGGCGGGCAACGTTCCTGCCTCCCACAGGAAAATTGCCCGCGCCAGAAAGAACCGCTACTGGACAACATCATCGACGCCGGACTGGATGCGCCTGGCGCGCGTGGGTCAGATTTGACATGCTGGCGCTGGCCCAGCGCCTGCCCCCGTTCAAGCACCCAAGCGTGGGTGCAGATCTTCCCGTTTGGCTTTTCCGTCGTTTTCGGTCGCATCCGCGCATCTTTCGTACGCGCTCTCCCTTCGATGCGGCCGTGGACATTTCCTGTCCCGACCTGATTCTTGTAACAGACTGTATAGCGAGGACCATGCCACGCTGGCTAAGTTATTGATTTTATTGAGGCGGACGATCCGAGACTTGTTACAAGTGCCAGATCATGTAACAGGATGTTTCTCCTTCGTTACGACCCCCACTACCCTGCTGGTTGTCGCCAATATGCCGCAGCGAGCGATTAGTGATGGCGGCGGTACGCCGCGATGCGAAAATGCGCCGCACACTGCACGAAAGCCGATGTTCAATCGGTTGCAAACATGAAACATGGGCTGGAAGCGACATCCGGCCCTGTCAAAACTCTCGGAGAGGTCCGGCATGGAAGACAATTTTCAGGGAAGCCACTACATCGGCGACGGAACGCAGGCCGCGCCGCGCAATCTGCCCCTGTCGTTCACGGGCTCGGGGTCCGAGTACTTCCGCATCTGGATCGTCAACGCATTGCTGTCGATCATCACGCTGGGTATCTACTCCGCATGGGCGAAGGTCCGCACGCTGCAGTACTTCTATCGCAATACGCAGCTCGATGGCGCCACGTTCGACTACCACGGCAGTCCAACCGCGATTCTCAAGGGCCGCGCGATCGTTTTCGTCCTGGCCCTGGCGTACAACCTGGCCAGTCATGCATCGCCACTACTGGCTGTCGGGCTTGCCGTCGTGCTGGCTGCCGTGTTTCCGTTTCTGCTGGTTCGCTCGCTGCGATTCCGCATGGCGAATTCGAGCTACCGCGGTCTGCGTTTCGCCTTCATCGGCAAGGATGCCGAGGGTTATCAGGTCTTTCTGCTCTGGCCGATCCTGACAGTGTTGTCGCTCTATCTGCTGGCGCCGTTCGCGCACCAACGTTTCAAGCGCTACCAGCACAACCACACGCTGTTCGGCACGGCGCCATTCGCATTCGACGCCACGGCCAGCGCCTTCTACGGTGTCTACCTGCGCACCGCAGGCATGGTCGCGATCTTCCTGATCGGCGGCGGTCTGGTGGGCGGCTCGCTGGCCAGCGCGGTTGGGCAATCGAAAGGGGCGGTCGGCGTCGTATTTGGCATGATGATGATCGGCCTGTACTTCGGCCTGATGATGATCGGCCCCTATTTCACGGCTCGGCTGCAGAACCTGGTGTGGAACAACACCACCCTGCTGCCGCACCGCTTTCGCAGTGACGTGCGTGCCGGCAAGCTGTTCTTCATCGTGCTGACCAACTTCATCTTCATTGCACTGACGCTGGGCCTGTTCTATCCATTCGCGCGCGTGCGCTCGACGCGCTATCGCGTGGAAGCGATGACGATGATCGCGGTCGGGCCGCTCGACGAGTTCGTGGCTGGCGAGCAGCAGCACGTTGGCGCGCTCGGTGATGCCGCGGTCGACTGGTACGACATCGACATCGCGCTCTGACAGACACCACCAACGGACACGCCCGAAAACAGTCATGGTTGCCGCGCAATACTTCGACACCCGCTCATCACGCGCGCACGCGGTGGTGCTGATCGTCACGGACGGCGAAGCCATCCTGCAGGATGCGAATGGCGTCGAGTTGCGACGAGCGCCACTCGCATCACTGCGCGTGTCGGAACGCATCAAGCGCGCGCCACGGCTTGTCACGTTCGACGATGGCGCCTATTGCGAGATCGCGGACCAGGCCACGTTCGATGCGATGCTCGCGGCAACCGGGCATCGCGAAGGCCTGGTTTCGCGTGCGCAGAACAGCTGGCGTCTGGCCGGGCTGTCGCTACTTGGGCTGGTTGTATTCGTGGTGTTTTCGTATTACTACCTGCTGCCTTGGACGGCCACGGTGGTGGCGCGATCGGTGCCGCCGTCGATCGAGGCTCAGTTGGGAAAGGCCACCCTCGACAGCCTGGATCAGGGGCTGGTGGAACCTACGAAATTGCCACAGGCCGACCAGCAACGCATTCGCGACAACTTCGCCGCACTGCGCCGCCCGGACGATCCGGGCCACCACTATCAGATCCTGTTCCGCAAGGGCGGGCGGCTTGGCGCCAACGCCGTGGCACTACCGGGCGGCACGATCGTCGTTACCGACGAACTGGTCAAGCTGATTGGCACGGGCGCGGGCATGATGGGTGTACTGGCCCACGAGGCCGGCCACGTGGCCGAGCGCCACGGCCTGCAGCAGGTATTCCAGGCATCGGTGGTCGGCGCGCTGGCGGCGTACATGGTCGGCGATGTTTCGTCGCTGCTGGCCACCGTACCCGCCGCGATGATGTCGATGCGCTATTCGCGCGAGCACGAACGCGAGGCGGATGCCTATGCCGTGAAAATCCTGCGGGACAACCGGCTACCGGCGACCGCGCTGGCCGATGCGCTACAGCAACTCGAGGATGCGCACCGCAAGGGCGACGGCAAGCAGGCTGCCGATGATGAGGAGAGCGGCTTCTTCTCGACCCACCCGCTGACGCGGGAGCGGATCGAAGCCATCAGGAATGGTGGGGAGTGATTGTCTTGCATCCCTCTCCCAATGAGGGAGAGGGATGCAAACCGAGAGTCAGCCTGACGGCCTGACGATCAGCGCGCTGCTGCCGTCGCCCCATTGCCACGACGGTAAGCCCAGACCACCATCACGGCGCCAATCACGATCATCGGCAGGCTCAGCCACTGGCCCATCGACAGCTTGAGCGCCAGCAGGCCCAGGAAGTTATCCGGTTCGCGGGCAAATTCGGCCAGGAAGCGGAACGCGCCATAGCCGATCAGGAACACGCCCGATACCGCGCCCATCGGCCGCGGCTTGCGTGAGAACAGCCACAGGATGATGAACAGCGCCACGCCTTCGCCAGCGAACTGGTAAAGCTGCGACGGATGGCGCGGGATGTTGTCGCCGGCCTGCGGGAAGATCATGCCCCACGGCAGGTCGGTCGGACGCCCCCACAACTCGCCATTGATAAAGTTGCCGATCCGCCCGGCCGCGAGTCCGCACGGAATCATTGGCGCGATGAAGTCGGTCACCTCCATCCAGTGGCGACGGCGCACTTTCGCGAACACCCACATCGCGATCAGCACCCCGAGGAATCCGCCGTGGAACGCCATGCCACCCTCCCAGACCTTGAAGATCTCGAGCGGGTGCGTGAGGTAGTAACCCGGCTTGTAAAACAGCACGTAGCCCAGGCGGCCGCCCAGAATGACCCCGAGTACCCCATAGAACAACATGTCGTCGAGGTCCCGCGCCACCCAGCCACGCGCCGCGATATGTGGCTGGCGGATACGCAGTCGGCCGAACCACAGGAACATGATGAAGCCGGCCAGGTACATCAGGCCGTACCAGCGAATGGCCAGCGGCCCGAGGTGAATGGCGACCGGGTCGAATTGGGGATGAACGAGCATGTCGGATCGAGTGAGTATCGGTAAGTATTCTGGACAGCGCGGAATAGCGGAGTCAGGCCTTTATGCCATTGTCTTGCGTCAGTCCGATGGCGCCGGCGAGGTCCATGGCGATATCGATGAAAGAGCGCAGCACAGGCGCCACGCCAGCCGCGCCTTCACGCCAGACCAGACCGGTTTCGATTTCCGGCCCGGCATCGCGCAACGCCAGATATGACACCCCAGTCCGGCGCAGGTTGCATAGCGATGCGGGCACTAGTGCCACCCCCATGCCGGCGGAGACCAGACTGACGATCGTCTGCATCTGTATCGCCTCCTGGGCAATCATCGGCGTCAACCCATCGCGCGCGTAATAGCCCGTAATGATGTCATAAAACGCTGGCGCGCTTCGGCGCGGGAAGATGATCAGCGGCTCGTGCGCGGCATCGCGCAGGGCCACGGTCTGCGGTGGTGCTCCATCGACCTGCCCCGCCGGACGCCAGCCATCGGGCACGGCCAGCACGAGCGGTTCGCGTACCAGTGGCAAATAGGAGAGCCCGTGCGGCATCACGGTCAGTTGCGGCCGGATGACCAGTCCCGCGTCGATCGTCCCGTCGACCAGCGCCTCGAGCTGGACGTCGCTGGTGGCCTCGCGCAGTTGTAGCTGGACTTCCGGATGCCGGGCCCGGAAATGCCGCAGAAGGTCGGGCAGGATGCCGTAATCGGCCGTGCTGACGAACGCCAGCGCCAGCGAGCCGACCTCCCCCCGCGCGAGCCGCTGGGCCAGCCCGGGCAACGCGGCCGCATCGGCCAGCACGCGGCGCACCTCCGGCAGCCATTGCTGGCCGGCCGGCGTGAGCATTACCGAGCGGCGCGTGCGCACGAACAGCTGGACGCCGATCTCCTCTTCCAGTGCCTGGATCTGCTGCGACAGCGGCGGCTGTGTCATGGCAAGCCGCCGCGCGGCGCGGCCGAAATGCAACTCTTCGGCCACTGTGACGAAATAACGTAGCTGGCGCAGGTCCACGGGGTAGTTTGATATTTTTATCGACTCAATAAAGGTCGAATCATATATTTGACACGATAAAACGCAAGCGCCATTCTTCTGACCACAACACGGCCACCCCGCCACCAGCCCCCCCCCGGAGACACCCGCCATGGCTTACAACAAACGTTCCCAGCACATCACGCAAGGCGTGGCGCGCTCCCCCAACCGTTCGATGTACTACGCGCTCGGCTACAAGAAGGAAGACTTCGACAAGCCGATGGTGGGTATCGCCAACGGCCACTCGACGATCACCCCCTGCAACGCCGGCCTGCAGCGCCTGGCGGACGCGGCCGTGGATGCGATCAAGGCCTCGGACGCCAACCCGCAGATCTTCGGCACGCCGACGATCTCCGACGGCATGTCGATGGGCACCGAGGGCATGAAGTACTCGCTAATCTCGCGTGAAGTCATTGCCGACTGCATCGAAACCGCTGCCCAGGGCCAGTGGATGGACGGCGTGGTCGTGATCGGCGGCTGCGACAAGAACATGCCCGGCGGCATGATCGCACTGGCGCGCACCAACGTGCCGGGCATCTACGTCTACGGCGGCACCATCCGCCCGGGTAACTGGAAGGGCAAGGACCTGACCATCGTGTCGTCGTTCGAGGCCGTGGGCGAATTCACCGCCGGCCGCATGAGCGAGGAAGACTTCGAGGGCGTGGAGAAGAACGCCTGCCCGAGCACCGGCTCGTGCGGTGGCATGTACACCGCCAACACAATGAGCTCGTCGTTCGAGGCGCTGGGCATGTCGCTGCTGTATTCGTCGACGATGGCCAACCCGGACCAGGAAAAGGTGGACAGCGCCGCCGAATCGGCCCGCGTGCTTGTGGAAGCCATCAAGAAGGACATCAAGCCGCGCGACATCATCACGCGCAAATCGATCGAGAACGCCGTGACGCTGATCATGGCCACGGGCGGTTCCACCAACGCGGTACTGCATTACCTGGCCATCGCCCACTCGGCCGAAGTGGAATGGACCATCGACGATTTCGAGCGCATCCGCCGCCGCGTGCCGGTGATCTGCAACCTGAAGCCGTCGGGCGCCTACGTGGCCACCGACCTGCACCGCGCCGGTGGCATTCCGCAAGTGATGAAGATCCTGCTGAACGCCGGTCTGCTGCATGGCGACTGCCTGACGATCACGGGCCGCACGCTGGCCGAGGAACTCGAGCACGTTCCCAATGAGCCGCGTACCGACCAGGACGTGATCCTGCCGATCTCGCAGGCCCTGTACAAGCAAGGCCACCTGGCCATCCTGAAGGGCAACCTCGCCGAGGAAGGCGCAGTGGCCAAAATCACCGGCCTGAAGAACCCGGTCATCACCGGCCCGGCCCGCGTGTTCGAGGACGAACAGAGCGCCATGGAAGCGATCCTGGCGGACAAGATCAACGCTGGCGACATCCTGGTGCTGCGCTACCTTGGCCCGAAGGGCGGCCCGGGCATGCCTGAAATGCTGGCGCCGACTTCGGCGATCATCGGCAAGGGTCTCGGCGAATCGGTTGGTTTCATCACCGACGGCCGCTTCTCGGGGGGCACCTGGGGCATGGTGGTTGGCCACGTTGCGCCGGAAGCCCATGTGGGCGGTACGATTGCACTGGTTCAGGAAGGCGACTCGATCACGATCGACGCGCACCAGCTGCTGCTGCAACTGAATGTGGCCGACGACGAGCTGGCCCGCCGCCGCGCTGCCTGGAAGCAGCCGGCTCCGCGTTACACGCGCGGCGTGCTGGCGAAGTTCGCGAGGCTGGCCTCCACGGCCAGCAAGGGCGCCGTGACGGACTGATCCGGCGAAAGTAGCCCCCTGCAATGCAAAAGGCCTGCGAGTCCATCGCAGGCCTTATTGCTTGGGTGCCGATACCGGCGCGGGCCGGTAGCAAGGCCCAGGCTTACATCCCGCCCGGGTCCCGCTCGATTTCCTCCAACGTCGCGTCGAGCCACTCCACCAACCGGGCCTCGAGCGCCTGGGTCAGTTCATTGGCCAGTTGCGCCGTCAGCGGCGCCAGCCTCGATTGCAGCGTGGCTTCGGTATGGGCTTCCACCACCTGCGGCCACTCGGTGCGGAAGCGCATCATCACGCGCGTCAGCAACTCGGTGCGCACCGCACGCAGGTCGTCAGCACCCGGCATGAACGGGGCCGTGTCCACCACGTCGGACGCCGCAGCCGGCGCGTCCTCTCCCGTCGATCCGAAATCGCCGACCGCGGTGACCACGCCAGATTCTGGCATGTCCGCCGTGTCGATCACCGTGGCCTGGGCTGGCGCGGGTGCGGGTGCGGGTGCCGGCGCATCGAACACGGTGTCCGGCAACTCGACCACTTCGGTCAGCAGCGGCACGCTGTCATTGGGATCCAGCCGCGGAATGACCCGCGAAGTCGTGCGTTCGCTCATGCCGCATCTCCCTTGGCCTGGCCAATGTCATGGTGCGTGAGCGGATAGCCGCGCTCACGATAGAAACGATACCGCTCCCGCCCAGAATCCCGGGCTTCAGGCGTGGCGCCGACCACTTCAATCAACCGTTCGAAGCTGGCGAACTGCGCCGGGGCCTCCGGCGCCAGGTTCACCAGCAACTGATGGTGCGGCACGCCGTCGAGCGCGGCGGCCAGGATGATCGGCGTCACCGCCGCATTCGGGCTGTCGACCCCGCAGTGCGGCAGGAAGTCGAGCGGCGAAAACGACCACAGCCGCGCGTCGAGCTGCGCCAGCTGCTGCGGCGCGCCGTGCACCACCACCTTCTGCCCTGCCCCATAGGCCTTGCGAACCAGACGGCAGACATATGTCAGCGTGTCCGGCACATTGCTATGGAAGTCGATGCGCGTCATCCCGGCTACCTTTACCTGATCCTAAAATCCGCCCGATTAGGCCGCGCGGTCCATCAGGAACTGCGTCAGCAACGGCACCGGACGGCCCGTGGCGCCCTTGGCCGCGCCGCTCTTCCACGCTGTGCCGGCGATGTCGAGGTGGGCCCAGTCGTACTTCTCGGTATAACGCGCCAGGAAGCAGGCCGCGGTCACGCTGCCGGCCGGACGGCCACCGATATTGGCCATATCGGCAAAGTTCGACTTGAGCTGGTCCTGGTAGTCATCGTCCAGCGGCAGACGCCAGGCCGTATCCATGGCCTTGCGGCCGGCACCCAGCAACTGGTCCGCCAGCGCGTCACTGCGGGCGTACAGGCCGCTGTTGACGTGGCCGAGCGCGATGATGCAGGCACCGGTCAGCGTGGCCACGTCGATCACGGCGGCCGGCTTGAAGCGCTCCACGTAAGTCAGCGCGTCGCACAGGATCAGGCGGCCTTCGGCATCGGTATTGAGGATTTCGATGGTCTGGCCGGACATGCTGGTCACTACGTCGCCCGGCTTGGTGGCGATGCCGCTCGGCATGTTCTCGCAAGTCGGCACCACGGCGATCACGTTCTGCTTCAGGCCCATTTCGGCCACGGCCTGGATCGTGCCCAGCACCGATGCCGCGCCGCACATGTCGTACTTCATCTCGTCCATGCCCTCGCCCGGCTTCAGCGAGATGCCACCCGTATCGAACGTGATGCCCTTGCCCACCAGCACCACCGGCGCCTGCTTGGCGCTCGCGCCGTCATAGCGCAGCACGATGAACTGCGGCGGCTCGACGCTGCCCTTGGTCACGGCAAGGAAGGCGCCCATGTTGAGCGCCTCGATCTGCTTGCGACCCAGGATCTCCACCTTGAGCTTGTGGCGCTTGGCGATGCCACGGGCGGTATTGGCCAGATAGGTCGGCGTGCAGATGTTGGACGGCAGGTTGCCCAGATCGCGGGTCAGTTCCATGCCGTTGGCGATGGCAGTGCCACGCACGGCGGCCTGCGAGGCGGCCTTGGCGTCGCCCACGTCCACGGCCAGCACGATCTTGCGCAGCGACGCCTTTTCGTTGGCGCCGGCGCCCCGGGGCGCGCGCTTGAGCTCGGGATGGCGCTCCAGCAGGCGATAACCGGCCTCCCGGACCAGCGTGATCGTGGTGATGATGGCCCAGGCCACGTCGCGCTGCTGCGGTGGCTGCTGAACCAGGCACCAGAGCGCCGAGGCGGCGCGCGTGCCGCCCAGGGCACGCGTGGCCGTGCGCACGGCTTCGGCAAAGGCCTTGTCGTTGAAATCGGCTTCCTTGCCCAGGCCCACCAGCAGCACGCGGGCGGCGCCAACGCCGGCCACCTCGTGCAGCATCAGTTGCGTGCCGCGCTTGCCTTCGAAGTCGCCTTGCTTGACCAGACGCGCCACCAGCCCCTTGGTGGCAACGTCCAGCGCCTTGGCCACGCCGGCCAGACTTTGGCCCTCGAACAGGCCAACCACCAGACAGTCCGTCTTCGTGGCCAAGAAACCATTTTGGCCGGCTTTGCTCAGATCCAGGGCTTTTGTGCTAAATTCCATCGCGCTTCCTTCAAGGGGCTCGTCGAAAAGAAACCCCCATTATCCGCGATTTTCATCCGCGATCCGCCGCCGCCGATCCAGAAAGCTGACAGCCCGCGGTCCTGCCAGTCCATCGGCCCCCGGCGCATCGCCCGCTCCGGCCGGCAGCCGGAAGCGTGTCTTGCATGATCTTCCAACAAGCCCTGCGGCGCGAACTCGCCTACACCGCCGGTGCGGTGTTCCTGGTGATGCTGACGTTCATGCTGACGTCGCTCGTGATCCGTATCCTGGGAATGGCCGCCAATGGCAAGGCCAGCCCCAACGACGTGCTGATGCTCATCGGCCTGGCGACGATCGGCTATCTGTCGATCCTGCTGTCGGCCACGCTGTTCATCTCGACGCTGATCGTCCTGACCCGGTGGTACAAGGACTCCGAGATGGTGGTGTGGTTCTCGTCCGGCGTCTCCCTGCGCGATCTGATCAAGCCGGTGCTGCAGTTCGCCGCGCCGTTCTTCGTCATGGCGCTGCTGCTGGGCCTGTTCGCGTGGCCGTGGGCCAACCAGCAGAGCGCGCTGTTTCGCGACCGCTTCGAGCAGCGCGGCGTGCTCTCGATGATTGCCTCGGGCCGTTTCATCGAGCCGGCCAATGGTAACTACGTGCTGTTTATCGAAGGCATCGACGCCGACATGAAGCACGCGCGCAATGTCTTCGTGGCCAATGCCGAATCGGGCAAGATCGGTGTGGCGCTGGCGCATCAGGGCCAGTTCGAGACAATGCCCAACGGCGACCGTCTGGTGGTCATGGAACATGGCCGCCGCTACGCCGGTATTCCCGGCCAGCTCAATTACCGGATCGTCGAGTTCGACAAGTACGCGGTCAAGGTCGACAACAAGCCGCAGGATGCCGCCGCCGACCTGCCGACCAAGAGCCGCGACACGATCGACCTGATCCGCGACCCGACCCGCGAGAACCTGGGCGAACTGCTCTGGCGGATCTCGCTGCCGATCCTGGCGTTCAACTTCGTGATGATCGCGATCCCGCTGGCCTACGTGAATCCGCGTCTGGGCCGGTACACCCCGCTTGTCTTTGCCGTGCTGATCTACCTGACCTACAGCAACCTGATCAACCTGGCGCAGGCCTGGGTCCGTTCCGGCGCGATGTCGTTCTGGATGGCCATCTGGCCGATCCACCTGGCCGTGTTCCTGTGCGCGCTGGTGATGTTCCGCTACCGCGCCAACCGTAGCCTGGGAGGCTGGCGTGCCGTCTTCGGCCTGCGCCGCAAGACCACCGGGGGCCGCGCATGAGGGTGCTGAGCGTCTACGAGCGCTACTTCGCTCGCCTGATCTATGGGGTTTTCGCCTTCATCCTGTTCGCGGTGCTGGCCCTGTTCGTGTTCTTCGACATGCTCAGCGAGCTGGAAAGCGTCCAGGGCAAGTACACGTCGCTGATCGCGTTCTTCCACGTCATGCTGGAGGCGCCGACGCGTATCTACGAGGTGCTGCCGATCGCGGTGCTGATCAGCGCGATCTACGTCTTCTCGCAACTTGCCAGCCAGTCCGAGTACACGATCTTCCGCGTGGCCGGCCTGAACACGCGGCAGGCGCTGTTCTCGCTGTTCAAGCTGGCGGTGCCGCTGGCGCTGGCCACGTTCATCTTCGGCGAGTTCATCGGCCCGGCAGCCGAACAGTACGCGCAGAAGATCAAGCTCGAGGCAATCGGTGCCACCGTGTCATCGGGCTTCCGCTCGGGCGTCTGGGTCAAGGACCGCGATCGCGATCCCGAGGAGAAGGGCGCGGGAGAAATCACCCGCTTCGTGAACGTGCAAGGCCTGAGGCCCGACCAGTCGATTACCGGCGTCACGATTTACGAATTCGACAAGGACTACCGCCTGCGCGTGATCCGCGTGGCCAAGGAAGGCAAGTACCAGGGCGGGCAGTCTTGGCAGCTCAACGACGTCAACGAGACGCGCTTCATCGAGCTGCGTGACGGCCAGCCGGCCGCCAATCGTGACGCGCTGGCACCCGACTTCCGCGGCGAGCAGGTGCAGTTCCCGAACATCCTGATGCACTCCGAGCTGACGCCGCAGATCCTGTCGGTGCTGCTGGTGCAGCCGGAGAACATGTCGACGGTCAACCTGTTCCGCTACATCCGCCACCTGCGCGACAACAAGCAGGACACGCAGCGCTACGAAATCGCGTTCTGGAAGAAGGTGGTGTATCCGCTGACGCTGTTCGTGATGGTCGCGCTGGCGCTGCCGTTCGCATACCTCCATGCCCGTGCGGGCGCGGTGGGCGTGAAGGTGTTCGGCGGCATCATGCTGGGCCTGTCGTTCCACCTGTCCAACACGCTGTTCTCGCACGTGGGCCTGCTGCATACCTGGCCGCCGATCGTCTCCGCGCTGGTGCCCGGCACGCTCTACCTGATGATTGCGCTCGGCGCGCTGCGCTGGGTCGATCGCCACTGATCATGGGCGCTGGGCGACAAGGGCTCATCCTGTTCGGGCACGGCGCGCGCGACGCGCGCTGGCGCGATCCGTTCGACCGGCTTCACGAAAAGCTCGTGGCGTTGCTGCCGGACTGTGCGGTTCGACTGGCGTTCCTGGAACTGATGACGCCGTCGCTGGAGGACGCCATCGACGAGCTGGCGGCGGCTGGCGTTGGCGCGATCACGGTCGTGCCGGTGTTCTTCGGCCAGGGTGGGCATCTGCGGCGCGATTTCCCGCTGCTGATCGACGCGTGCCGGGCGAAGTATCCGGGGGTGGAGATTCGCGCTTCGGATGCGGTCGGCGAAGTCGACAGCGTGCTCGATGCCATCGCGGCATATTGCGCGCTGACCCTTTCTCCCGCTCCCGCCCCCGATTCTGGACATTAGCCCGGGACACAAAATGCAAAAAGGCCAGAGTCAATCTCTGGCCTTTTTTCCACCGGGCAAACCGATCACGCGGCGCGTTCGGCTTCCACGTACTCCGTCGCCCTGCTCCCCAGGGCCTCGCCGATCATCAGCAGGCTGGGCTGCACCGGGTCCATCCAGCGTGCCGCCTCGCCTGCCGCCATCTGACCCAGCGTGAACTGGTGGCTGCGCTGGCGCGGCGTCGTAGCGGCTTCCACTACCCATGCGGGTGTCGACGCCGGCTTGCCGCGAGCGATCAACTGCGTCGCAATGTTCGCCGCCTGATCACGGCCCATGTAGTAGATGATCGTGTCTGCCTTCACATCGGCCTCCACGTCGACGGCATCGGCCGCCTTGGCCTGGGTAGCGAACGCCACGCTGCGCGATACACCACGCTTGGTCAAGGGCCGGCCGATCGCGCTGGCCGCCGCGAGCGCCGCGGTGATGCCGGGCACCACCTCGTACTCGATACCGGCCGCTTCCAGCGCCTGCAACTCCTCGTCGGCGCGGCCAAACAGCATCGGGTCGCCGCCCTTGAGCCGCACCACGCGCTCGTACTTCGTGGCCAGATCGACGATCTGGCGATTGATGAAGAGTTGCGCCGTGGAACGCTGGCCGCAGCGCTTGCCCACCTCGACCAGTTCGGCCTGCGGACACCACGCCAGCATCTCGGGCGATACGAGTGCATCGTGCAGCACGACCTGCGCCTCGCCCAACAGTCGTGCGCCGCGCACCGTAATGAGATCGGCCGCGCCGGGACCCGCACCAATCAGGTACACCTTGCCCGTGGCCTTGCCGTGCTGCCTGTCCATCCTGACCCTCGCTGTATGAAATGCCCGACTCAGACGATATCAGGCATACGCACGGATCATGCCCGCCGCCACCGTGTGGTTGGTGGCTTCGTCGATCAGCACGAACGCGCCCGTCGCCGGATTGTCGCCGTATGTATCGCAGACGATCGGCTTCTGCAGCGAGATCTGCACCGAACCGATGTCGTTCAGGTTGATCTCATGGCGGCCGGTTTCGTGCGACAGCGTATGCACATCCAGCACGCGATCCACCGCCGACACGCGCGCGAACACGCTGGCCGTAGTGTGCTTGAGCACGTACTTGCGCGACGGATTCAGCGACTCATCGTCGAACCAGCACAGGTCGGCAGTCAGCTTCTTCGCCGATTCGGCGGCGGTATCGGCCGACACGAACATGTCACCACGCGATACATCAACGTCTTCGGCCAGACGCACCGTGACGGTGTCGCCGGCGCTGGCGGAATCGGCCGATCCATTCGGCGTCAGCACTTCGGCCACCACGGCTTCGCGATTGGCGGGCAGCACGCGCAGCTTCTGGCCCACGCGGACCGTGCCGGCTTCCACACGGCCAGCGTAGCCACGGAAGTCGTCGGCGGCGGAACCGTCCTGGCGAACCACCAGTTGCACCGGGAAGCGCAGCGCGGCATCGCCTACCGGCGCCACATCTTCCACCGGCAGCGATTCCAGCAGCGGCAGCAGCGGCTCGCCCTGGTACCACGGCATAGCGTCGCTGGCATGGACGATGTTGTCGCCACGCAGTGCCGACACCGGCACGTAGGTCACATCCTTCAGGCCCAGTTGCGCGGCCAGTTCGATGTAGGCGGCGCGGATCTCGTTGAAGCGCTGCTCGCTGTAGTCAACCAGGTCCATCTTGTTCACGGCGACGATCACGTGCTGCAGTTCCAGCAACTTCAGGATTGCCGAGTGACGCTTGGTCTGGGCCAGCAGCTCGGCGCGGCCGTCCTTGACCGTGACGCGCGTGGCATCCACCAGCACGATGGCGGCGTGCGCAGTCGAGGCGCCCGTCACCATGTTGCGCGTGTACTGCTCGTGGCCCGGCGTATCGGCAATGATGAACTTGCGGCGCGCGGTCGAGAAATAGCGGTAAGCCACGTCGATCGTGATGCCCTGCTCTCGCTCGGCCTCGAGGCCGTCGGTCAGCAGCGAGAAGTCGATCTGCTCGCCAGCGGTGCGCTTGTTCTTGGCGTTGGCCAGCGCGGTGAGCTGGTCGGACAGCACTGCCTTGCTGTCAAACAACAGACGGCCGATCAGCGTGCTCTTGCCGTCGTCCACGGAGCCCGCGGTGATGAAACGCAGCAGGCCTTGATGTTGGGATTGGTGAGACATTGTCGTATTCCTCTGCTGCGTCGATTTAGAAGTAGCCTTCTTTTTTCCGGCGTTCCATCGACGCTTCGCTCGTCTGGTCGTCCATGCGGGTGGCGCCGCGCTCGGTGATCTCGGTCACCGCGGTCTCCGCGATGATCTCCACCGGCGTGGCCGCGGTGCTAGCCACCGGGCACGTGCAGCTGATGTCGCCCACGGTGCGGAAGCGGACCGACAGCACTTCGCTCACATCGCCATCCTGCTTCGGCGTAATCGGCGTCACCGGCACCAGCAGGCCGTTCTTGCGCACCACTTCGCGCTCGTGCGCGTAGTAGATCGGCGGCAGGGCCAGGTTTTCGCGGGCGATGTACTGCCACACGTCGAGTTCGGTCCAGTTCGAGATCGGGAACACGCGCATCTGCTCGCCTTGGGCCATGCGGGCGTTGTACAGGCTCCACAGTTCCGGGCGTTGGGCCTTCGGGTCCCACTGGCCGAACTCGTCGCGGAACGAGAAGATGCGCTCCTTGGCGCGAGCCTTTTCTTCATCGCGACGGGCACCGCCCATCAGCGCGTCGAACTTGTGCGCCTCGATCGTTTCCAGCAGCGTCACAGCCTGTGCGGCGTTGCGCGAATCGGTTTCCTTGCGCAGGCGCACGGTGCCACGCCTGATCGAATCCTCGACATGGCCCACCACCAGGCGCGCGCCCAGTTCGCCCACACGCTGGTCGCGGAACTGGATCACTTCCGGATAGTTGTGGCCGGTGTCGATGTGGACCAGCGGGAACGGCAGCTCCACCTTGCGGTCGCCCAGGCGGAAGGCCTTGAGCGCCAGATGCAGCATGACAATCGAATCCTTGCCGCCGGAGAACAGCAGCGCCGGGTTGCGGCACTCGGCCACCACCTCGCGGATGATGTAGATCGATTCGGCTTCGAGCCGGTCGAGGTGGTCGTTCTGGACCTGCAGCAGGTGTTCCACGTTGGCGGGGATGCCTGCGCTTGCGATGTCGTTCATGATGCCCATGTCGTTCTCGGCCTCAAATATTCTGTTCAGTGCTTGATGTTCTGTTCGTGGAGCCCGCACTCTTTCGAGTCCTTGCTCTCCCACCACCACCGTCCGGCGCGTACGTCCTCGCCGGCCTTCACCGCCCGCGTACAGGGCTCGCAACCGATGCTCGGATAGCCCTTCTCGTGCAGCGCGTTGACCGGGACGTTGTGGCGCGACAGGTACGCCCACACTTCGGCCTCGGTCCAGTCGGCCAGCGGATTGAACTTGGGAATGCCGCGCGACTCGTCCGTTTCCTCGAACGGCAGTTCGGCGCGCGTCACGGCCTGCTCGCGGCGCTGGCCCGTCATCCACGCATCGGCGTGCGAAAGCGCGCGATTGAGCGGTTCCACCTTGCGGATGCCGCAGCAGCTCTTGCGCAGGTCCACGCTGTCGTAGAAGGCATTCAGGCCGTTCTTCTTCAGGTAGTTCTCCACTGCTTCCTGGTCGGGCGTGAACTGCTCGATCGTGTAGCCGTAGTGCGTCTCGACCTTGTCCAGCACAGCAAGCGTTTCGGCGTGCAGGCGGCCGGTGTTCAGCGTGAACACGCGGATGCCGGCGCGCACGGCCGGGCTGCCGCGCAGGATCGCGTCGGTCAGCACCATGTCTTCGGCGGCCAGGCTCGTGGCGAAGCGCGCGCGGAAGAAACGTGCCGCGATGCCGGACAGGCGTTCGGCCAGTTCACGTTCCTTCACTTCGAGCGCCTCGATCGTGCCGGCGTACGCCGGCTTCGTCCACAGCGCTGGGGGGCGCAGCGACGACACCGAACCGTCGACGACTGGGATCTCGGAGATCACGGAGCTCATGCCACGCCCCGGGCGGTCACGTCGGCACGTGCGCGGCGGAACAGCGGCAGCGGCTCGTCCACCGAAGCCTGGTAGGCCACCGTGAACTCGGTGAAGCCCTTCAGCGCGTCGTCGATGTTCTTGTCGGCGCGCACCGCGAAAGTGTCGAAGCCGCAGCGCTTCATGAAGTTGAGCTGATCGCGCAGCACGTCGCCGATCGCGCGCAGCTGGCCTGCCCAGTGGTAGCGCGTGCGCAGCAGATAGGCCGACGAGAAACCGCGGCCATCGCGGAACACCGGGAAGTCCACGGCCACGACCGATACGCGATCGAACAGCGCTTCGGCGTCGCCCGGCTCGTCTTCCGGCGCCAGCCACACGCCGGTGATGGCCTTGTCGCGGCCAGCCAGCAGGGCTTCGTTCGCCTTCCACACTGACAGCGGGAACAGCACGGCGTCGGTGCCTTGCGCGACGGCAGCGATCTTTGCCTCGTCGAGCGGTTCGGTTTCGGTGGCACGCAGCACGGTCCAGCTATCGTCGACGATGACAGGACGGAATTCGGCGGCGTCGCGTTGCAGTTGAATGATCTTTGCCATGTTCGGTAACTCCGTTCGTCAGGCTTCGGCGCGCTCTTCGCGCTGCTTGTCCGCGTACACCCGTTCCTTGAACGGCGCGATGCCAATCCGGCCAACGGTTTCGATAAAGCGCTCGTCGCCAACACGGTTGGCCACGAATGTCTCGATGATGCGCGACACCACATCGGGCATCTCGTGGGCGCTGAACGACGGGCCGATCACCTTGCCCAGCGCCGTGTCATTGCCCTGGGCGCCGCCGATCGTGACCTGGTACCACTCGGCGCCATCCTTGTCGACGCCCAGCACGCCGATGTTGCCGACGTGGTGGTGGCCGCAGGCGTTGATGCAACCCGAGATGTTCAGCGAGATGTCGCCGAGGTCGTAGACGTAGTCGAGGTTGTCGAAGCGCTCCTGGATCGCCAGCGCGATCGGAATCGACTTGGCGTTAGCCAGCGAGCAGAAGTCGCCGCCCGGGCAGGCGATGATGTCGGTCAGCAGGCCGATGTTGGCCGTGGCCAGACCGGCCTTCTTCGCGTCTTCCCACAGCGCGAACAGGTCACGCTTCTTCACATCGGGCAGCACCAGGTTCTGCTCATGCGCCACGCGCAGTTCGCCATAGCCATAGCGATCAGCGAAATCGGCAACCGTGTCCATTTGCGCGGACGTGGCATCGCCCGGGGGCGACACCGGACCCGGCTTGGTCGACAGCGTCACGGATGCATAGCCCGGCACCTTGTGCGCGTGCACGTTGCGGTTGACCCAGCGTGCGAACGCCTTGTTCTCGAGCAGGTGCTTTTCGAACGATGCGTCGGTGTCGGGCAGCTTTTCGTAGGCGGGCGGCTGGAAGTACTGCGCCACGCGATCGAACTCGGCCTGCGTCAGCGTGCCCGGGCCGTCCTTGCTGAACTTCCACTCTTCTTCCACTTCGGCGGCGAACTTCTCGGCACCGATGGCCTTCACCAGGATCTTGATGCGGGCCTTGTACTTGTTGTCGCGGCGGCCGTAGCGGTTGTACACGCGGATCGCGGACTCCACATAGGTCAGCATGTGCTGCCACGGCAGATCTTCCTTGATGATCGTGCCCAGAATCGGCGTGCGGCCCAGACCTCCACCAGCAAGGATGCGCAGGCGCGTCTCGCCAGCGGCGTTCTTGTACGCATAGATGCCGATATCGTGCATCTGCACCACGGCGCGGTCATCGGCCGACGACGAGATGGCGATCTTGAACTTGCGCGGCAGGAACGCGAATTCGGGCTGGAACGTGCTCCACTGGCGCAGCAGTTCGGCCAGCACGCGCGGGTCCACCGTCTCGTCCGGCGCCACGCCGGCGAACTGGTCGGTGGTGATGTTGCGCACGCAGTTGCCGGAGGTCTGGATGCCGTGCATTTCGACGCTGGCGAGGTCGTCCAGCACGTCGGGCACGCGCTCCAGATCCATCCAGTTGTACTGGATGTTCTGGCGCGTGGAGAAATGGCCGTAGTCGCGGTCGTAGGTGCGGGCGATATGGGCCAGCATGCGCATCTGCTTCGAGGCCAGCAGGCCGTACGGAATCGCCACGCGCAGCATGTAGGCGTGACGCTGCATGTACAGGCCGTTCTGCAGGCGCAGCGGCAGGAATTCTTCCTCGGTCAGCTCATCGGACAGGCGGCGACGCACCTGGTCACGGAACTGGGCAACGCGCTCCTGGACGATACGCTGGTCATATTGATCGTACTGATACATGGTGTGGGTCCGTTCAGTATTCGGTAACTTTAGGGAGGCTGGTCAGGAATGAAGCGAAGCGGTTCTGGCAAGGCCGTGTAACGACGCCTGAATCATTCATAACCGGTCTCATGAAACGAGCTTGATGGCCACGAGCGTCAGCGTCGTGGCAAGTGCGGCGCGCACGATCCGCTCGGGCAGTGCCCGCGACAGTTGCGCACCGAGCCAGATGCCGGGGATCGAGCCCACCAGCAGCGCCAGCAACAAATTCCAGTCGACCGTGCCGAGCCACACGTGGCCCAGCCCTGCCACGGCCGTGAGCGGCACGGCGTAGGCGATATCGGTACCGGCCACTTCGGCCGGTTTCATATGGGGATACAGCAGCAGGATCAGGGTCGCGCCCACGGCGCCGGCACCGATCGACGACACCGTCACCAGCACGCCGATCACGGCGCCCACCAACACGGTGGCCACCACCTGCTTGCGGCCTTCGAGCTGGAAGCGCGGGTTACGCGCCAGCCAGGCCAGCATCTGTTTGCGGAACAGCAGCGACAGCACGGTCAGCAGGACCGACACACCGATCGTCACGCGGATCGCGTGGAGCCACTGCGCATTGAGTTCACCCGCGCTCTTGAGCACGAGGATGGCGGCCACGGCGGCCGGCAGGCTGCCCATGCACAGGCGGCGCACCACCTGCCACTGCACATGGCCGTGCGCGCGGTGGGCCAGCGTGCCGAAGCCCTTGGTAATCGAGGCAAACGCCAGGTCGGTGCCCACCGCAGTGGCCGGCGAGAAGCCGAACAGCAGCGTCAGCAGCGGCGTCATGAGCGAACCCCCGCCGACTCCGGTCAGACCGACCAGGAGACCTACCAGCAGACCGGAAACGGTATAGGCAAGGGACATCGGGGGGGATTCTCGAGTTGCCCGGCTTTCCCCTCGTCCGCGTCACCTATACAGGCTGGGGGCTGGACGCAATACGGGCAGGCCGAACGTTTAACAAAGTTCGAGAATCGTAATAAACTCGCCTCATACCTCAAACTAATAAGAAGTTGTTTGTTTATACGGACGCAGTTATATGAACCTTCATCAATTCCGCTTTGTGCGTGAGGCTGTCCGTCAGAATTTCAACTTGACGGAGGCCGCAAAGGCGCTCTATACGTCACAACCCGGCGTTTCCAAGGCGATTATCGAACTGGAAGAGGAGCTAGGTGTCGATATCTTCACACGACACGGCAAACGGATTCGCAGCCTGACCGAACCGGGGCGGCGCATCCTGACCTCGGTAGAGAAGATCCTGCAGGAAGTGGAAAGTCTGAAGCGCGTGGGCAAGGACTACGCGGCACAGGATCAGGGCAACTTCACCATCGCCACCACCCATACCCAGGCCCGTTACGCGCTGCCGCGCGTGATCAGCGAGTTCACCAAGCGCTACCCGAAGGTGCGGCTGTCGATCCAGCAGGGCAATCCGGCGCAGATCGCCGACATGATCTTGCATGACCAGGCCGATCTGGGCATCGCCACCGAGGGCATCTCGGGCGACAAGAGCCTGGTGTCGCTGCCCGGGTATCAGTGGCAGCATATGGTGATTACGCCACCTGACCATCCGCTTCTGGAGAAAAAGCACCTGACGCTGGAAGACCTGGCCACCTTTCCGCTGATCACCTATGACGTGAACTTTGCTGGCCGGCCCAAGATCGACAAGGCATTCGAGTTGCGCCATCTCCAGCCGGACATCGTGCTGGAGGCCATCGACGCCGACGTCATCAAGACGTACGTCGAGGTTGGCCTGGGCGTCGGCATCGTGGCCGGCCTCGCCTACGACCCCGAACGTGACCGCAACCTGCGCGGCATTCCGGCCGGCCACCTGTTTGGCACCAATGTCACCCACCTGGCCGTCAAGCAGGGGGCCTATCTACGCAGCTTCGTCTATACATTCATCGAGTTGTTCTCGCCGACCCTGAACCGCAAGCTGGTGGAACAGGCGATGTCGGGCGACCACGAAGCCTACGAACTCTGAGCATCGCTCGAAGCACCCTGCCCTATATATATGTCAGTCACTGATTCCCTCCCGACGATCCACTGGACCGAAGACGGCGCCGAGCGCAGCGCGATGTGGCGTTCCGAAGCCGGCCTGCCCCCGCCGAAACGCGTGGTGATCGCCGACGACCAGACGCCGGCCGATACCGCGTTCCGTCTGGCCAGTGAAGGCACCGCCCTGCTCTGGCGCGGCGACTTCCAGAATGCGCGCCAGTTACTGCAGGCGATGGCGCGGCGCGTCGATCGCAAGCCGAAGAAGGCGCCAAAGCCGGCCGCCAGCCTCACCGAGGCGTTCCACAAGCACCGGCTCGCCCAGTCGCAGCGGGCCCGCACGCTGGGCATGTTGCTGCTGCCGTTCGAGGCCGGCCACGTGGTGCCGCTGCGCCGCGCGCCCGATGTGCATGAAGCCTGCGAGCAGGTCTACGGCCAATCCGACACGCCGTACGTGGCGTCGATGCGTGAACTGCTCGGCCTGATCGGCGCATTCGAATGGCGCAAGAAAGGCATCGAGATCCCGGCGCTCGGCGAGCGCATCCATCCGTGGTACGGCGTGTTTTCGCCTGTGCGCGGCGAGTACATCGACCTCGTGGCGAAAGAACCGCTGCCATCGGGCACCCTGGCGTTCGACATTGGCACCGGCACCGGCGTGCTCGCGGCGCTGCTGGCCCAGCGTGGCGTGAAACGCGTGGTAGGCACCGACCAGGACGCCCGCGCGCTCGGCAACGCCCGCGCCAACATCGAGCGGCTTGGACTGACGGGCGACGTCGAGATCATCGAAGCCGACCTGTTCCCCGAAGGCCGCGCGCCGCTCGTGGTCTGCAATCCACCGTGGGTACCCGCACGCCCGAGTTCGCCGATCGAGCACGCCGTGTTCGACCCGGACAGCCGGATGCTGCGCGGCTTCCTGAACGGCTTGGCCGCGCATCTGACGCCGGATGGCCAGGGCTGGCTGATCCTGTCGGACTTTGCCGAGCATCTGGGCCTGCGCACGCGCGACGAACTGCTTGGCTGGATCGATGCGGCGGGGCTCAAGGTGCTTGGCCGCTCTGACATCCGCCCGCGCCACCCGAAGGCCGCCGATGCCGACGACCCGCTCTTCGCCGCGCGCAAGGCCGAGATGACGTCGCTGTGGCGACTGGCTGCGAAGTAAGCCACATAGTCGACCCCGAAGCCGTCCCCAAAGCCGTCTCCGAAGTCGTCCTCTTCACGATCCTGTCTCGTCCGGGAGTTCGCCCATGCGTCTGCGCAAGCTGCTGCTGCCAGTGATGTCCATGTTGTCTTTTGGTGTCGCCACGGGGTCGGCCCATGCCGATATCCGCGTCGGCGTCGACCTGTCGACCACAGGCCCCGCCGCCGCGATCGGCATCCCGTCGCGCAACACGGTGCAGATGTGGCCGCAGACGCTTGGCGGCCAGCGCGCGCAGTACATCGTGCTCGACGACGCCACTGACCCGGCTGCTGCCGTGCGCAACGTGCGCAAGCTCATCGCCGAGGACAAGGTCGATGTGATCGTCGGCCCCAACATCACGCCAAACGCGATTGCCGCGCTCGACGCCATTGCCGAGAGCGGGACGCCGATGGTGGCGCTGGCCGCCTCGGCTTCAATCATCGAGCCGGCCGGCGACGCACGGCGCCGCTGGGCATTCAAGATGCCGCAGAACGACGCCCTGATGGCGACGATCCTGACCGAGCACATGACCAACCAGGGCGTGAAGACGGTGGGCTTCATCGGCTTCAACGATGCCTACGGCGAAAGTTGGTGGCGCGAGTTTTCGAAGATGGCCGAGATCCGTCGCCTGCGCGTGGTGGGCAACGAGCGCTTCGGGCGCACCGATACGTCGGTGACCGGGCAGATACTGAAGCTGATGTCGGCGAATCCGGATGCCATCCTGATTGCGGGCTCGGGCACGCCGGCAGTGCTGCCTCAGAAGACACTCGGCGAGCGCGGCTACAAGGGCCGCATCTACCAGACCCACGGCATTGCGTCGTGGGACTTCCTGCGCGTGGGTGGCAAGGACGTCGAGGGCACACTCTTTCCGACCGGGCCAGTGGTGGTAGCGCGGCAGTTGCCCGATAGCCATCCGGTGAAGAAGGTGGCGCTCGATTTCGTCACGCGCTATGAAGCGAAGTACGGCCCGGATACGGTGACGCAGTTTGCTGGCGATGCATGGGGCGCATGGCTGCTGCTCGACGATGCCAGCCGACGCGCGCTCAAGAGCGGCGCGCAGCCAGGCACGCCAGCGTTCCGCGCCGCGCTGCGTGACGCGATCGAATCGACGCACAACCTGACCGTGCCCAATGGCGTGCTCAACCTGAGCGCGCAGGATCATCAAGGTTTCGACCAGCGTGCCCGCGTGATGGGCGTGGTGCGCAATGGCAAGTTCGCCTACGCAGGCGACAAGTAAGACAAGTTCTAGGAAGCATTCATGACCACCGTAGCATTTATTGGCCTTGGCGCGATGGGCGCGCCGATGGTGGGCCACCTGATCCGCGCCGGCCATACCGTGCGCGCCTTCGTGCGCCGACCCGAAGCAGCCGATGCCGCGCGCCAGTTGGGCGCGGAACCGTTCTTCACGCCCGCGGAAGCCGCGCAAGGCGCGGCCGTCGTCTTCACTAACGTGACATCGTCCGAGGACGTGCGCGAAGTGCTGCTCGGCCGGAACGGCGTGGTGGAAGGCGCCGCGCCAGGCACGATCTGCGTCGATCACAGCACCATCTCGCCGATCGTCACGCGCGAGATAGCGCAAGCGCTGGCAGCGTGCGGCATCGAGGCGCTGGACTGTCCGGTATCGGGCGGCACGGTGGGAGCGCAGGCCGCCACGCTGACGATCATGGTCGGCGGCAAGGCCGAGGTGTTGGAAAAGGTGCGTCCGCTGCTGGAGCAGCTCGGCAAGACCATCACGCACATTGGCGACAGCGGCGCAGGCCAGGTGGCCAAGCTGTGCAACCAGATCGCTCAGGTGGTCAATATCGAAGGCATCGCCGAAGCCATGCGCTTTGCCGGCGCGCAGGGCGTGGACACTGCCAAGGTGTTCCAGGCAATGTCCACCGGCATGGCCGGCAGCCGTATGCTCGACATGCTCGGCCCGAAGATGGTGACGCGCGATTTCTCCGCTGGCATAGAGTCGCGGCTCCACGCCAAGGATTTCGGACTCGCGGCGGACATCGCCACCGAGATTGGGCTTGAGTTGCCGGCGATGCGCGCCACGTCAGCGCAACTCGGCGAGTTGATGGATCAGGGCTGGGGCAAGGACGATACGTCGTCGCTGCTGAAGGTGCTGGAGCTGAAGGGCTGACGAAAGTCACCCTGTGGGGGAGCGACTGGCGTCCGCTCGCCCTCGGCCCCATCCAGCCGTTCAAAACCCCGCGATCATCCCCAGCAGCGCGCGCATCAACGGACTGTCGTCGCGCATCAGGTCATCCATCGCATTGAAATGATGGCGGCCCGGCAGCGCGATCTGCTCACGCACATTGTCGGGCCATGCCGCGTGAATCAGCGCGTTGTGGCGGTGATACTCGCTCGATTCCAGTTCGCCCACCGCCGTGATCAGTGGCGCGCGCGTGGCCGGCGGCATGAAGGCCGGCGACATGCGCGCGACGTCCAACTCCGTAAGCTTCAGATCGGCCTGAAGGAACGCGGTGCGACGCAGCGGCTCCAGATCATACAAACCGCTGATCGACAGGCCACCCTTGACCAGATCCGCCGGCAGATCGGCACCGACCTGCGGCCACAGGGCCGTCATCAGCATGGTCACCAGATGGCCACCCACCGAATGTCCGGCCAGGAAGATGCGATCCGGGTCATGGCCCAGCGCATCAGCCTGGCGATACAGCCATGCCACTGCTTCCAGTGCCTGACGCACAATCGTTTCAACGGTCACGTCCGGGCACAGCGCGTAGTTGACAACCGCCACCGACACACCGCGCCGAGTCGGCACGCTGGCCACGAAACTGTGATCGCGCTTGTCCAGCGCCCGGTAGTAGCCGCCGTGCAGGAATACCAGCAATGGCGGACGCGTGCCATCCGGCACGTGCATAGCCGGGAAATAGTCGTATGTCTCGGTGGCGACCAGTGACGAATCCGCCTCTCCGTAGGACAGATCCTCGAAGTACTCGATCGCACCGGCCCGCGCCAGCGCCGAATCCGCCGCCCAGCGCGCCATGTGTACGGGATTCTCGGGCACGTTCGCGCGATTGTTGTACTGCTGCGCGTAAAACGCGGGGTCCTGCGAAGGGAGTTCAGCCAATGCGGCAAACGTGGCGGCAGGGGCAACATCCAGGGGCGGCTGGACTGACATGGCACTCGGCTCCAGTGGCATCTCGGGGGGCACCGCAAGGCGCGGTTGCGCGCTATCCTACCGCAACTGCCGCCCCTCCCTGACTCCACAGGAATACCAATGGTCGTCAAGCGCCGTCTGCGAGAAGGCCGCGATGGCCAACTCGGCCCGCCCCCCGAAGCGCCAACAGCAACCGGATCGCTCTGCCCGCTATGCGGCCGCAGGTTGCTGGACGACGCCACAACTGACCTGCACCACCCTGTGCCACGCAGCCACGGCGGCCGGGCAGTCGTGCCAATGCACCGCGTCTGCCACCAGAAAGTCCACTCGGTCTTCACCGAGGCGGAACTGGCCACGACCTATCACGACTGGAACGCGCTGCGCGCCCACCCAGCCATCGCCGATTTCATCTGCTGGATCGCCCGCAAGCCGCCCGGCTTCTACGACCGCAACCGCGCCACCAACGCCCGGCGCGGACGCTGACACCAAACCCACCCCGGGTTGTCCGACTGGGCGATTTCCGGCATAATCCGCGATTCATCGCAGTGCGACAGGCATTCTCGCCCGTCGCCAGATACCCAGCCCGGGTGGTGAAACAGGTAGACGCAGGGGACTCAAAATCCCCCGCCGCAAGGCGTGTCGGTTCGAGTCCGACCCCGGGCACCATCGGAAAATCAAAGTGTTACATCACTTTCTGATACTTCCGGGTACTGCTGAATACCTCAAATTTCGCGGCATTTTTTCCCAGTTTTTCCCACCGCTGCCGTTTGACTTGTGCAGTCTCTTTTGCGATACTTTTCCTGCGGCTGCGGGGACGTCACACTCCTCTATCCTGCAGGGAGCCAGATTAACTGCAGGGAACTGCTGAGCGATAGTCAACGTCGGGTTGACTCCCTCGCCGAGCGGAGATGCGGCTGACCTTTATGAGCGATGTAGTAGGAGCTGCCGTCCTTCGACGACAGTAGGGGAAGAAAAGGGCCACGGACCAAGTCTTCCCGCTTCCGATGACCGCTTTCTGAAATCCCCGACTTTTCCTCGCCAAGGGCCCGTGGGCCCGGCCCGGTTGCACCGGGCTGGTGGAAGGAAAAGTCCGTGCCTACATCCCCTGCATTCGCCTACCTGGAATCTATATTTCCGGGCATGGCGCTTCTTCCCGTCCTCGAAGCAGGACAGTGCC